>NZ_BAABIC010000015.1:0-189331 GCF_039542425.1 Pseudonocardia yuanmonensis
TGCGCGCCGACTTCACCGGCCCCATCTGGCGCAGCGCCCGAGACAGCGACACCCGCACCGCCTTCAACCCCGCCGCGTGCGAGGCCGGCCGGCCCACCCGCAGACCGGACTCCTCCGCATCGACACGCGCGTCGGCACGAGGGGCTTCGGGAATGGTGGACACGGGGGAACCTCCGGCGAGCGTGCGGGCCGGTGGGGATCCGGCCGCCCCGAGTCTAGATCGCCCGTCAGAGCAGCAGGACGAGCACGACGATGACCAGCAGCACACAGAAGCCGAGGAGCGTGGCGAGCACCACGCCCGGCCGCTCGAGCGGCGACCGCAGCCGCGTCCAACCCAGGTTCGCGGCGGCGTCGTCGACGATCCGGTGGCCCTCGGTGCCCGCCTGCTCGACGGAGTCGGGGCGGCGGCCGAAGCCGGCGAGCAGGGAGCGCTGCTCCCCGGGCTCCTCGGGCGCGTCGGGCACCGGGACCCGCGAGTCGGTGACCCGGTAGGTGCCGCCGGCCGCGTCGAGCACGACCCGGTGCGTGAGGACCTCCCGGCGACGGCGGCCGCGTGCCCCGGGCGGGCTGCTCACCTCCGCGACCAGTTCGAACCCCGCGGCGGTGCCGGTGACCGTGTACGGCGTGCCCTTCGCCGCCCTGCGGACGCGGGCGAGCAGGGCGGCCGGGTCGTGCGCCATGGTTCGCGGGCCCGCCGTCAGGCCGCTGGGGAGGCGTCGGCGCTGCTGCGGCGGCAGGCGGCCAGCGCATCCAGCCCCAGGCCGAGCTCCGCGGCCAGCGCGGCCACGGTGAAGAACGCGGGCGTGGGGATCCGCCCGGTCTCGATCTTGCGCAGCGTCTCCGGCGAGATGTCGGCTGCCGCCGCGACGTCGCCGATGCTGCGGTCGCCCCGGGCGGCGCGCAGCAGGGCGCCCAGCCGCTCGCCGCGCTCGCGGTCCTCGGGGGTCAGGGGGACGCGCACCATGTCGTCATACTAATACCGGTATTGTTATCAGTGTGATCGAGCTGAAGACGCCCGGGGAGATCGACGCGATCGACGCCGCCGGGTCCGTGGTCGCCCGCATCCTCGCCGCGGTCCGCGAGCGAGCGGCGCCCGGTGTCCGGCCGAGCGAGCTGGACGCGCTGGCCTCGGCCATGATCGCCGAGGCGGGGGCCGTGTCGAGCTTCCGCGGCTACCACCCGCGCTGGGCGCCGGGGCCCTACCCGGGCGTGCTCTGCGTGAGCGTGAACGACGCGGTGGTCCACGGGATCCCGTCGCGCACGAAGCTGCGCGAGGGGGACCTGCTCAGCGTCGACTTCGCCGTCCACCTCGACGGCTGGTGCGCCGACGCCGCCTTCAGCGTCGTCGTCGGGGACGGGGACCCGGGGGACGAGAAGCTCATCGCCACCACGGAGGCAGCCCTCGACGCCGGCATCGCGGCCGCACAGCCGGGCGCGCAGATGGGCGACGTCGGGCACGCGATCGGGCAGGTCGCGCGCGGCGCCGGCTACGGGATGCTCGCCGACCACGGCGGTCACGGCGTCGGCCGGTCGATGCACGAGGAGCCGCACGTGCCCAACGAGGCCAAGCCCCGACGCGGGCTGAAGCTGCGCCCGGGACTCGTGATCGCGATCGAGCCGATGCTGCACGCCGGCGGGAAGGACGCCTACCGGCACGACCGCGACGGCTGGACGATCCGCACCGCGGACGGCAGCCGCGCCGCCCACGCCGAGCACACCATCGCGATCACGGAGAACGGCCCCCGGATCCTCACGCTCCCCTGAGCGCGAGCCGGCACTCCCGGGTCACCGAATCGCACATCGCGGGATGTGGGTCCGGTCGCCCGGAGATGCCGACTCGCGGGTCGGTCGCGGGTCATGCCGTCGGCCAGCAGGCCCACGCCGATCCCGGCGAGCCGGACGTCCTTCGCAAGACCCAGGCCCGCTGGCTCGGCCAGATGCTGCCCGGCCGGCCGCCCGGTGGCTCGACGGGCTCCGCGCGTCCGCCGCCTCCGGGCCTCACCCCCGAGACCCTCACGCGCGCGATGGTCGTCGGCGCCGCCCGGCTCGGGTGCGTGGAGTGCCGGCCGTCGCCCCGACTGACCGCTCCGCCGGGATTCGGTCTGGTCGACCGGGCGACCGTTCGTGCAGGATGCCTGCCGTGTCCGATGTCGCACAGTTCACCCCGCAGACCGCCGAGGCGATCGCCCGGGCCCGTCAGCACTCGCTCGGCGACCTGTTGCGCCGCACCGCGTTGCGTTACCCGGACAAGCTCGCGGTGGTCGCGGGCGAGCGGCGGGTGAGCTTCGCCGAGTTCGACGCCGCGGTGAACCGGTGCGCGAACAACCTGGCCGGCAAGGGGCTGGGCAAGGGCGACCGGCTGGCGCTGCTGTCGCACAACTCCTGGCAGTTCGCGGTGCTGGCCTTCGCCACCGCCCGGCTCGGCGTGGTGCTGGTCCCGGTGAACTTCATGCTGAACGCCGAGGAGATCGCGTTCATCCTCGGGCACTCCGGCGCGAAGGGCATGGTCACCGAGGACGCGCTGGCCCCCACCGCGGAGAAGGCGCTCGCCAGCGCTGAGCTGTCCGACGGGGTGCGTGGCTGGATCTCCTTGTCCGGTGCGGCCCCGACGGGCGACTGGGAGGACGTCGACAGCTGGATCGACTCCGGCTCCGCGGAGGCCCCCGAGGTCCTCGTCGCCGACGACGACCCGCTGCGGCTGATGTACACCTCGGGCACCGAGTCCCGCCCGAAGGGCGTGATGCTCTCGTCGAAGTCGCTGATCACCCAGTACGTGTCGTGCGTGGTCGACGGCGGGATGAGCGTGGACGACATCGAGGTCCACACCCTGCCGATGTACCACTGCGCGCAGCTGGACTGCTTCTTCTCCGTCGACGTCTACCTGGGCGCGACCTCGATCATCCTGCCGAGCCCGGAGCCGGCGCGGCTGCTGGAGACCATCGAGCGGGAGAAGGTCACCAAGCTGTTCTGCCCGCCCACGGTGTGGATCTCGCTGCTGCGCCACCCGGACTTCGACACCCGCGACCTGTCGTCGCTGCGCAAGGGCTACTACGGAGCCTCGGCGATGCCGGTGGAGGTGCTCAAGGAGCTGTCCCGGCGGCTGCCCGAGGTGCAGTTCTGGAACTTCTACGGGCAGACCGAGATGTCCCCGCTGGCCACGATCCTGCGCCCGGACGAGCAGCTGCCGCACGCCGGGTCGGCCGGGCGGGCGTCGCTCAACGTCGAGACCCGGGTGGTCGACGACGACGACAACGAGGTCGCTCCGGGCGAGGTCGGGGAGATCGTGCACCGCTCCCCGCACGCCGCGCTGGGCTACTACAACGACGAGGAGAAGACCGCCGCGGCCTTCCGGAACGGCTGGTTCCACTCCGGGGACCTGGGCGTGGTCGACGAGAACGGCTACCTCGCCGTCGTCGACCGGAAGAAGGACATGATCAAGACGGGTGGGGAGAACGTCGCCTCCCGGGAGGTCGAGGAGGCCCTCTACCTGCTCGACGGGGTGGCCGAGGTGGCGGTGTTCGGCATCTCCCACCCGCACTGGATCGAGGCGGTGACCGCGGTCGTCGTGCCCAAGCAGGGCGTGACGCTGACCCGCGAGCAGGTCGACGCGCACGCCCGCGAGGTGCTCGCCGGCTACAAGCGGCCCAAGTACGTCGTGTTCGCCGACGCCCTGCCCAAGAACCCCAGCGGCAAGATCCTCAAGAAGGACCTCCGGGTGGAGCACGCGGATCTGGCGAGCGAGGTCTAGCGATCGTTCGTTCAGCAGGCTAGAAACGAGGGGTGCGCAACGACGGGCAGGCCGGCGCCGCCGGCACGGTGAGCTGACGTGTACCCCGGGACCTGGGCGCGGGAGGCGCCGGACGACATCGCGACGATCATGTCCGGCGGCCCGCTCGACGGGCTCCGCCAGACCTACAAGGAGCTCGACGACCGCTCCGGGCAGCTCGCGCGGGTGTTCCTCGCGCAGGGGCTGACCCGCGGCGATCACGTGGCCTTCGTGCTGGAGAACCGCCCGGAGGTGTTCGAGGTCTACTGGGCGGCGCTGCGCTGCGGGCTCTACGTCACCGCGGTGAACAGCCACCTCTCGCCGGCCGAGGTCGCCTACATCGTCTCGGACTGCGAGGCGCGGGTTCTGGTGGTCTCGGCGGCGTTGTCCGGCATGGCCGAGGAGATCGTGGCCGACACCCCGAAGGTCGAGCTGCGCCTCGCCGTCGGCGGCCCGATCCCCGGGCACGAGGACTACGAGGCGGCGCTCGCCGCGCAGCAGCCGGGCCCGCTCGAGGACCAACCCTGCGGCATGGACATGCTCTACTCCTCCGGTACGACCGGGCGCCCGAAGGGGATCAAGCGGGACCTGCCGGAGCGCCAGGTCGACGAGCCCGGCGACCCGATGCTCACCGGCTTCGGCGAGGCCTACGCCTTCGGCCGCGACTCCGTCTACTACTCCCCGGCGCCGCAGTACCACTCGGCGCCGCTGCGGTTCGGCGCGATGGTGCACGCCCTCGGCGGCACGCTGGTGATCGCGGACCGGTTCGACGCCGAGCGGGCGCTCGCCGACATCGAGCGGCACCGGATCACCCACAGCCAGTGGGTGCCGACGATGTTCGTCCGCATGCTCAAGCTGCCCGACGAGGTCCGGCACCGCTACGACCTGTCCTCGCTGCGGGTCGCGGTGCACGCGGCGGCGCCCTGCCCGGTCGAGGTCAAGCGGAAGATGATCGAGTGGTGGGGTCCGGTGCTCGAGGAGTACTACAGCTCCACCGAGTCGCCCGGCGCCACCCGGATCAGCTCGGCCGAATGGCTGGAGCACCCCGGGTCGGTGGGACAGGCGAAGGTCGGGATCCTGCGCATCTGCGGCGACGACGGCGCGGAGCTGCCCGCCGGGCAGATCGGCACGATCTACTTCGAGCGGGACATCGAGACCTTCTCCTACCACGGCGACCCGGCGAAGACGGCCGAGTCCCGGCACCCCGACCACCCGCTGTGGGCGACGACCGGGGACATCGGGTACGTCGACGACGACGGCTGGCTCTACCTCACCGACCGCAAGTCCTTCATGATCATCTCGGGTGGCGTGAACATCTACCCGCAGGAGATCGAGGACGCGCTCGCCCTCCACCCCGCGGTGCACGACGTCGGCGTGATCGGCGTGCCGGACGAGGAGATGGGCGAGCAGGTCAAGGCCGTGGTGGTGGCGGCGGAGGGCGCGACGCCGGGACCGGAGCTGGAGCGGGAGCTCCTGGAGTTCGTCCGGTCGCGGATCGCGCACTACAAGTGCCCGCGCAGCGTGGACTTCACCGACTCCCTGCCTCGCACGCCGACGGGCAAGCTCGTCAAGCGGCGGATCGTGGAGAGGTATCGCTGATTCTCGGTGAGTGGCGACGGTCGCTCTGACGACTTGCTCGTGCTCAGGACAGGTCGCTCGGGTGACCGTCGCCACTCACGATCGTTGCCGTCAGTGCGGGTTCGCTCGCGGAGCGGGTCATCCGGGGAGCGGTGGCGTCCACTCGCTGAGCAGGTCGGCGAGGTCGTCGAGGCCGGTGAGCGAGAGGTCGCCGCGCAGGCCCCTCAGCGCGGCCGTGCAGGCGCCCGCGGCCCGTCCCGCCGCCAGCCCCGGTTCGGTGTCCTCGACGACGAGGCAGGCCGCGGGGTCGACGCCGAGCGCCTTCGCCGCGCGCAGGTAGCCCTCGGGGTCCGGCTTGCCGGCGGTGATGTCCTCGCTGGTCACGACGACCGGCGGCGGCGTGATGCCCGCGGCGCGCAGCCGGACGTCCGTCAGCCGGCGGTCGGCGCTGGTCACGACCGCCCAGGGCAGACCGAGGACGTCGAGCAGGCCGAGCAGGCGGCGGGCGCCGGGGATCTCGCGGACGTCGTCGAGGTCGGTGTACTGCAGCTCCAGCTGGCGGGCGGCCGCCGCGGCGACCCCGGTCTCGTCGAGGTCGGGTCGGGCCTCGCGGACCGTGGGCGTCGACGGCCGGCCGTGCGCCACCGCGAGCACGGCCTCCGGGTCCGCGCCGTACTCCGCCGACCAGGTCCGCCAGGCGCGCTCGACCGCGCCGTCGGAGTCGACGAGCGTGCCGTCCATGTCGAACAGCACCGCGCGGAGATCGTCCAGGTCCATGCCCGCACGGTATCCGGGGTGGACGCTCAGGTGGCTGCGTCGCCGCGGGAACGGTGATCGGCTCCAGCGGGACCTTGGCCAGGCGCGGCCATCAGGTACCGCGACGTGTTGATCACTGCACCCGGTCCGGCCGGCTCGGCGAGGTGATCGCTATGTGCGGTACCTGCCGGCCATCCACTGCTGCCGTGTACCGCGAGCAGTGATCACCTGCGCGCTTGCAGTGGCACGCGTGCCGGGGTCGGGGCGAGATCGACGGGCGCGGCACACGGGACCCGGGCGCGGCACACCCGGCAGTGGCGCGGCACACCCAGCGGGGCGCGACACACCTCGTGTGGCCCGCTCACACATCCGAGATGTTCGCCGCACACCGTGTCGACGGATTGTGTCGTGCCGATCTGGGTGTGGGAGGCGCGGTCGGGGTCAAGTGGTCCGCGGAGGCGTTGCGGGAGGGCCTCGGCCCGGCCGGGCGCGCACACCTGGAAGAGCGTGGCGCTCGCCGTCGACGGGGTGTGAAGCGAGCGTTCGGGGTGTGGGAGCACGTTCGGGACGTTGTGCCGCGCAGCTTCGGGTGTGCCGGGGCGGAGAGGGTGTGCGGCTGCGGGTGATGGCGGCCGGAGCGGGTGTGCGGCGACCCTGAAGGAGCGGGTGGAATAGGGGGAGGGGGTATGCGGTTGGGGGACGTGAAGGGAGGCTGCGATGGAGAACGCACTGATCTACCGGCTGGCCGAGGGGAGCCTCGAGGCGGGTCGCCCACTGGAGGCGCTCGAGCTGCTGGCGCCGCTGGTCGACGAGCTGCGCGACACCGCGGCCGGTGCCCTGCTGCTCGGACGGGCGTACTACCGGTCCGCGCAGCTGCGCCGGGCCGAGGAGACGCTGACCCGGGCCGTCGAGCTCGCGCCGAGTGACCCGTACGCCCGGTACCTGTTGGGGCGCACGCTGCAGCGGCAGAGCCGGCACGCCGACGCCCTGCCGCACCTGCGGCTGGCCGCCGCCCAGGACCCCGCCTACGCCGGGGACCGGGACGCCTGCGCCGCGCGCGTCGCGCACTGATCGTCCCGCGCTGAACGAACGGCGCTCTCGCTCACTGATGTGAACGAGAGCGCCGTTCGTGTTCTCGGTAGCGGAGGGGCAAGCGGACGCCCGCGATCGAGCGAGCCGGCGGTGGCGGTGCGACCCGGCCGACCGTGGAGCGAGCGGCACTTTCGCTCAGTAGGTGTGAGCGAGCGCGCCGTTCGCTCACGGGCTGGTGGGAGCTGCGACCGGGTTGAGGTTCGGCCCAGAGCTGTCGGGGTTGGTACCGCTGCTGCCCTCGGTGTCCTGCGTCCGCGTCGGGCGGGTGCGGGTCGTGGTGGGCGCCGGGGTGGTCGGGGCGGGCTCGGCCGTCGTGGTGGGGGGCGGGGCGGTGGTCGTGACCGCCGGCGGCACTGTGGCGACCGGGGCGGCGGGGGCGCGGGTGGTCGTGGCGACGGGCCTGGCGGCGGTGGTGGTCGCGGGCGCCTCGGCCACCGGGTCCGGGGGCGGGGCGATCTCGTCCGTCTCCACCGTGTCGCTGGCCTCGGCCGGGCTGCCGCCACCGAGCAGCGGGATCTCCATCAGCGGGCCGCGGTTGCCGGCGGCGAGGCTGATCCCGACCACCGCGAGGAACACGATGCACACCGCGACCACGCTGTAGACGCCGAACTTGATGCCGCGGGTGCGGCGGCCGCGTTCGTCGACGAAGACCGGCCGGACGGACGCGATGGCGGCCGTGGCGTCGACCGGCGACTCCGCCGCCAACTCCGCCCGACGTCGGGCCGAGATCGCCGTCGTGGCCTCGATGGCGGGCATGCCGGCGAGGGCAGTGGCGTCGGGGTCGGCCGGCGCGCCGGACACGGTCGTCGCGTCCCAGTCCGCCGGTCCCGCGGACACCCGGGTCGCGTCCCATGCCGGCGATCCGGACACCTGCGTCGCGTCCCATGCAGGCGCTCCGGAGGTTGCGTCCCATGCCGGCGATCCGGACACCTGCGTCGCGTCCCACCCCGGAGCACCCGATACCCGGGTCGCGTCCCACTCCTGCGGACCGGACATCCGCGTCGCGTCCCGGGCCCCGGGCACTCCACGGGACGGGTCCAGCGGCGGGGCCGGCGAGCCGAGGGGCGCGTCGTCCAGGTCCACGTCGTCGAGGGGGCGACGGGGAACCGGGACGGACCGCAGGGCGCGGGTCTCGTCGTCGATCATGGGGTCACGTCCTCCGGGGGAGCGAGGCCCGCGCTCACGTCGCGGACGGTCCGGGTGAAGGCGAAGCGGGTCTGTGCGATCCCGCTGCACGCGTAGGACGCGGTGGCGTTGCCGGGGCAGTCGCCGTTGTCGCGTCCCACGGACCACAGGCCGACGGCGCCGATGCCGCGGTCCCGGGCGACCCCGGCGACGCCGGCGGCGTCGGCGAGGGTGGTGACCGGACCCGTGTCGTTCCGGCCGAGCATGAGGGTGACGCCGATCCGCGACGGGTCGCGGTCCAGCTGCCCGACGATCGTGTCCGTGGCCCGGAGCACCGCTCCCGACCAGTCGCCCTCGTCGGGGAAGTTCATGACCATCGCGTTGACCCGGGCGTCGACGCCGTGCGCGTCGACCGTGCGCACCAGCTCCAGCGCGTCGGCGGTCAGGCCGTGCGCGGCGTCCTGCACCGGCAGGGTCAGCGTGACGTCGACGCCGTCGAGCAGCGCGAGCGCGCCCGCGACCTTCGTGGCGTCGATCCCGGTCTCCACGTCGACGTCGAGCCGGGTGGCCCCGACGGACGCGAGGGCGGTGCGGTACGCCCCGGCCAGCGACTCGGCGTCGGGGCAGGCGTTCTCGAGGTAGGTGCCGGTCGCGCCGCCGGTGGCGACGGTGACCTGCTCCAGCGACCGCGCCGCCTCGACCACGGCCGGGTCGGTGATCGGCGTCTGACCACCCCACGAGGGCGTGCAGCTGCCGTCGGCGGAGAGCACGAACGCGAGGACCGCCGAGCGGACGCCGGTCTGCGCGACCAGGTCCGGCAACGGCGACGGCCGCAGCGAGACGTCGACGTACGGCAGCACCTCGGGGGCCGCGCGCTGCGGCGTGGGCACCGGGTCCGCGGCGGGGGCGGCGCACGCGAGCAGCACGGCGCCGAGCGCGAACGGCAGCGCGAGCAGCGCGACCGGGCGCACACGGGATCGCCGCATCGGCGCGTCCTCCACCGGATGGACCAACAGGGAGCGGGCGACGGCTACGTCACGCGGCCTCGGGGAGCCGCGCGGGCGCAACCGTCGCGCACCCGTCCATCGAAAGAGTGACGCCGACCGTTACGGCGCCGAACGACGTGTGAGGATCAGCCCACCATCTCGGGCACGGTCGCCGTGGCCCCGCTCTCCGCCGCCGGGTCCTCCAGCAGCGGGCAGGCGATCCAGCCCTCGGGGATGCCGAAGGCGTCGACCAGCAGGCGCGCGTGCGGGCGCAGCTCGGCGCACAGGTCGTTGACGGCGGCGACGACGGCGCGGGTCTCGGCCGCCGTGAGCCGGCCGTGCTCGAGGTACCAGGCCCGGTACCGCTCGATCATGGCGAGCGCGTGCAGGTCGCACACCGTCTCGAGCAGGGCCTGCACGGACGGGTCGGCGGCCCGCTCGATCCCGGCGACGAACGCGTCGAACACCACGAGGTCGACGTGCGCACGGGCGGCGTCGAGCAGGTGGTCCTGCGCGGCGTTGAAGATCGCGAACTGGTCGGCGCCCTTCTTCAGCGCCGGGCGCAGCCGGCGCGCGACGCCCGCGAGCAGGTGCTCGGCCCGGTCCGCGAGCAGCCGGCGCTGCTCGGCGCGGTCCCGCGGGCGGAACCCGCGGCCCGGGAGCCGGCGCGGCAGCTTGTTGACGCCCGTCCGCTCCGCCGCCGCGTCGAGCGCCTGGGCGCCGACGAACCGGGCCAGCCCGAGCGGCGAGAGCTTCTGCACGCTCCTGCCGTAGTCCGACAGCAGGTTCTTCGCGAGCAGCTGGAGCAGGACGGTGTTGTCGCCCTCGAACGTGGTGAAGACGTCCGTGTCCGCCTTGAGCTGCGGCAGCAGGTTCTCCGACAGGTAGCCCGCGCCGCCGCACGCCTCGCGGCAGGTCTGGATGGTGTGCGTGGCGTGCCAGGTGCCGATCGCCTTGACGCCCGCGGCCCGGCTCTCCAGGTCCCGCTGCGCCTTCTCGTCCGGCTCGGCCCCCGGCGCCTGGAGACGGTGCATCTCCGCGACGAGGTCGTCCTGCGCGAACTGCAGCGCGTAGGTGGTGGCCAGGGCGGGCAGCAGCTTCCGCTGGTGGGCGCGGTAGTCGAGGATCGCCGTCTCCTCCCCGGTACCCGGGTCGGCGAACTGCCGGCGGCGCTCGCCGTAGCGGATCGCGAGGGCGAGCGCCTTCTGCGCAGCGCTGCCGGCCCCGCCCGCGACGCTGATCCTTCCGCGGACCAGCGTGCCGAGCATGGTAAAGAAGCGGCGGCCCTCGTTCTCGATCGAGCTGGAGTAGGTGCCGTCCGGCGAGACGTCGGCGAACCGGTTGAGCAGGGCCTCGCGCGGCACGCGGACCGAGCGGAAGGTCAGCCGCCCGTTGTCGACGCCGTTGAGCCCGGCCTTGTGCCCGCAGTCGCCGATCTCGACGCCGGGCATCGCGGCCCCGCCGTCGTCCCGGATCGGGACCAGGAAGGCGTGCACCCCGTGGCTCTCGCCCCGGGTGACGAGCTGGGCGAACACGACCGCCATCCGGCCGTCCCGCGCGGCGTTGCCGATGTAGTCCTTGCGCGCCCCCGGCTCCGGGGTGTCGATCACGAACTCCTCGGCGACCGGGTCGTAGGTGGCCGAGGTGCGCAGGTGCTGGACGTCCGAGCCGTGGCCCGTCTCGGTCATCGCGAAGCAGCCGAGCAGCTCGCCGTCCATGATCCGACGCAGGTAGCGCTCGTGGTGCCGCTCGGTGCCCAGCACCTGCACGGCCCCGCCGAACAGGCCCCACTGGACACCGGCCTTGACCAGCAGCGACAGGTCGCCGTAGCCGAGCGCCTGGAAGGCGGTGACGACGCCGCCGACGTCGCCCTTGCCGCCGTACTCCGGGGAGAACCCGGTGTGCGGCTGGCCCGTCTCGGCGAGCTCGTGCACCAGCTCGAGCACCTTCGCGCGGTACTCCTCGACCGACAGGCCGGGGTCGACCGGACGGAACCGGGCCATCTGCTCCCGGACCGAGCTCCGGACGTCCGCCCAGCGGCCGTCGAGGGTGGAGCGGAGCGCGTCCACGGACGGGGTCATGCGGTGCCTCCTGCGGTAGTGGTGCGCGCGTCGCGCGCCGCGCTGGTGTCGGTGCTCGCCCCGCGAGCTCCGCTGGTGTCGGTGCT
Source organism: Pseudonocardia yuanmonensis (assembly GCF_039542425.1). Taxonomy (NCBI): domain Bacteria; kingdom Bacillati; phylum Actinomycetota; class Actinomycetes; order Pseudonocardiales; family Pseudonocardiaceae; genus Pseudonocardia; species Pseudonocardia yuanmonensis. Next base: position 11,471 of record NZ_BAABIC010000015.1, read on the forward strand.
CGCTCCGCGAGCGTCGCTCGGTGTGGTCGCCAGGCCGGCGAGACCGGTCCAGGCGAGGTCGGTGAGTCGGGCGGTGAGCTCGTCCCGCGTGGTGCCGGTCGGGCGGGCGAGCCAGTCGTCCGCGGCCCCGCGGACCATGCCGACGACGGCGTGCCCCCAGATGCGCGCCGCGGGCGCGCCGGGCAGCCGGCTCTCGATCACCTCGGCCACCTGGTCGCCGATCACCGTCACGAGGTCGGTGACCGGATCGGCGCCGGCGACGGAGGCGCCGAGCAGGGGGCGCTGTACCACGAACCGGTACACCTCGCGGTCGGACTCGATCAGCCTCAGGTAGGCGTCGATGCCCGCGGCGACGGCGGCGTGCGCGCCCGCGCCCTCGGCCAGCGCCTGGTCGGTCGCGCGCCGGATCTGGCCCGTGAGCACGCGCGCGACCGCGCCGCACACCGCCGTGTACAGCCCCGCGCGGTCGCGGAAGTGCCGGTAGACCGCGGTCTTCGAGGTGCCCGCGGCGGCGGCGATCTCGTCCATGCCCACGCCCGCCCCGTGCTGCCGGATGGCCGCGACGGTGGTACCGACGAGCTCGGCGCGGCGCTGCTCGCGGTGGGCGTCCCACCGGGAGTCGCGCCGGTCACGAACCGGGTCGAGGGTCGGCTCCGCGAGCTCCGCCTCCGACTTCATGGAACCGACGGTACCGGGTACCCTGGGTTCTGGCTACTCGCGGGTAATACCGTGACACCGCAGGGCCCATCCGCTCGAGAAGGGAACGCCATGCCGTCCACACCGCGGCGCGCCGCCGTCATCGGGGGCAACCGGATCCCGTTCGCGCGCGCCAACGGGCGCTACGCCCGTGCGTCGAACCTGGACATGCTCACCACCACGCTCGACGGGCTGGTCGCCCGCCACGGGCTGGCCGGCGAGCGGCTGGGCGAGGTGGTCGCCGGTGCGGTGCTCAAGCACTCGCGGGACTTCAACCTCACCCGTGAGGCGGTGCTCGGCTCGCGGCTCGCCCCGTCCACCCCGGCCTACGACGTCCAGCAGGCCTGCGGGACCGGCCTCGAGGCCGCGATCCTGGTGGCGAACAAGATCGCGCTGGGGCAGATCGAGAGCGGCGTCGCTGGCGGGGTGGACACCGCGAGCGACGCGCCGGTCGCCGTCAACGAGGACCTGCGCAAGGTGCTCGTCGCCCTCAACGGCGCGAGGACGGTGCAGCAGCGCCTGAAGCTGCTGGCGAAGCTCCGGCCGGGGCAGATCGTGCCGGACATCCCGCGCAACTCCGAGCCGCGCACCGGGCTGTCGATGGGCGAGCACGCGGCGATCACCGCGAAGGAGTGGGGCGTCTCCCGGGAGGCGCAGGACGAGCTGGCCGCCGCCAGCCACCGCAACCTCGCCGCCGCGTACGAGCGCGGCTTCTTCGACGACCTCGTCACCCCCTACCTGGGTCTGACCCGCGACGACAACCTGCGCCCGGACTCGTCGGTCGAGAAGCTGGCGAAGCTGAAGCCGGTCTTCGGGAAGCAGTTCGGCGACGAGGCCAGCATGACCGCGGGGAACTCGACCCCGTTGACGGACGGCGCCGCGCTCGCCCTGCTCGGCACGGACGAGTGGGCGGCCGAGCGCAAGCTGCCGGTCCTGGCCCATTTCGTCGACGCCGAGACCGCCGCCGTGGACTACGTGCACGGCCGCGACGGGCTGCTCACCGCGCCGGTGTACGCCGTGCCGCGGCTGCTCGAGCGCAACGGCCTCACCCTGCAGGACTTCGACTTCTACGAGATCCACGAGGCCTTCGCCTCCACGGTGCTCGCCACCCTCAAGGCGTGGGAGGACGTCGAGTTCGCCAAGGACCGGCTCGGCCTCGACGCCCCGCTCGGTTCGATCGACCGGTCGAGGCTCAACGTCACGGGCTCGTCGCTCGCCGCGGGGCACCCGTTCGCCGCGACCGGCGGCCGGATCGTCGCCACCCTGGCGAAGCTGCTGCACGAGAAGGGCACCGGCCAGGACGGCAGGAAGGCCCGCGGGCTGATCTCGATCTGCGCGGCCGGCGGCCAGGGCGTCGTCGCGATCCTCGAGGCGGCGTGATGAGCACCGCTCCGACCAGCACAGCACTCTCTCCCGCGGAGGAGACATGAGCACCGACCGTTTCCGGGACCTCTCCAACACCGCCCTCGCCGGCCGGCTCGGGGTCCCGCGGGTACCGCTGCTGCGCCGCTACGAGCCCGGCCAGGCGCTGCTGCCCGGGCCCGCGCTGGTCACGTCCGTCGGCGCCGGCCGCTTCGCCAAGCCGATCAGGGCGCTGGTCGAGGAGTCCGGCCAGCAGGCGGTCGACGAGGTGGGGGACCAGAAGCTCGCCGCGGTCGTCGTCGACCTGACGGCGGCCGTCACGCTCGACGACCTCGCCGCGGCCCGCGCGATCCTCACCCCGGCCGTGCGGAAGCTGGCTCCGTCGGGGCGGCTGCTGCTGCTCGGCCCGGAGCCCGCGGAGGCAGCGGCGGCATCCATCGAGGCCGCCGCCACCGCCCAGGCCCTCGACGGCCTGGTCCGCACCATCGCCAAGGAGCTGCGCGCCGGCGCGACCGCGAACCTGCTGGTCGTGGCGGCCGACGCGCCGCCGGCGGCGGTCGACAGCTCGGTCCGGTTCTTCCTGTCCGCCCGCTCCGCGTACGTCGACGGGCAGGTCGTGCGGATCGGTGCGCCGGTCGGGTCGCCGCAGGACCCGGCCGCGATGGACAGCCCGACGCTGCCGGAGAAGCCCCTGGCCGGTCGGGTCGCCGTGGTCACGGGGGCGGCCCGGGGCATCGGCGCGGCGATCGCGGACACCCTCGCGCGGGACGGGGCCACGCTCGTCGTGGTCGACATCCCGGCGGCCGGGGAGAACCTCGCGAAGGTCGCCAACCGCACCGGCGGCACGGCGCTGCAGCTCGACATCACCGCCGTCGACGCCCCGGAGCGGCTGATCGCGCACCTGACGCAGCGGCACGGCCGGGTGGACCTGCTGGTGCACAACGCCGGCATCACCCGGGACAAGCTGCTGGCCAACATGGACCCGGACCGGTGGAACGCGGTCCTGAACGTCAACCTGCGCGCCCAGCTGCGGATCACCGAGGCGCTGCTCGCGGACGGCACCCTGCTGCAGGACGGCTCGCGGATCGTCTGCGTGTCCTCGCAGAGCGGCATCGGGGGCAACCGCGGGCAGGCGAACTACGTGGCGTCCAAGGCCGGGATCATCGGCATGGTCCGTGCGCTCGCCCCCGTCGTGGCCGAGAAGGGGGTGACGATCAACGCGGTCGCGCCCGGCTTCATCGAGACCGAGATGACCGCGGCGATGCCGATCGGCACCCGCGAGGCCGGCCGGCGGGTCAACTCGCTGCGCCAGGGCGGGCTGCCGGTCGACGTCGCCGAGACGATCGGCTGGCTCGGCCGGGCGGACTCCGGCGGGGTGAACGGGCAGGTCGTGCGGGTGTGCGGCCAGTCGATGCTGGGGGCGTGATGATCGGCCTCTACGCGAAGGCGGCGGTCGGCGCGGTCCTGCCCGGCCGGGCACGTTCCTTGCCGGACACCGTGCTCGAGCGGTCGGTCACGCCGGAGCTCGGGCACCTCGCGGACTATGCGCGAGTGTGCGGGTTCCCGCTGGGGGACGCGCTGCCGCTCACCTTCCCGCACGTTCTGACCTTCCCGCTGCAGATCGAACTGATGGCCGCGCGGTCCTTCCCGCTGCCGTTGCCGGGCCTCGTGCACGTCGCGAACCGGATCACGGTGCACCGGGCGATCGGACTCGGCGAGCGGCTCGACGTCCGGGTCCGGGCCGAGCGGTTCGCCGCGCACCCCCGCGGGGCGCAGGTGGACCTGGTGTCCGAGGTGTCGGTCGACGGCGGCCGGGTCTGGGACGGGCGCAGCACCTACCTGGCCCGCGGCGCGCAGGCGCCGACCGGGCTCGCCGGCGAGCTGCCGGACCTGCCCGAGGTCGACGGGCCGGCCGCCGCGGTGTGGCGGGTGCCCGCGGACACCGGGCGGCGGTACGCCGCGGTGAGCGGGGACGTGAACCCGATCCACCTGAACCCGCTCACGGCGAAGGCCTTCGGGTTCCCGAGGGCGATCGCCCACGGGATGTGGACGGCCGCGCGGGCCCTCGCCGCGCTGCAGGGCCGGGTGCCGGAGGTCGCGACCTACGAGGTCGGGTTCCGCAAGCCGGTGCTCCTGCCCTCCACGGTGGAGCTGGTGACCGAGCAGGCCAAGGAGGGCTGGGACCTGGCCGTCCGCAACAGGAGGAGTGCGGTGCACATGGTGGGCACGGTGCGCTGACCACTCGTCCGGGTGACGCCGGTAATGGGCGGGTCAAGGGCGGCGATGGGGGGTGAGCGTGACCACGCAGAACGGGCCGCACTCCGGCCACCACGACCCCCGGACCCCGGCGCCGTTCGACTTCCAGGGACAGACTCCGCCACAGGACCCGCGCGACCGGCACGCCGGACCGCAGGGCGGACCGCCGCCGCAGTGGACGTCCCAGGGCACGCCGCACTGGAGCGCGCAGGCTCCGGGCTGGGGTTCGCAGGGGCCAGGCTGGGCCCCGCCGGGCGGCCCGGTCGCCCCGCCGCAGCCCGGTCCGGGTGCCGTGCCACAGCAGTTCGCGCCGGGCCCGCAGTACGACGCACCGCGGGCCCCGGCTCCGGCACACCGCAACGGGCTCGCGCTCGCGGCATTGATCTGCGGCATCGTCGGCGTGCTGTTCGGGCTGGTCCCGCTGCTGTTCTGGATTGCCGGCACGCTCGCGGTCGTCGCGATCCCGCTCGCCCTGGCCTCGCTCGGCCGGGCGAAGCGGGGCGAAGCCTCCCGCGGGCTGACGTGGGCCGGTCTGGGAGCGGGGCTGGCCTCGCTGGTGATGGCGATCATCGGCGCGTCGATCTTCTTCACCGCGGTGAACCAGCTGTCGGAGGACCTGCAGCAGAGCTCGGACGAGCTGACCGCCTACAACCAGTGCCTGCAGGACGCCGGCACCGACCTCGACAAGATGAACGCCTGCCGCCTGCCCTCCTGACCTCTCACCCGATGCCGCCCGGCCTCCGCCGGGCGGCATCGGCGTCGTTCAGGCCTCGAGCAGGGGCAGGAGCGCCTCCGGAGCCTCGACGTGCGCGTTGTGCCCGAGGCCCGGGAGGTCGACGGGGTTCGGGACGAGCGCGGCCAGCTGGTCCGCCGTGACCATGGGGTCGTGCTCGCCCCGGGCCAGCACGACCGGGACGGACGCCGCGGTCAGCAGGCCGGCGACCTGCGGGTCGCCCACGCCGAAGGCCTTCGGGTCGAGGGCGGTGCGCCAGCCGGCCCCGGTCCGGGTCACCGCGCCGTCGAGCGCGGGATCGACCGGATCGACCAGGCCGTCGAGCCCGGCGACCCGCAGGTGCCGGGCCACGGCCTCCTCGCGGGTGCCGAACTCCGCCGGGGCGCGGGCGGCGAGCGCGGCCGCGCGGGCCAGCTCGTCGGCCGTCCACGCCACCTTGATGCCCAGCCCGACCACGGACCGCACGCCCGGGCGGGCGGCGAGGTACAGCGCGACCACTCCGCCGAACGAGTGCCCGAGCACGACCGTGCCCGCCGGGTCGACGAGCGGGGCGACCGCCTCCGCGACCGCCGCGAACGTGTACTCCGGCAGCGGCGCGGAACGGCCGTGACCGGGCAGGTCCGGGGCGATCCAGGTCCGGTCGCCGAGCGCGTCGGCCAGCCCGTCCCACACCCGCGCCGTCGCGCCCAGCCCGTGCAGCAGCAGCACCGCAGGGCCGCGGGTACCCCCGCGCCGTACCTCCAGCTCCGTCATGTCCCCCAGCATGGCCGACACCCGTTCGGCCTAGACTCCCGCCATGGCGGACCGTCAGCTGCGGCCCGGCGGCTTCGTGCTGGGGCTGCCGATCCGGCTGCTGCTCAGCGTCGCGGTCGTGCTGGCGAACTTCGGCGGTGCGGCCGTGGTGTTCGTGCTGGCCGCATGGGTGGTGCCGGACGGGCGGGTCGCCGACCCGGGGCAGGTGCGCCTGGTCAACATCGCCGTCTTCGCGGGGTACCTCGTCGTCGTCACGCCGCTGGGGCTCGCGGTGGGGCGGGCCCTGTTCCGGCTGCGCGGTCGCGGCGCCCGGGTCGACCCGGAGCGGCGCGCGCGGCGGCTGGTGCTCTACGGCCCGCTGCGGCTGGTGGTGGTTCTCGGCTTCCTCTGGGCCGGCGCCGTCGTGTTGTTCGGGCTGCTCAACCTGCAGTTCTCGCCCCGGCTGGCCTTCTCGGTCGCGGCCACGATCACGATCGGCGGCGTCGCCACCTGCTCGCTGTCCTACCTGCTGGGCGAGCGGATCCTGCGCGGGCCGGCGTCCGTCGTGCTGGCCGGGGTGCCGCCGAGTAGCCGGGCGCTGCCGGGGGTGCTGCTGCGGCCGGTGCTGTTCTGGGCGCTGGGCACCGCCGTCCCGGTGTCCGGGCTGCTCCTCGCCGGGACCACGGCGCTGGTGTTCCGGGACGTCACCGTGGACCGGCTCGCCGTGATGATCCTCGGGATCGGCGCCGCCGCCCTCTTCGCGGGCCTCCTCACCACCATCGGCTCCGCGCGTTCCACCGCCGACCCCGTGATCGCGGTGCGGCGCGCGATGCAGCAGGTCGAGAAGGGCGACCTCGACGTCTCCGTCCCCGTCTACGACCACACCGAGCTCGGCAGGCTGCAGGCCGGCTTCAACACGATGGTCGAGGGGCTGCGGGAGCGGGAGCGGATCCGGGACCTGTTCGGCCGGCACGTCGGGCGGGAGGTCGCCCGGGCCGCCGCCGCGTCGGACGACGTCGAGCTCGGCGGCGAGGTCCGCCGCGTGGCGGTGCTGTTCGTCGACCTCGTCGGCTCCACCAGCATGGCGACGGAGCGGCCCCCCGCCGAGGTCGTCGAGGTGCTCAACGAGTTCTTCGCGGTCGTCGTCGGCGTGGTGGAGGAGCACGGCGGCTGGATCAACAAGTTCGAGGGCGACGCCGCCCTGGCGGTGTTCGGCGCGCCCGTCGCGATCGACGACCCGGCGGGCTGCGCACTGGCGGCCGCCCGGGTGCTGTGCGACCGGCTGGGCGACGAGATGCCCGAGCTGTCGGCGGGGATCGGCGTGTCCGCCGGCGACGCCGTGGCCGGCAACGTCGGCGACCCCCGCCGCTACGAGTACACGGTGATCGGCGACCCGGTGAACGAGGCGGCGCGGCTCACCGACCTGGCCAAGTCCCGCGGCGGGATCGCGGCGTCGGGCACTGCGGTCGCCCTCGCGAACCCCGAGGAGGCGCAGCACTGGCAGGTCGGCGACGCCGTCGTGCTGCGCGGCCGCGGGGTGCCCACGGACATCGCGGTCCCGCGTTCCCGCAGCTCGGTGGGAGGAGCGAGCGGCGCTTTCGATCACTAGGTATGAGCGAAAGCGCCGTTCGCTCACCCCTTCAGCCGGTGTTCTTCATCCCCGCCGCGATGCCGTTGATCGTGAGCAGCAGCGCGCGCTCGAGGTCGGCGTCCTCCTCGCCCCGGCGGCGGCGCTGGTCGAGCAGCTCGACCTGCAGGTGGTGCAGCGGCTCGAGGTAGCCGTTGCGCACCGCGAGGGTGTTGCGCAGCACCGGGTGCCGGTCGAGCAGCACCGGGTCGCCGGTGAGGGCCAGCACCTCGCGCAGCGTGCGCCCGTGCTCGGTGCGGATCAGCTCGAACAGCTCCTGCTGGCCGGGCTCGACCAGCGTCGAGACGTAGTAGGAGGCGATCCGGAGGTCCGTCTTGGCCAGTGTCATCTCGACGTTGCCGAGCAGGTTGGCGAAGAAGGCCCACTCGCGCATCTCGTCGAGGACCTCGCCGTAGCCCGCGTCCCGCGCCGCCCTCAGCCCGCTGCCCAGGCCGTACCAGCCGGGCACGACCATCCGGGTCTGCGTCCAGCCGAACACCCACGGGATGGCCCGCAGGTCGTCGAGCGACGGGGCGCCCTTGCCCGGGCGCTTCGACGGCCGCGACCCCACGTTGAGCCGGCCCAGCTCGTCGACCGGGGTGGCCGCGGTGAAGAACTCCGGCAGCGCCGGGTCGCCGACCAGCTCGCGGTAGGCCTTCTTGCCCGCCTCGGACACGCACGTCATGACCTCGTCCCAGCGGGCCAGCGTCTCGTCCGGCCAGCGGGAGGCCTTGTGCAGCACGCTCGCGTCGAGCATCGAGGCGAGCAGGATCTCCAGGTTGTCGTGGGCGAGCGAGGGCAGCGAGTACTTGTCGGAGATGACCTCGCCCTGCTCGGTGAGCTTCATGGTGGCGTCGACGCTGCCGTAGGGGGCCGACGCGATCGCCTCGCCCGCCGGCCCGCCGCCGCGGCCGACCGAGCCGCCCCGGCCGTGGAAGAGCCGCAGCTTGACGCCGTGTGCCGCGGCGACGTCCCGCAGCTGCCGCTGGGCCCGGTGGATCTCCCACTGCGAGCTGGTGATCCCGGCGCCCTTGTTGGAGTCCGAGTACCCCAGCATGATCTCCTGCAGGTCGCCGCGGTTGCGCACCTGCTGCCGGTAGCCCGGGTCGGACAGCAGCCCCTCGAGCAGCGGGCCCGCCTGGGACAGCTCCTCGACCGTCTCGAACAGCGGCACCAGGTCCACCGACGAGCGCGGGTTCGACTTCAGCTCCACCATGTACGACTCGCGGGCGAGGACGGCGACGGCGAGCAGGTCGTCGACGTCCTGGGCCATCGACACGATGTAGGTCCGGGCGACCTCCGGCCCGAACTCGTGCTGGACCTCGTGCAGCATGTCGAAGGTCGCGATCACCTGGGCCGCGGCCTCCGGCACGCCGTAGTGCCGGCGGACCAGCGGGCGGTGCCCCTGCAGCTCCTTCGACAGCAGCTCCCGGCGCTCCTCGCGGGTCAGCTCGGAGTAGGGCTTGTCCAGTTCGCCGAGCTCGTCGTAGATCGCGCCGAGGGCGTCGTGGTGCTTCTGGCTGTGCTCGCGGATGTCCAGCTCGGCGAGGTGCAGCCCGAGCGCCCGGGCCGCACGGATCGCGCGCGCGAGGGTGCCGCCGGCGATCCGCGTGCCGAGGTGCCCGCGCAGCGACCGGTCGAGGATGCCCAGGTCGGCGACGTACTCGGCCACGCCCAGGTAGTCCCGGCCGGGGACGTGCGGGCCGTGGACCGCGATCCGCGCGCGGGTGTTGTCCAGCCGCGCCTGCACGTAGGACAGCTTGAGCCGGTAGGGCTCGTGGGCGTTGAGCCGGATGAACCGGTCGTACACCTCCGGCAGCGCCCGGCGGTCGCGGGCCAGCGCGCCGCGCAGCTCCTCGGACACGCCCATCACCCGGGTGGAGATCGACAGCTCCTGGATCAGCTGCTCGACGAGCGCGCCGTGGATCTTCAGCGCGCGGTCCGAGTACAGCTCCAGGACCTCGCGGGTCACCTCGGGCGTGACGTTCGGGTTGCCGTCCCGGTCGCCGCCGACCCAGCAGCCCAGGCTCAGCGGCCGCGAGTCCGGCGGGACCTCGAAGCCGTGCGCGCGCACCTCGGCCTCGAACTCGCCGATCAGGTCCGGCACCGTCCGGGTGCCGAGCTGCTCCATGAACCAGGCGACGCCGCGGGCCTCGTCGGTCACCGTCGGCTTGCCGGGCCGGATCTCGTCGGTCTGCCAGAGGAGGTCGACGAGGGCGCCCAGCTCGTCGTCCGACGCGCTGTCGTCGAGCCCCTCGGCCACCCGGCGGAGGATCGCCAGGACGGACTGCCGGGAGGACTCGGTGGGGTGCGCGGTGAACACGGGGCGCAGCTGGGCCCGGGCGAGCACCTCCTGCACCGCGCCGCGGTCGGCCTCGGCGGCCAGCCGCTCGAGGACGGTGTGCAGCGGACGGCCGTCGGCCGGCCGCAGGCTGCGCAGCTCGCGGGAGCGGTGCAGCTGCTCGGCGACGTTGGCCAGCTGGAAGTACTGCGAGAAGGCCCGGGCCAGGACGACCGCGGTGCCGGTGTCCAGCCCGGACAGCCGCCGGGTGACGGCGTCCGGGTCGCCGCCCTCCCCGGCCGCCTCCCGGGCGAGCTTGCGGACCTCCTCCACCAGCTCGAGCACCTCGTCGCCGGCCTGCAGCGCGACGGTCCGGCCGAGCATCGTCGAGAGCTTGCGGATGTCGGCGCGCAGGGCGCTGTGCTCGGTCTCCGAGACGACGCCGGAGTGCGCGGCCAGCGAGTCCGGGGCGAGGAGTTCGGTGCGGTGGGCGCTCGCGGTCACCGTGCTGGTGCTCCGTTCCGACGGGTGAGGGCCGCTCGCGGCGTCGGGAACGGCAGGGCCGCCGCCCATCGTCGCCCCTGGATGCGGGCGGGGCCATCGCTGGCGGAGGTCCGTAACCCGCCGTTGACACGCGGGCCGGGAGGCGGCGCGCCCCCCGGGAACGCCGAAGCGGGCGGCCCCACGTGGGGACCGCCCGCTCGGGCCGGGGTGCGGGTCAGCTGGGGACGGCATCCAGGTCGGTGGCGAGCAGCTCGGCCAGGGCGTCGAGCGAGGTCTCGCCCGCCGCGTCGTCCGAGCTGGTCAGGACGACCTCCTCACCGGAGGCCACGCCGAGCCCCAGCACCGAGAGGATGCTGCGGGCGTCGACCGGGCCGCGGTCGCCCGCGGCGATGGTGACCTTCGCGGGCTGCTGCCCGGCGGCCTTGCAGAACAGGTTGGCGGGGCGGGCGTGCAGCCCCACGGACGATCCGACCTTGACGCGGCGCTCGGCCATGACGATCTCTCCTTCGACGACGATCAGGCGTGGGCGGCGGCGCGGGGCGCCGGCGTGGACCCGGTGGTGGCGGCCTTCCTCTGGCCCACCGACTTGAGGACGATCACGAGGGCGGCGGAGACGAGCGTCCCGGCGACGATCGCGACCAGGTAGCCGAACGGGTTGCCGATCAGCGGGACCACGAAGATGCCGCCGTGCGGGGCCCGCAGGGTCGAGCCGAAGGCCATCGACAGGGCACCGGTGACCGCGGACCCGGCCATGAGCGACGGGATGACGCGCAGCGGGTCGGCGGCGGCGAACGGGATCGCGCCCTCGGTGATGAAGGAGGCCCCGAGGAGCCAGGCGGCCCGGCCGTTCTCGCGCTCGGCCTCGGTGAACAGCTTCTTGCGGACGGTGGTGGCCAGTGCCATGGCCAGCGGCGGGGTCATGCCCGCCGCCATCACCGAAGCCATGATCAGCAGCGCGGTCTGCGAGTTGGTGGACAGCCCGGCGACGGCGAAGGCGTAGGCGGCCTTGTTCACCGGGCCGCCCATGTCGAAGGCCATCATCAGGCCGAGCAGGGCGCCGAGCAGGATCGCGTTGCTGCCCGACAGGCCGTTGAGCCAGTTGGTGAGCCCGGTCGTGACCGCGGCGAGCGGCTGCCCGATCACCACGAACATGATCCCGCCGATGATCGCGGTGCCGACCAGCGGCAGCACCAGCACCGGCATGATCCCGGCGATCGCCTTGGGCGCCTTCCACTTCTTCATCCAGAAGACGAGGCCGCCGGCGAGCAGACCGGAGGCGAGGCCGCCGATGAACCCGGCACCGACCTCGACGGCGACCAGGCCGCCGACGAAGCCGGGCACGAGCGCGGGCCGGTCGGCGATCGCGTAGGCGATGAACCCGGACAGCACCGGCACGAGCAGGCCGAAGGCCAGCGAGCCGAGCTGGAACAGCAGTGCGGCCCAGCTGGTGTGCGAGGTCCACGAGAAGCTCTCGGTGACCGAGGGGGCGTCGGTGATCTGGTAGCCGCCGAGGGCGAAGCCCAGGGCGATCAGCAGCCCGCCGGCGGCGACGAACGGGATCACGTACGAGACGCCCGTCATCAGCCAGCCACGGACCTTCGACGCGGCGCCGGGGCCGGTCTGCTTGACCGCGAGCTGCGGGTCGGCCGGCGCGGCGGCACCGGCGGCGCCCTTCGGAGCCGCCTCGGCGGCGGCGACGGCCTGCTCGATGAGGGCCGGCGCGCCGCCGATCGCCTTCTTCACCCCGGCGGTCACCGTGGGCAGGTGGGCGAAGCGGTCCTTGTCCCGGACCTCGACGTCGGCCGCGAGGATGACCGCGTCGGCCTCGGCGAGCTGCTCCGGGGTGAACGGGGTGGAGCCGGCCGAGCCCTGCGTCTCGACGACGATCTCGTGCCCGGCCTCCTCCGCCGCGACCTCGAGGGCCTCGGCGGCCATGTAGGTGTGCGCGATGCCCGTCGGGCACGCGGTGACGGCCAGCAGCTTCACGCCCCGACCTCCTTCCGGATGTAGTCCGCGACGTGACCGGGGTCGGTCGCGCCGAGGAGCTCGTCCTTGAACGCCTTGCGGACCAGCCGGCGGGCCAGCGCGGCCAGCACGGTCATGTGGTCGGTGTCGCCGCCCTCCGGGGCGGCGATCATGAAGACGAGCCGGGCGGGCCCGTCCTCGGCGCCGAAGTCGACGCCGTTCGTGCTGCGGCCGAAGGCCAGGCTCGGCACGGTGACGGCCGCGGACCGGCAGTGCGGGATGCCGATCCCGCCCTCGAGCCCGGTCGGCATCTGCTGCTCGCGCGCCTCGATGTCGGCGAGGAACTGGGCCAGGTCGGTCACCCGGCCGGACTTCTGCAGCCGCTCGGCCAGCGCTCCGACCGCGGCGCGGCGGTCGGTCGAGGGCAGGTCGAGGTCGACGAGATCGGCGGTGATCAGTGCGGACTGCTCGGTCATGCGGCATCTCCGGTGAGGACGAGGTCGGCGTGCGGGATCCCGACGCGGACGTCGGCGAGCGGGAGCTCGTGGGGGCCGGGCATCTCGCTGCCCGGCAGGCGACAGGCCGCGGCGCCGTACGCGACGGCGCGGGCCAGGGCGTCCGGTCCGACGCCCCCGGCGGCCAGGAACCCGGCCAGGGTGGCGTCGCCGGCGCCGACCGTGCTGCGCACGGTCACGGGCGGGGTGGCGGCGTGGTACTCGCCGGACTCCTCGACCAGCAGGGCACCGCCGGCGCCCAGGCTGACGAGGACCGCGCCGACCCCGGCGGCGCGGAGCTCACGGGCCGCGGCGAGCACGTCGCCGAGGCTGACGAGGGGGCGGCCGACGAGCTCGGCCAGCTCCTCGTGGTTGGGTTTGACCAGATCCGGCCGCGCCGCGACCGCGGCGGCCAGCGGGGCCCCGCTGGTGTCCACGGCGGTCCGCGTGCCGGAGCGCCGGACGAGCGTGGCGTGGAAGTCCAGGGGCATGCCCTCGGGCAGGGACCCGCAGGTCACCAGCCAGTCCGCGCCGCGGGCGCGGGCCACGGCCTGCTCGGTGACCTCCTCGACCTCCTCCGGGGTGAGCACCGGGCCGCTCTCGTTGATCTTCGTCGTGGTGCCGTCCGGCTCCACGAGCGTGATGTTGGAGCGGGTGGCGCCGTGGATCGGCACGGTGAGGGCGGGGACGGCCAGGGCGTCGAGCAGGCCGTTGAGCCGTCCGCCGGGGGCGCGGCCCGAGGGCAGCACCGCCAGCGCGTCCACGCCGGCACGGGTGAGCGCGCGGGCGACGTTGACACCCTTGCCGCCCGGGTCCAGCCGCACGGACAGGGCGCGGTGCACCTCGCCGCGGACCAGCCCGGCCAGCTCGACGGTCCGGTCGAGGCTGGGGTTGGGGGTGACGGTGACGATCAAGGCTTCACCTCCTCGTGAAGTCGGGTCGTTCGGTCGGGCCTTGGAGTCGGCTCGGAGTCGGGTCGGAGTCGGGTCGGGTCCGGCCTCGACGGGTGGAGGGCGGGTCAGGCCCGGACGACGCGGGGGCCCGCGGCCTGGATGGCGGCGGTGGCGGCGTCGTCGAGCCCGGTGTCCGTGACCAGGGCGTCGACCTGGTCCAGCCGGGCGAAGCGGACGAACTGGTCCGTGCCGTACTTGGCCGCGTCGGCGAGCACGACGGCGCGCCGGGCGGCGGCGACCATGGCCCGCTTGGCGGCGGCCTCGGCCGGGTCGGGCGTGGTGAGCCCCCGCTCCGGGGAGAAGCCGTTGGTGCCGAGGAACGCGACGTCGACGGTGAGGGTGGCCAGCGTGTCCGTCGCCCAGTCGTCGACCGCGGCCATGGTGGTGCCGCGGACCCGCCCGCCGAGCAGCCGCAGCACGACGTTCGGCCGCGTGGCGAGCATCGAGGCGATCGGCAGCGAGTTGGTGACGACGGTCAGCTCGCGGTCGGTCGGCAGGGCCGAGGCCAGGCGGGCGGTGGTGGTGCCCGCGTCGAGCAGGACGGTGAGGCAGCCCTCGAGCTCGGCGAGGGCGGCTTTGGCGATGCGCTCCTTCTCCGGGCCGGCCACGCTGTCGCGCTGGCCGATGGCGGGCTCGAAGTCGAGGCGGTCGGCGGGGATGGCGCCGCCGTGCACCCGGCGGACGAGGCCCTGACGCTCCAGGGTGCCGAGGTCCCGCCGGATGGTCTCCGGCGTGACCTGCAGCTCCTCGGCCACGGCACCCACGTCGACCCGGCCCGCGTCGCGGGTGCGGGTGAGGAGCCACTGCTGACGTTCCGCTGCGTACATCTTCGTTCGCTCCCGGATCGGTGCCCGAATCGGCTTGCTTGTTTCCGAGTATGTGGGTTTTACTGGTGTTCGTCAACGGGTCACGCCGAAGTCATCCGAGTTGATCGAGGGAGTTCGCAATGCAGCTGAACGGCATCCCTGCCAGCCCCGGGCGTGCGGGAGGGCGCGTCGTCCGCGTCGCCGACGCCCCCGGCGAACCCCCGGTCGGTCCCGTTCCCACCGATCCGGACACCGAAGCGGGCAGGATCGGACCCGCGATGGAGCTCGTCTCCGCCCGGCTGCAGGCGCGCGCCGACGCCGCGACGGGCGACGCCAAGGACGTCCTCGAGGCGACGATCACGATGGTCGGCGACCCGGCCCTGCTGGAGAACGCCGAGAACCTCGTGCGTGAGGGCCGGCCCGCGCCGCGCGCGGTGTGGGAGGCCGCGAACACCTTCGCCGACATGCTCGCCGCGATGGGCGGCTACATGGGCGAGCGGGCCACGGACGTCCGGGACGTCCGCGACCGGATCGTCGCCGAGCTGCAGGGCCTGCCCGCGCCCGGCGTGGCCGACCTGGCCGAGCCCGCGGTCCTCGTGGCCGCCGACCTCGCCCCCGCCGACACCGCCGGGCTGCGCCCGGGCGTCGCGCTCGCGCTGGTCACCGAGCAGGGCGGGCCGACCAGCCACACCGCGATCCTCGCCCGCTCGCTGGGCATCCCCGCCGTCGTCGGGTGCGCGGGGGCGCGGGAGCTGGTCGCGGGCGGGTTCGTCGTGGTCGACGGGACGACCGGCGCCGTCGAGGAGGTCGGCTCGGCGGAGGAGGCGGCCGTGATCGTCGAGGCGGTCGACGCGGTGGAGTGGGACGGCACCGGCCGGACCGCCGACGGGCACCTCGTCCCGCTGCTCGCCAACGTCGGCGACGCCGAGGGTGCCGCCGCGGCCGCCGAGCGGCGCGCCCAGGGCGTGGGCCTGTTCCGGACCGAGCTCGCCTTCCTGTCCGCCACCGAGGAGCCCTCGGAGAAGCGCCAGCGCGAGGTCTACGACGGCGTCCTCGGCGCCTTCGCGGGCAAGCCGGTGACCGCGCGGACCCTCGACGCCGGCGCCGACAAGCCGTTGCCCTTCCTGACCCTGGAGGGCGAGCCGAACCCGGCGCTGGGCGTGCGGGGCCTGCGCATCGCGCGGGTGCCCGGGATCGGCGCCGACGTGCTGGAGCGTCAGCTGGCCGGGCTGGCCGCGGCGGCGAAGGAGACCGGGGCCGAGCTGAAGGTGATGGCGCCGATGGTCGCCACCGCCGAGGAGGCGCGGTTCTTCGTGCAGCGCTGCCGGGCGCACGGGATCGGCAGCGCGGGCGTGATGATCGAGATCCCGGCGGCGGTGCTGGTCGCGCGGGAGATCATGGCCGAGGTGGACTTCGTGTCCGTCGGCACGAACGACCTGGCCCAGTACCTGTTCGCCGCGGACCGCCAGTCCGGCGCGGTCGCCGCGCTCAACGACCCCTGGCAGCCCGCCCTGCTCCGGCTGATCCGGATGCTGGGCGAGGCCTCCGCGGAGACGGGGGTGCCGGTCGGGGTGTGCGGCGAGGCCGCGGCCGACCCCGCCCTCGCCCCGGTGCTGGTGGGCCTGGGCGTCGCGACGCTGTCGATGGGCTCGGGCGCGCTGGCCGCGGTCGGTGCCTCACTCGCCGACCTCACCCTCGAGCAGTGCCGGGCGATGGCGGCGGCCGCCTGCGCCGCCCCGGACCCGATCACCGCCCGCCAGGCCGCCGCTTCAACCCCGTGAGTGGCAACTGCCCCTGGAGCGGCAGATCGCGCTCACGACCCTCCGTGAGCTGCGGGAACGTCGGTCGAGTGCGCGATCGTCAGCTGAGCTGCGCGAACCTCGGTCGGGCGCGTGAAGGCTGGCCGAGCTGCGGGACCGTCGGTCGCGTGCGGGAACGTCGGCCGAGCTGCGGGACCGATTCGGGCGATCGGACCGACGTCAGCCGGGGGGCCGGGATCAGCGCGGATGCTTGCGCGGGCGGCCGGGGCGGCGCTTGACCGGGACGACCTCGCCGTTCTGGAAGATCTCGCCGCCCCACACGCCCCACGGCTCGCGCCGGCGCAGCGCCCCGGCCAGGCACTCGTTGCGCATGGGGCACCCGCGGCACGCGGCCTTGGCACGCTCGAGATCGGCGGGGTCCTCGGCGAACCAGAGCCCGGCATCCGCGCCGTGGCAGGGAAGCTCGGTGGCCAGGAGGTCCGCGGGTCCGGCTGCCGTCCCCCCGGCAGCCGGTCCCGCGGGCGCGCCCGCGATCGTCCTCACCGTCGTGCACCCCCACGATCGCCGGCCCTCCGGCGGCCCCCCGGCCGGAGGTGCCGCCGCGCCCGTCGTCCTCCCCCCGGCCGGTGGGCCCGGACGCGCACCCGTCGAGCGGCGCGGCCCGGACGGCCCACCGTCCACCGCAACCGGTGACGAGGGGCGCAGCAGCACGGGGTCCACCCTGCCGCCGCGTGCGGCAGAAGGGATCCGGAGAAAGTCCCCATCCGGTCGGCGGGGTCCCCTAGGGGTTCGGCTCCGGGTCCCGGTTGCGCTGCCTGCGTCACGCCCCTTCGGACACCGCCGGGCCGTCGGATGTGACGGTCCGGGCGGAGAAAAGGCCCGGATGTCCGTCCGAACAGGGATCGATGATCGCCGGACGGGACCGGCTACGGCCACATCCGGCCGAAGCCGGCCCCGGACGGCGATCACGGGCCCGGGTATCCAGATCGGCACACTCGTCGGAGCGCGGCGTGGGGCGATAGCGTCGCCGGCATGACCGATCACGACGCCCCGCCCGTCGCCCTCGTCACCGGCGGCGGCAGCGGGATCGGGCGCGCGACCGTCGCGCGGCTCCGGACGGCGGGGTGGTCGGTGCTGGTCGCGGACCTGAACCCGGAGACCGGGCCGGAAGCGGCGGCCGAGCTCGGCGCGTGCTTCGCGCGGGTCGACGTGGCGGACGAGGGGCAGGTCGAGGCCGCGGTCGGCCGGTGCGTCGCCGAGTACGGACGGATCGACGCCGTGGTGAACAACGCCGGTGTGGGCGGCGCGTTCGGCGCGCTCACCGACATCGCGGTCGACGACTGGGACTACACCTTCGCCGTCCTGGTCCGCGGCGTCTTCCTCGGGATCAAGCACGGCGCGCGGGCGATGCGGGCCGCCGGGCGCGGCGGGGCGGTCGTCAACGTCGCGTCCGTGGCCGGGCACACCGGCGGCGCGGGCCCGCAGGCCTACTCGGCGGCGAAGGCGGCGGTGCTCAACCTGACCCGGGTGGCGGCCGCCGAGCTGGCGGAGGACCGCATCCGGGTCAACGCCGTGAGCCCCGGGGTGATCGCGACGCCGCTGGTGGGCCGCGATCCCGCCCGCGCCCTCGCCGGCGTGCAGCCGTGGCCGGAGGTGGGCCGGCCCGAGGACGTCGCCGAGGTGATCGCCTTCCTGTGCGGCGACGCCGCCCGCTTCGTGACGGGCGAGGACATCACCGTCGACGGCGGCCTCACCGCTGCCGGTCCGCGCATCCACGCGGCCTACGGCGGCGACCCCCGCTCCCGCGGGCTGACCGGGGTGAACCGCGGGACGACGGGTGAGCCGCCGACGATCCGTTCGGGACGGCCCCGCAGCTCGTGATCTCTCTTCCGGTCCTGCTCGGCGCGGAAGCGCCCTGGATGCTGATGATGTCGAGAGCGCGACTGGCGGGGAGCCTGGGCGCGACTCGCGGAGCCCGCAGCGCGACTCGCGGAGCCCGCAGCGCGACTCGCGCGGGTGACGATCGCCTGGCTCGGTGTGGCCGGGCTCAGGACGCGACGGCCGCCTGCCCCAGCGCCTCCGTGAGCAGCGCGCGGACGTGCGCGCTCTCCGCGGTGTAGTAGACGAACGTGCCCTCGCGCCGCCCCTCGACCAGGCCTGCGAGCCGCAGCTTGGCCAGGTGCTGGCTCACCGCCGTGGGCGCCGCGCCGACCAGCTCCGCGAGGCAGGCCACGGAGGTCTCGCCCTGCAGGAGCGCCCAGAGGATCTTGATCCGGGTGGGGTCGGCGAGCAGGCGCAGCGAGTCGGCCGCCCGGCGGACCTCCTGCTCGGACGGCATCGCGAAGTCCGGGATGCCCTCGTGCACGCCGCGAGTCTAGCGAACATCTGAGCGACCGTGCAGGTGTCCGGCTCACTCACCATCTGAGTGCGTATCTTCGTGCGTACGCAGGTATGTTCGCACGCATGCTGTCCCTGCCCGAGGTGCGGAGCGCCGCGCTGGCCCTGCTCTTCTTCGTCGCCGCCGTGCCCGCCGACCTGCTCGGGGCGCCGTGGCCGCTCGTCGCCGTGCTCTACGCCGCCTGCTACGTGACGGGTGGGTGGGAACCGGCCTGGTCCGGGCTGCAGGCGCTGCGCGAGAAGACGCTGGACGTCGACCTGCTGATGATCGTCGCCGCGCTCGGTGCCGCGGCCGTCGGCCAGCACCTCGACGGCGCGCTGCTGATCGTGATCTTCGCGAGCTCGGGCGCACTCGAGGCCGTGATGACCGCCCGCACCCGCGCGAGCATCACCGGCCTCCTCGACCTGGCCCCGGAGACCGCGCACCGGTTCGTCGACGGCCGGGAGGAGCAGGTCCGGGCGGCGGACCTGGCGGTCGGGGACGAGGTCGTCGTGCGGCCCGGGGAGAAGATCCCCGCGGACGGCACGGTCCGGGACGGCGCCACCGAGGTCGACGCCTCGACCCTCACCGGCGAGCCCCTCCCGGTCCGCCGCGGCCCGGGCGACCAGGTCTTCGCGGGCACGCTCAACGGCACGGGGACGGTCCGGGTGCGGGTCGACCGGGACCCGGCGGACACCGTGGTGGCCGGGATCGCCGCGCAGGTCGAGCGCGCCGCCGAGACCAAGTCGGGGCGGCAGCTGTTCGTGGAGCGGGTGGAGCAGCGCTACTCGGTGGTCGTGGTGGTGGCCGCGCTCGCGCTGCTGGTGGTGCCGCTGCTGTTCGGCGCGGACTTCCGGGAGACCCTGCTCCGCGCGATGACCTTCATGATCGTCGCCTCCCCCTGCGCCGTGGTGCTGGCGACCATGCCCCCGCTGCTCGCCGCGGTCGCCGTCGCGGGCCGGCGCGGCGTGCTGCTCAAGGACGCCGGGGTGGTCGAGGCGCTGGCCGAGGTCGACGCGGTCGCCCTGGACAAGACCGGCACGGTCACCCGCGGCCGGCCCGAGGTCCGCGCCGTCGAGCCCCTCGACGGCCGCCCCGCCGACGCGCTGCTCGCCCTGGCCGCTGCGGTGGAGGAGGGCTCCGAGCACGTCCTGGGCCGGGCGGTGGTCGCCGAGGCCCGGTGCCGCGGGCTGCGGCTGCCCGAGGTGCGGGACTTCGAGGCGCTGCCCGGCGAGGGGGTCCGGGCGGTGCTGTCCTCCGCGTCCGGTCCGGACCCCGAGGACCACGGGCGGGCGGGCGCCACCGTCGCGGTCGGACGGACCGGCCCCGACCTGGGCCCCCGCGGGTCCGGGATCGTGGCCGAGGCGGAGCGCGAGGGCCACACCGCCGTCGTCGTGCAGGAGGACGGCCGCCCCGTCGGGCTCCTCGTGCTCGCGGACGAGGTGCGCCCCGGGGCCGCGGAGGCCGTCGCGGCGGTGGGTGCCGCCGTCGCCCCTCCCGTCCTGCTGACCGGCGATGCGGAGGGGCCGGCCCGGCGGGTCGGCGACCGGATCGGGATCGGGGAGGTCCGCGCCGGTCTGCTGCCCGCCGACAAGGCCGGCGCCGTGGAGGAGCTCGAGCGCGGCGGCCGCCGGGTCGTCGCCGCCGGCGACGGCCTCAACGACGCCCCGCTGCTCGCGACCGCGCACGTCGGGCTGGCCGTGGGGGAGGGCGCCGGGACGCTGTCGGTCGAGGCGGCCGACGGCGTCCTGCTGCGGGACCCGCTCGGCGCGCTCGCCCCGCTGGCCGGCCTCGCCCGCCGCGCCCGCCGGATCGCGCGGGCCAACCTGGCGTTCGCCGCGGTCGTCATCGCCGGGCTGGTGACGTGGGACCTGGCCGGCACGTTGCCGCTCGCCCTGGGCGTGGCCGGGCACGAGCTGTCCACGGTGCTCGTGTGCCTGAACGGGCTGCGGCTGCTGGTCCGGCCGGGCTGGCCGGCGGACGGGTCAGAGCGCGGTGAGCGCCGTGAGCGCCATGCGCCGGAGCAGCCCGGCGACCTCGTCGGGAGCCGCGCGTGAGCCGCTGTGCGGCGTGGAGTTGAGCAGGCCGAAGGTGCCGTGCGCGGCGACCCGGGCGGCGTCCGGGTCCAGCCCGGGATGCAGCCGGCGCAACGTGTCGACCCAGATCTCGACGTAGGTGCGCTGCAGCCGGCGGACCCGGCGCCGGTCCGCCTCGGGCAGGTTGTCGAGGTCGCGGTCCTGCACCACGATCAGCTCCGGCTCGTGCAGCGCGAAGTCCAGCTGGAAGTCGACCAGCGCGGCCAGCACCTCGTCCGGCTCGCCCGTCGCCCGTTCGCGCCCGCCCGCCAGCAGCCGCTCGCTGATGTCCACGAGCAGCTCCGCGAGCAGAGCCTCCTTGCCCGGGAAGTGCCGGTAGAGCGCCGGCCCGCTGATCCCGACGGCGGCGCCCAGCTCGGCGATGCTCACCCCGTGGAAGCCGTGCCGGGCGAAGAGGCCCGCCGCGGTGCGGAGGATCTGCTCCCGCCGGGAGGGTGCGTTGTCGACCCGCGGCGCCGCCATCGGGCCAGCGTAGCGTGTCCGGGTTAACGTCCGCTAACTCCCGGCCCGGCCGCCCGTCTCAGCCGTGGCACAGGACGTGGCACCTACCCTGTCCCCATGGCCCGCGACCCGGACCCGGACCCCGCCGCGGGGTCCGGTGCTGCCCCGGAGCGGTCGTCGGGCCCGTTCCGGAGGGTGCGGGACCAGCTGCGCGCGCGGCTCGGGGTCCGGACGACCACCGCGCTGGCCGCCGCGCTCACCGTCGGGGTCGTGCTCCTCGTGGCGGGGGCGATCCTGGTCCTCGGGCTCAACTGGCTGCTGCGGATGCAGCTGGTCAACACGGCCGACCAGCAGGCCACCCAGCTCGGGGACCGGGTCGCGGCGAACTTCGCCGACACCGAGGACGTCAAGCGCAACGCCATCCAGGCCACCGGGAAGCGCTCCGACCTCGTCGAGGTGGTCACCGACTACAACAACGATCCCGACCGCCCGCCGGACGTCCAGAACATCGGCTCCTCCGACCCGCTGCCGGAGTACCCGCTCATGACGACCGTGCGGGCCGAGCCGGACGAGGTCGAGGTCGTCCACTCCACGTGGATCACGCTGGACGACGGCAAGCACGAGGAGGTGCTGGTCGTCGTCAAGGGCTACGAGTTCCCGCCCACCGGCCAGCCCTACTGGGTCCTCGCCGCCCAGCCGCTGGACTTCCTGCACCGCGCCGTGGACACGGTGCTGGCGATGGTGCTGGTCGGCATCCCGGTCCTCGTGGTGCTGGTCGGCGGGTTCACCTACTTCTTCGCCGGCCGCGCCCTGCGCCCCGTCGAGGCCATGCGGACGCGGGTGGCGGGCATGACCGACCGGGACCTCGGCACGCGCGTGCCCGTCCCGCCGGCGCGGGACGAGGTGGGCCGCCTCGCCGAGACGATGAACCAGATGCTCGGTCGGCTGGAGAGCGCGCAGACGGCCCAACGCCGGTTCGTCGCCGACGCCAGCCACGAGCTGCGCAGCCCGCTCGCCACCATCGCGTCCGGGCTGGAGCTGCTGGCCGGGTCGGTGGCCGAGTCCGACGCGTCGACGGTCCAGACCCTGCGCGGCGAGGCGGGCCGGCTCGACCGGCTGGTCGACGGCCTGCTCCTGCTCGCGCGGTCGGACGAGCGCGGGCTGCAGCCCCGCCGCGAGGACGTCGACCTCGACGAGATCGTGGAGGCCGAACGCGGCCGCCCCTCCGACGTCGGCGGGGTGGCGCCCGAGGTGCGCGCCGAGCCGGTGCGGGTCTCCGGCGACCGCGCGCAGCTCGTCCGGGCGGTGCGGAACCTGGTCGACAACGCACGCCGGCACGCCGGCTCGCGGGTGCTGGTCACGCTGCGGGCCGAGGGGGGCGACGCGGTGGTCGACGTCGCCGACGACGGCCCCGGCGTCCCGCCCGCGGACCGCGGCCGCGTCTTCGAGCGGTTCGTGCGGCTGGACGAGGCCCGGGCCCGGTCGGACGGCGGCGCCGGGCTCGGGCTCGCCATCGTCCGGGAGATCGTGGCGGTGCACCACGGCGGCGTCGAGGTGCTCGACTCGCCGCTGGGCGGGGCGCTGTTCCGGCTGCGCCTGCCCCTGGCCGACGCCGCGTCCGGGCCGACCGACACCGTCGAGACCGCCGGACCAGCGGACTCCGGCCCGTCGAACTCCGGGCCGGTGAACCCGGGGCCGCCGGACTCCGAGCCGTCGGACTCCGAGCTGCGGGACGACCGCCCGACGGGCCCGCTGCCCGTCCTCGCGCCACCTCCCCGCGAGCAGGAGACCGCACCCCTGGCACGGAACGGGAACACCCGGCCCTCGCCCGTCCCGCGCCGGCCCGCGCCGCGCGACGACCGGTTGTCGCCCGAGCAGGAGACCGCGCCCGTGCCCCGCCCGTCACCGGTGCCGCACGCGGTCCGCGACGACGAGCGACGACCCGCGTCGGTCCCGATCCGGCTCGGGGACGCCCGCTCGCCCGCGGACGTCAACCCGACGGCCCCGATCCCCGTCGTCTGGCCCCCGGCCCGCTGAGCCGCTGAGCCGGGCCCGCTCAGGCGGACTCCACCATCCGGTAGCCGACGCCCCGCAGGGTCTCGATGGTCTGGGTGCCGAAGGGCGCGTCGATCTTCTTCCGGACGTAGCCGACGTACACCTCGACGACGTTGACCTCGCCCTCGTAGTGGGCGTCCCAGACCGCCCGCAGGATGTCGGTCTTGGTCACCACCTCGCCCGCGTGCCGCATGAGGTGCTCGAGCACGCCGAACTCGCGCGGGGTCAGGGTGATCTCGGTGTCGCCGCGGTGCACCCGGTGCCGGGCCGGGTCGAGCCGCAGGTCGCCGACGGACAGCACGGTCGGCCGCGCGTCGCCCGCGCGCCGCTGCAGGGCGCGCAGCCGCGCCAGCAGCACGACGAAGGAGAAGGGCTTGGTGAGGTAGTCGTCGGCACCCAGGTCGAAGGCGTCGGCCTCGTCGTACTCGCCGTCCTTCGCGGTCAGCATCAGCACCGGGGTCCACACGCCGGCGGCCCGCAGTTGCTGCAGGATCCGGTACCCGGACAGCCCGGGGAGCATGATGTCGAGGATGACGACGTCGAAGCCTCCGTGGACGGCGGCGTCGAGGCCCGAGGGGCCGTCGTGCCGGACCTCGACCGCGTGGCCCTCGCGGGCCAGCCCGCGACGGACCATCTCGGCCAGCGGGCGTTCGTCCTCCACCAGCAGCAGGCGCACGAGGAGCACCGTAGGGGCCGCGGCTGTGACGTTCCTGAGGGGACTGGCGCTCCGTGTTAACGACCGCTAACCTGGTTAACGATCGCTAACCGATCCGACGAGGGACGGCAGATGCAGGAAGTGGCGAGGCGATCCGGAGCAGCGGCTCCGGTGCTGGGCACGAAGGTCGACCCCGGGGCCGAGCAGTTCGCGCGGAACGCGGAGTCGCACCGGTCGCTGGTGGCGGACCTGAACGCGCAGCTGGCGACGGCGCGACTGGGCGGCCCGGAGCGGTCGCGGCAGCGGCACGTGGAGCGGGGCAAGTTGCTGCCGCGGGACCGGGTGGACTCGCTGGTGGATCCGGGGTCGCCGTTCCTGGAGCTCTCGCCGCTGGCGGCGCACGGGCTGTACGGGGGCGACGCGCCGGCGGCGGGGATGATCACCGGGGTCGGGCGGATCGCGGGCCGGGAGTGCGTGATCGTGGCCAACGACGCCACGGTCAAGGGCGGCACCTACTACCCGATGACGGTGAAGAAGCACCTGCGGGCGCAGGAGGTGGCGCTGCACAACCGGCTGCCGTGCGTCTACCTGGTGGACTCGGGCGGGGCGTACCTGCCCGCGCAGGACGAGGTGTTCCCGGACCGGGAGCACTTCGGGCGGATCTTCTACAACCAGGCGCAGATGTCCGGGAAGGGGATCCCGCAGATCGCGGCGGTGCTCGGCTCGTGCACCGCGGGCGGGGCCTACGTGCCGGCGATGTCGGACGAGGCGGTCATCGTCCGCAACCAGGGGACGATCTTCCTCGGTGGTCCGCCGCTGGTGAAGGCCGCGACCGGGGAGGTCGTCACGGCCGAGGAGCTGGGCGGCGGGGACCTGCACTCCAAGATCTCCGGGGTGACCGACCACCTGGCGAACGACGACGCGCACGCGCTGCGGATCGTCCGCTCGATCGTCGGGACCCTCGGGCCGCGCGTGGCACCGCCGTGGGAGCGGATCCCGACCGAGGACCCGGTGGTCGACCCGGCCGAGCTGTACGGGGCGGTGCCGACGGACTCGCGCATCCCCTACGACGTGCGCGAGGTCATCGCCCGGGTCGTGGACGGGTCGCGCTTCCACGAGTTCAAGGCCGAGTACGGCACCACGCTGGTCACCGGCTTCGCGCACATCCACGGGCACCCCGTCGGGATCATCGCCAACAACGGGATCCTGTTCTCCGAGTCCGCCATGAAGGGCGCGCACTTCATCGAGCTGTGCGACCAGCGCGGCATCCCGCTGGTGTTCCTGCAGAACATCACGGGGTTCATGGTCGGCCGCGAGTACGAGGCCGGCGGGATCGCCCGCAACGGCGCCAAGCTCGTCACGGCGGTGGCCTCGACCCGGGTGCCGAAGCTGACCGTGGTGATCGGCGGCTCGTTCGGCGCCGGGAACTACGCGATGTGCGGGCGGGCCTACTCGCCGCGGTTCCTGTTCATGTGGCCCAACGCCCGGATCTCGGTCATGGGCGGCGAGCAGGCCGCGACGGTGCTCGGCACCGTCGGGTCGGCGGACCCGGCCGCGCAGGAGGAGCTCAAGGAGCGGATCCGCGCGCAGTACGAGACCCAGGGGCACCCCTACTACTCCACCGCCCGGATCTGGGACGACGGCGTGATCGACCCCGCCGACACCCGCACGGTCCTGGGCCTGTCGCTGTCGATCGCCGCGAACGCCCCGCTGGGCGACCCGGCCTTCGGCGTCTTCCGGATGTGAGCGCGATGCACCGACTGTCGATGAGCGAACGGCGCTGTCGCTCATACCTAGTGAGCGAGAGTGCCGCTCGTGCAGGCTCGGGGTGGCGCGTCCCTGCGGTGAGCGAGCGGCACGTTCGCTCATACCTAGTGAGTGAGAGTGCCGTTCGTGCAGTGACCGGGGAGGGGTGTTGATGTTCTCCACCGTGCTCGTGGCGAACCGCGGGGAGATCGCGGTCCGGGTGATCCGCACCCTGCGCAGCCTCGGCATCCGCTCCGTCGCCGTGTACTCCGACGCCGACGAGGGCGCCCCGCACATCGCCGCGGCGGACGTCGCGGTCCGGCTCGGGCCCGCGGCCGCGTCCGAGTCGTACCTGGCGATCGACACGGTGATCGAGGCGGCGAAGGCCACGGGAGCGGAGGCCATCCACCCCGGCTACGGCTTCCTGAGCGAGAACACCGCGTTCGCCGCGGCCTGCGAGGCGGCCGGGATCGTGTTCGTCGGCCCGCCGTCGTCGGCGATCGAGGCGATGGGCGACAAGATCCGCGCCAAGCAGACCGTGGCCAAGGCCGGTGTGCCGGTGGTCCCGGGTTCGGACGGCGTCGGGCTGTCCGACGCCGACCTCGCCCTGGCCGTCGAGCAGATCGGGTTCCCGGTGCTGCTCAAGCCCTCCGCCGGCGGCGGCGGGAAGGGCATGCGCGAGGTCCACCGCGCCGGTGAGAACGGCAGGGACCTGGCCGACGCGATCGCGTCCGCCCGGCGCGAGGCGCGCGGCTCGTTCGGCGACGACACCCTGCTGGTCGAGCGGCTGATCACCACACCGCGGCACATCGAGATCCAGGTGCTGGCCGACACGCACGGCAACGTCGTGCACCTGGGCGAGCGGGAGTGCTCGCTGCAGCGCCGGCACCAGAAGATCGTCGAGGAGGCGCCCTCGCCGCTGCTGACCCCGGAGCAGCGCGAGGCGATGGGCCGCGCGGCCTGCGAGGCCGCGCGGGCGTGCGGCTACGTCGGTGCCGGCACGGTCGAGTTCATCGTCGGGGGCGACCGGCCGGGCGAGTTCTTCTTCATGGAGATGAACACCCGGCTGCAGGTCGAGCACCCGGTGACCGAACAGGTCTACGGCGTCGACCTGGTCGAGGCACAGCTGCGGGTCGCCGCGGGCGAACAGGCGCCGTGGCCGGCCGAGCTCGTCCCGCGCGGGCACGCGGTCGAGGTCCGGGTCTACGCCGAGGACCCGGCGTCGGGGTTCCTGCCCACCGGTGGGCGGATCCTGGCGCTGCGCGAGCCCGTCGGGCAGCCCGGCGTGCGGGTGGACTCGGGCATCGCCGAGGGCGGCGTCGTCGGCTCGGACTACGACCCGATGCTGTCGAAGATCATCGCGTACGGGCCGGACCGGGCCGAGGCGCTGCGCCGGCTCGACGCCGCGCTGGGCGAGACCGTGCTGCTCGGGCTGGGCACCAACATCGGGTTCCTCCGCGCGCTGCTCGCGGACCCGGACGTCCGGACGGGGAACCTCGACACCGGGCTGGTCGGGCGCCGGCTGGACGCGTTGACCGGGCAGGACCTGCCGGCCGACGTCGTCGGGGTGGCGACGGGCCTGGCCCTGCTCGACCTGGAGCCGAGCGGTCCGGTGACCGACCCGTTCGACATCCCCGGCGGCTGGCGGGTCGGTGAGGCGGCCTGGACCACGCGCCGTCTCGTCGTCGCCGGGCACGACCCCGTCGAGGTCCGCTCCCGTGGGCGCGCCGGTGACGCCGAGCTGTCCGTCGACGGCGGCGAGCCCTTCCGCACGTCGACCCGGCCCGCGGGCACCGGCGTCACGCACTCCCAGGGTGGGGTGACCAGGGAGTACGCGGTCGCCCGGGACGAGTCCGGGGTGCACTGGATCGGACGCGACGGCCTGGCCTGGGCCGTGCGCGAACAGGAGGCCCTCGAGGCCGCGGCCGAGGAGGCCGCCGCCGGGGCGGGCGGGCCCGTGCTCTCCCCGATGCCCGGCACCGTGACCGTCGTCGAGGTCACCGAGGGCCAGCAGGTCACGGCGGGGCAGACGCTCGTCGTGGTCGAGGCCATGAAGATGGAGCACGTGCTCACCGCGCCCGTCGACGGCACGGTCCGCGAGCTGCGCGCGCGCCCCGGCGGGACTGTTGCGAAGGACGCCGTCCTCCTCGTCGTTCAGACGGGTACCGAGGGGGACACAGGAGGAGACACCGATGGATCTTGAGCTGTCCGAGGAGCACGCGGCACTGCGGGCGACGGTCGAGGACTTCGCGCAGAAGGAGGTCGCCCCGGTCATCGGGGAGTTCTACGAGCGCGGCGAGTTCCCGTACGACCTGGTGCGCAAGATGGGCGCGATGGGCCTGTTCGGCCTGCCGGTCGCCGAGGAGCACGGCGGCATGGGCGGGGACTACTTCGCCCTCTGCCTCGCGCTGGAGGAGCTGGCGCGGGTCGACTCGTCCGTCGCGATCACCCTGGAGGCGGGCGTCTCGCTCGGCGCGATGCCGATCGCCCGCTTCGGCACCGACGAGCAGAAGGCGAAGTGGCTGCCGCAGCTCGCCGCGGGCGAGAAGCTCGGCGCCTTCGGGCTCACCGAGCCCGGCGGCGGGTCGGACGCGGGCGCCACCCGCACCACCGCGAAGCTCGACGGCGACGAGTGGGTGATCAACGGGTCGAAGTGCTTCATCACCAACTCCGGCACGGACATCACCGAGCTCGTCACCGTCACCGCGGTCACCGGCGAGCGGGACGGCAAGAAGGAGATCTCGGCGATCGTCGTGCCCTCCGGGACGCCCGGCTTCACGGTGAGCGAGAAGTACTCGAAGGTCGGCTGGTCGGCCTCGGACACCCGCGAGCTGTTCTTCGACGACGTGCGGGTGCCGGCGGAGAACCTGCTCGGCGAGCGCGGCCGCGGTTACGCCCAGTTCCTGTCCATCCTGGACGAGGGGCGCATCGCGATCGCGGCGCTGTCGGTCGGGCTGGCGCAGGGCTGCGTCGACGAGTCGCTGCGCTACGCCCACGAGCGCGAGGCCTTCGGCCACCCGATCGGCCACTACCAGGCGATCCAGTTCAAGATCGCCGACATGGAGGTGCGGGCGCACACGGCGCGGCTGGCCTACTACGCGGCCGCGGCGAAGATGCTCCGCGGCGAGCCGTTCAAGAAGGAGGCGGCCATCGCGAAGCTGGTCTCCTCCAACGCCGCGATGGACAACGCCCGGGACGCCACGCAGATCTTCGGCGGCTACGGCTTCATGAACGAGTACCCCGTCGGCCGCTTCTACCGGGACGCCAAGATCCTGGAGATCGGCGAGGGGACCTCCGAGGTCCAGCGCATGTTGATCGCCCGGCACCTGGGCCTGTAGCCGGCCGTCCGGGACGCGGTAGGTTGCCCTCGCGCCGGGCCCGCAGCCGGGCCCGGCGGAGCCGGGGGAGGAGCCGACGTGGCCAGCTGGACCGATCTGGTGTCCTACGTGCGGGTGCGGTACGAGGTGATGCGCTCGACCGACACCGAGCTGTGGTTCAACCTGCCGACCACCGAGGAGCGCACCCAGCTGGTGGTCGTCCGGAGCGTGACGGGCGAGGACGACCACCCGTGGGCGCAGATCGCCTCGCCCGTCGGCAAGCTCGGCGACCTCGACCTGACCGCCCTGCTGGAGAAGGCGGGCGAGTCGGTCGTCGGCGGTGTGGCGGCACAGGAGGGCGTGATCGTGTTCCGGCACTCCATCCCGCTCCACGAGGGCGAGCTGACGGCCTTCGACCGGCCGTTCCGGCTCGTCGTGCAGGTGGCGGACCAGCTCGAGGAGCTGCTCACCGGGCGGGACGAGAACTGAGCCGGCCGGGTCAGCCCACGGGCAGCGGTTCGAGCGCCTGCTCGACGACGGTGCGCAGCCGGGCCAGGAGCTGATCGGCCTCGGCCCCGGTCAGCGCGCCGCTCGCCACGCCGGCCCGGATCTCCTCGGCCACGGCCCGCGCGAAGCGGGTGGACCACTCGAGCCGCTGCTGCCCGTCCGTCGTCGGCACAGTGTGCTCCGTGTCACTGGTCACCCCTGATCCGGGGGTCACTGCTGTCACACGAGTAACCGCGTGCTCTCCCGCCGCATCGAGGTGAACGGCCGGTGCCGCGGAGGGGTCGCGCGCCCGACGTCGTGGTGACGGAGCGTGCTCAGCGCCCGGACAGCAGGCCGGGGACGGAGGAGACCGAGCGCAGCTCGCTGAGGGTCGGGTACCCCCGGGCGAGCAGGGCGACGTCCGTGCCCTCGGGGGCGACCTCGTCCGGCGCGGACACCGTCGTTCGCAGCGTGCCCGGCGCGCCGTCGACCCCCGACTCGTGCTCCACCCGCACCTGCACCGCGCCGAAGTCCGCCAGCTCCGCCTCGCGCAGCGGCCCGATCTCCGACGACGGCCGGTCCGGCACGTTGAGCGAGAGCACGGTCCCGCGCGGGCGGGCGAGCAGCACCTCGAGCACCTCCGGCAGGAGCTCCACGACGGACTCCCAGTGCGCGCCGTCGCGACCGTGCAGCCCGCAGTCCAGCGAGGTCGCGAGCCCCGACCAGCCCTTGAGGGCGCCGGTGAGCACGGCCCCGACCGTCCCCGAGTGGATCACCGCGTGCCCGACGTTGGCGCCGACGTTGATGCCCGACAGCACGATGTCCGGCCGCGGGTCGAACCAGCCGTCGCCGGCGGCGTGCACGATGAACGCCGGGTGCGCCTCGACGGAGAACGCCGGGACCTCCTCGAGCCCGGGCAGCACCTGCGGGTGCACCTTGACCCGGCGGTCCTCGGCGACGGCGTAGACGGACGCGCCGACCCCGGTCGAGTCGACGTGCGGGGCGGCGACGGTCACGTCGAATCCCGCCGCCAACGCGCCGCGGGCGAGGGCGTGGAGCCCGGGGGAGGCGATGCCGTCGTCGTTCGTGATCAGGGCGCGCACGTCGTCGACCGTAATTCAGGCACTAGTTGAGGTGCGCGAGGAGGGACCGCGCGGTGCGGCGCAGCCGGTCCGTCCGCTCCGGCGGGTGGGTGCCGCCCGCCAGGTAGGCGGTGATCAACCGGGCCCCCTCGTCCCAGCGGGCCTGCGCGCCCAGGACCTCGCCGAGCTCCACGAGCCGGTCCTCGTCCGGCCGCACCGCCAGCCGCATCCGCAGCACCCACTCGCGGTCCGCCGGCCCGCCGCGGGTGCGGTACACCGCACGCAGGTTCTCCAGCATCCGCACCAGGATGTCCCGGGTCGACGCGCGGGGCAGCAGGTCCGGGCCGAAGGGCGCGGCCGATCCGGTCACCGCCCGGAACCGCTCCTCGCAGCCGGCGCGGTCCAGCCGGCGGCCGCCGTCGAACACGTCGAGGTACTGCTCGGTGTCGGCCACCCGCACGAGGAAGTGCCCCGGCATCCCGACGCCCTCCAGCCGGATCCTGGCCCGGCGCGCCACCTCGATCGCGACCACGGACAGCGTGATGGGGATACCGGTGCGGCGGGTGAGCACCTGCGGCAGCAGGGAGTTGCGCGGGTCGCCGTAGTCCGTGCTGTTGCCGGTGAAGCCCTCCTCCACGAAGAGCCGCCGCACGAGCGCGGGCACGGAGTCGACGCCCTCGGCCAGCCGGTCCAGCTCCGCGAGCCAGGGCGCGGGGTCGAGCCCGGGGTCCGCCCCGGCCGCCAGCGCCAGGGCCGCCTCGTCGAGGGGCGGCTCGGGCC
The DNA here is from genome assembly GCF_039542425.1 of Pseudonocardia yuanmonensis. Classification (NCBI taxonomy): domain Bacteria; kingdom Bacillati; phylum Actinomycetota; class Actinomycetes; order Pseudonocardiales; family Pseudonocardiaceae; genus Pseudonocardia; species Pseudonocardia yuanmonensis. The sequence continues at coordinate 42,675 of NZ_BAABIC010000015.1, forward strand.
CGGCCACGAGTGCGACGAAGCGGGCCACCGGCCCGTCCTGCGCCACGGCTCAGCCCGCCTCGGCCAGCAGCCGGACCGTGGTGCCGGACGTGTCGCTCCACACCTGCAGGACGTCCGTGAGCTCGGAGGCGAGCCACAGCCCGCGCCCGCGCGCGCCCGAAGCGGGCGGTGCCACGATCCCCGGGAACGGCACCGTCATGCGGCCGACGTCGTGCACCTCGGCCAGCAGCCCGCCGCGGGTCCACAGGCGCAGCCGGCCGCGGCCCGGGCCGTGCTCGACGCTGTTGGTGGCGATCTCGTTGACCGCGAGGACGAGGTCCGCGGTGCGCTCGGGGTCGAGCCCGGCGACGGGTGCGGTCTCGGCCACCAGCCGCCGGACGGCCGGCAGCCCGTCGAGCGTGACGGCCAGCTCGGCCGCCGGCGGGCCGAGGTCGGGCGGGGGCGGCGGCGGGTACTCGGCGACGAGCTCGGTCGGGTCGCGCTGGGGGCCCGTCGGCAGGCTCTCCCCGCCGATCCGCAGCGCGGGGTGCGAGGACCGGAGGAGGAGGTCGAGGTCGGCGTCGTCCCGGCAGGGGCAGAGCATGGTCACCGGCAGGGTTGCGAGCGCCACGTTGAGGGCCGCGTCGAGCCGGATCCAGTACGCGAGGTCGACGCCGGGCAGGTCCATGTGCTGGGCGATGACGGTGGTGCGGACCTCGGGGTGGGGGGTGCGGCGGGCCAGCTGCGCCCAGCGGGTGGCGACGGTGAACGCCGGCACCCTGTGCACCTCGGCCGGGTCCCGCCACTCGATGTCCGCGGCGGCGGGGCCGAGGAGGGACTCGAGCGCGACCCGGTTCGCCTCGTCGAGCACGGCGACCACCCGGCCGCCGTCCCGGAGCGTCTCACCGACGGGCGCGTGCAGCTCGCGGGCCAGGAGGGCCGGCTCGCGGTAGGGGACGCCCTCGTGGACCATGCCGTCGGGCCGCTGCCGGGCCGCGCCCTGGACCGTCCGCTGGTCCATGCCCTGCCCCACCCCCGGTCGAACGGTTCGGGGGCAGAGTAGTGCGCAGCAGCCGGGCACGCCGAACGGAGCACACGCGTGCGCGGAGCGTGTGCATGATGCGGCTACCGGATGCGCCAGAGGGCTGCCGCCGCGCTGCCGACGATCAGCAGCAGGCCGGCGGCCAGCCACATCGCCGGCGTGCGGGGCAGGGTCGTCAGCGCCGCCGCCGGCACGGGCGGGCCCGCGGCCGGGGCGACGGTGAACAGGAAGGTGCCGCTGCGGAAGCCCTCGCGGGTGCCGTCGGTCACCCGCCAGTCCACCGTGTAGCTGCCCGGCGCGAGCCCGCCGGCCAGCCTCACGGTCGCGGTGCCCGCGCGCAGCACCGGGTCGCCGACGTCCCGGCGCACGCCCGCCGCGTCCGTCACGAGGACGAGGACCTCGGCGCCGGGTCCGGTCGCCCCGACCTCCACGCTCACCCGGTCCGGCGCGGTGGCGAGGGTGGCCCCGGGCGCGGGGTTCGACGGCGTGTCCGCCCCGGCCGCGGCGCCCGCGGGGAACACGAGGCCCGCGGCCAGCGCCGCGACCCCGATCACCGTCCGCCAGGTCCGCACGCGGGAACGGTAGGGAATGGACGAGAGCCCGGTATTTCGGCCACGTAACCGATGGTCGCCGGATCGGGCGGAATGCTCCGGGCCCCGCGTGACTCGAAAGCGGGCCGGTCTTGGCCCGGACGGGTGGGTGATGCGACCTGCCGGACGGAGGCGCTGGTGGGGAGCGCGCCGCCGCGCCCGGGTCGCGCCGCACGATCGGGTGCGGATCCGTTCCCGAACGGTCACGGAATGCGGTCGGTCGTTCTTTTCCGTCGATTCCGGAGAAAATCCTCGGCGCCGCGCCGTCGTTGTCCGCCCGGAGTGCGATCGGCCCGTCGCCCGGCGGGGAAGGCGATCCGTACGGGTGGCGAGGAGGTGGCCGGAGTGACGGCCGAGCTCACCGATCCCGCGCGCTCGCCCGATCCCGGCGCGTCCGCGGTGCACCTGCTCGACGTGGCCTCCGCCTCCGCCCTGATCCGGCGCCCGGGAGTGGCGGACCTGCCCGCCGCCGTCGGCTGGGGGGTGCTGGTGCTGCCGGTGTTCGGTGCCGATCCCGAGCTCAGCGTCGAGTTCACCGACCGCCGGGAGCCGGGCACCGCGGAGTGCGGGAACGCCGACGGGGACGCCGCTCCCCGGGACGCCGGTGTCGTCCACCCCGGCGCCGTGGACGACGACACGCTCGTGGACGACGCTCCGGCCGGGCCCCGCTGGCTCGCCTGCGCCGACCTGCGCCGGGTGCGGCACGACGTCGTGGCCGTCCGCGGGCTGCTACGCGCCGGCCCCGCGCTGGCCGCCCCCGCCGAGCCGGCGCCGCCCCCGGAGGGTGCGGCGCACCGGGTGCAGGGCGTGTTCCGGATGCGGCCACTGCCCGGCCGGAGGATCGAGATCCGGTTGGCCGCGGCCCTCGCCCCGGCCGGCGGCGTGGAGCCCGGTGCGGGTGCGCCGGCGCGTCTCGAGCTGCGCGGCACGTTCGCGCGCTGAGGCCTGCCGCGCCGGTCGTGGGGTCGGCCACGGACGCCTTCCGCGACCTCTCCGATGTGGCAGGGTTGCGGCCGTAACCAGGCAGGTACGGCACGCACTTCACGAGGTGGTTCGATGCGCGTCTTCAACGGTGTGGACGAGATCCGCGAGGCCAAGGGCACCCGGCTCGGGGAGTCCGACTGGGTCACGGTCGAGCAGCGGCACATCGACCAGTTCGCCGAGGCCACGGGCGACCACCAGTGGATCCACGTCGATGCGGCCAAGGCCGCGGACGGCCCGTTCGGCAAGACCATCGCGCACGGCTTCCTCAGCCTGTCGCTGCTGCCGGTGCTGGTGAAGGACGTCTACTCGATCGAGGGCGTCCGGATGGGCATCAACTACGGCCTGAACAAGGTGCGGTTCACCGCGCCGGTGCCCGTGGACAGCAAGGTCCGCGGGGTCGTCGAGCTCGTCGACGTCGAGGACACCAAGGACGGCGCCGTCCAGCTGACCACCAAGGTCACGGTGGAGCTGGAGGGCTCTGAGCGGCCCGCGGTCGTCGCCGAGTGGCTGACCCGCCAGTACGTCTGAGCAGGGCGGCCGGGAGAGGAGGGACATCATGCGCGACGCGGTGATCTGCGAGCCGCTGCGGACCCCGGTCGGGGGTTTCGGCGGGTCGCTGCGGGACGTGCCGGTGAAGACGCTGGCGTCGACCGTGATCGCGGCGCTGATGGAGCGCACGGGCCTGCCGCCGGAGTCGGTCGACGACGTGCTGCTGGGCAACTGCTACCCGACGATGGACTCGCCGGCGCTCGGCCGGGTGGCCGCGCTCGACGCGGGGCTGCCGGTCACGGCGTCGGGCCTGCAGATCGACCGGCGCTGCGGGTCGGGCCTGCAGGCGGTGCTCTACGCCGCGATGCAGGTGCAGACCGGTGCGTCGGAGGTCGTGCTGGCCGGTGGCGCGGAGTCGATGTCGAACGCGTCGTTCTACTCCACCGCGATGCGGTGGGGCGCCAAGGGCGGGCCGGGCGTGATGCTGCACGACTCGCTGGCTCGCGGCCGGGTGACGGCCGGCGGGGACAACTACCCGGTGCCGGGCGGGATGATCGAGACCGCGGAGAACCTGCGCAAGGAGTACTCGATCCCGCGCGAGGAGCAGGACGAGTTCGCGGTGCGCAGCCACCAGCGGGCGGCGGCGGCGCAGGCCGAGGGCCGGTTCGCCGACGAGATCGTCCCGGTCACGGTGAAGGGCCGCAAGGGCGACACCGTGGTCGAGGCCGACGAGCACATCCGGCCGGACTCGAGCGTGGAGACGCTGGCGAAGCTGCGCCCGATCATGGGCAAGCAGGACGCCGAGGCCACCGTCACGGCGGGCAACGCGTCGGGGCAGAACGACGGCGCGGCGATCTGCATCGTCACCAGCCCGGAGAAGGCCGCCGAGCTGGGCCTGCGCCCGCTGGTGAAGCTGGTGTCCTGGGGCGTGGGCGGCGTGCAGCCGAAGACCATGGGCATCGGCCCGGTCCCGGCCGTCGCCAAGGCCCTGGACCAGGCCGAGGTGGCGCTCAAGGACGTCGACCTGATCGAGCTGAACGAGGCGTTCGCCGCCCAGGTGCTGGCCTGCACCCGCGAGTGGGGCTTCACCCCGGGCGACTTCGACCGGATGAACGTCAACGGGTCGGGCATCTCGCTGGGCCACCCGGTCGGCGCGACCGGCGGCCGGATCCTGGCCACCCTGGCCCGGGAGATGGTGCGGCGGGACGCCCGCTTCGGCCTGGAGACGATGTGCATCGGCGGCGGGCAGGGCCTCGCCGCGCTGTTCGAGCGCGTCTGAGACGCCGGTGGGTCTCGACCGCCGCGAGTCGGACGAGGCGGACGAGCTGGGCACCCAGCTCGTCCGCCTCATCCGGCTGGTCGACCGTGCCCAGGCGCAGCACCAGGCGGCGAACCCCGCGGCCGTCGACCGCGCGGCATACCTGCTGCTGGTGCACCTGGTCAAGGACGGGCCGCGGCGGACGGGTGCGCTCGCGGAGGCGGTGCACTCGGACCCCTCGACGGTGAGCCGGCAGGTCGCGCAGCTCGTGCGGCTGGGTTACGTGGCGCGCACCCCCGACCCGGAGGACGGGCGCGCCTTCCTCGTCGCCGCGACGGACGAGGGGAAACGGGTGTTCGCGGAGAACCGGCGGCTCCGCAACGAGCGGATCGCCGCGATCATGGCCGACTGGACCCCGGAGGAGCGGAGCACCCTCACCCGGCTGCTCGGCCGCTTCACGACCGGCATGGAGGAGCAGTGGTCGCGGCCCTGAGGCCGCGACCTCCCGCTTCCCCCGCGGCGCCGACCGGCACCGATCCGTGCCGCTCGGTGCCGGCTCGGTGCCCGATCAGTGCTCGGCGGACTCGCCCTCGGCCGCCTCGGCCTCGGCGGCCTGGCGCGCCCGCTCCCACGAGGCCTTGATCTCGCGCTCGGCGTCGGCGCGGCCGACCCACGAGGCACCCTCGACGCTCTTGCCCGGCTCGAGGGTCTTGTAGATCTCGAAGAAGTGCTGGATCTCCGCCCGGTCGAACTCGGGCAGGTGGTGGATGTCGCGCAGGTGCTCCTGGCGCGGGTCGTCGGCCGGGACGCAGAGGACCTTGTCGTCGCCGCCCTTCTCGTCCTTCATCCGGAACATGCCGATCGCGCGGGACCGGATGAGGCAGCCCGGGAAGGTCGGCTCCTGCACGAGGACCAGCGCGTCGAGCGGGTCCCCGTCCTCGCCGAGGGTGTCCTCGATGAAGCCGTAGTCCGCCGGGTACTGGGTGGCGGTGAACAGCGTCCGGTCGAGGCGGAGCCGGCCGGACTTGTGGTCCACCTCGTACTTGTTCCGGCCGCCCTTGGGGATCTCGATGAGAACGTCGAAGTCCACGGGATGCTCCTTGTGCTCGGTCGTGCTTCAGGTCGTGACTCGTGCGAGCCGCGGCGGTCGTCGGCGCGGCGCCTACCTCTAGTGTGGGGGACCGCGTCGGGCCGGTCGTGACCGGCCGGGACCGGGAGCGGTCGCGGCGCCGGACGGTGTCGGCGGTCGGAGGGAGCGGTGGGCAGGTGGGACTCGGCCGCCGGATCGGCGACACCCTGAGGCTGCCGACGAAGCCGGGGCGCATCGTCCTGGTGGTCCTCGTCGTCCTCGCGCTCGCCGCCGGAGCGGGCGGTGCGGTGGCCGTCCAGGCCCCGAACGTGCTGTCCGACCTGGGACTCGTCAGCGCCGCACGGTCCGAGGAGGACCTCCCCGCCCCGGTCCCGGAGCTCGCCGGGCTGCGGGCGGACGCGCCCGTGCCGAGCTCCGCCGGCCTCGCCTCCGTGCTGGACCCGTTGGCCGCGTCGAGCGCCCTCGGCGAGTTCGCCGGCGTCGTCGTCGACCCGGCCGCGCAGCCCGCCGGCGGGTCCGCGCCCGCCCCGCTGTGGCAGCAATCACCGGAGGAGCCTCTCGTTCCGGGCAGTACCGGCAAACTGCTCACGGCCGCGGCCACCCTGCTGACCCTCGACCCGACCGACCGGCTCGTCACCCGCGCCGTCGCGGGCGCCGAGCCCGGGCAGGTCGTGCTCGTCGGCGGCGGCGACCCCACGCTCACCGCGCTGCCCGAGGGTCGCACCGGCACCTACCCCGAGCCCGCCCGGCTGGACGACCTCGTCGCCGCCGTGCAGAAGGCGATGGCCGGGCGGCAGGTCACCTCGGTCGTGATCGACACGAGCGCGTGGACCGGACCGGTGCTGGCCCCCGGCTGGGACCCGGCGGACATCCCGGCCGGCAACGTCACGCCGATCGTGCCGCTGATGCTCGACGGCGGCCGGCTCGACCCGTCGCTGCAGGACGGGCCGCGCACCACCACCCCGGCGGTCGACGCGGGCGAGACCTTCGCACAGAAGCTGGGCGTGCCGTCGTCGAAGGTCACCGAGGGCACGGCCCCGGCGAACGCGAAACCGCTCGGCCAGGTCTACTCCGCCCCCGTGTCGTCGCTGGTCGAGCACCTGATGACGACCTCGGACAACGTGCTCGCCGAGAGCCTCGCCCGGGACGTCGCGCTGAGCCGCAAGGGCGACCCCTCCTTCGCCGGCGCCTCGGAGCAGGTGCTGGCCGCGCTGGCGCAGGCCGGCTTCGACGTCACCGGAGCACGGATGGTCGACGGCAGCGGGCTCTCGACCGAGGACCGTGTCCCGCCGCGGCTGCTGGGGGCGCTGCTGGCCGCGGCCGCCGCGCCGACGAGCCCCGGTGAGGGCACCGAGTTCCTGCGCCCGATCGTCTCCGGGCTGCCGGTCGCGGGCGGCGACGGCACGCTCGACGACCGCTTCGCCACCGGCACCGCGTCCGCGGGCCGGGGGGTGGTGCGGGCCAAGACCGGCACCCTCACCGGGGTGAGCGCGCTGGCCGGGGTGGTCACGGACGTCGACGGCCGGCTGCTCGTCTTCGCGCTGATGTCCAACGGCCAGTCCCCGGCCACCGTGCGGCCGCGGCTGGACACCATCGCGGCCACCCTGAGCCGCTGCGGCTGCCGCTGAGCCGCCGGTTCGCGGCAGCGGTCCGGCGCGGTCGCCGAGCCGCTGCGGTCGCCGTCGGGTGCCGCGTAGCGTGGCAGAGGTGAACGCGCCCACCGGACCCGCCGCCGGTCCCGACACGTCGGCCGCCGACCCCGACACCGTCTCCGGCCTCCCCGTGAACTGGGGTCTGGCCCGGCGCACCGCCGCGCGGCTGGTCCCGGCCGGGCCCCCGGTCAGCACCGCCGTCGCCACCGAGCTGGTCGAGCGGCTGCGCAAGGACGCGGCCGTGGCGGAGGGGCACGTCCGCGCGGTGACCGGGCTCGGCGAGGGCCTGCCGCTGCTGCCCGCGGACGTCGTCGACCGGCCGGCATGGGCCGCCGCGGCCGTCGACGGGATGGCCGAGCTCACCGCCGGTGCCCGGCTGCCGCGCACCGCCCGCGCCGCCCGGGCGGTCACCGCGACCACCTCCGGCCTGCAGATCGGCGGGGTGCTCGCGTTCGTCGGGGCCCGCGTGCTGGGCCAGTACGACCCCTTCGGCGGGCCGGCGAAGGACGGGCGGCTGCTCCTCGTCGCGCCCAACGTCTACGCCGCGCAGCAGGCCCTCGACGTCCCGTCCGAGGACTTCGGGCTGTGGGTCTGCCTGCACGAGGCCACCCATCGGCTGCAGTTCACCGCCGTCCCCTGGCTGCGCGAGCACTTCGCCGCCGAGGTCGGCCGGTTCCTGTCGATCAGCACGGGCAACGGCTCCGCGATGCTCGAGCGGCTGCCGGAGGCGGTGCGGGCGTTCAAGGAGGCCAAGGGGGACTCGCTGGCGCTCGTCGAGCTCCTGCAGGGCCCGGAGCAGCGGGCGGTGCTGGACCGGCTCATCGCGCTCACGACCCTGTTGGAGGGGCACGCGGACCACGTCATGGACGCGGCCGGCCCCGAGGTCGTCCCCACCGTCGAGACCATCCGGGCGCGGTTCACCGTGCGCCGCCGCGGCGGCGGGATCATCGACCGGGTGCTGCGCGCGCTGCTCGGCGTGGAGGCGAAGGTCAAGCAGTACGCCGTGGGCTCCGCCTTCACCAAGCACGTGATCGGCGAGGCGGGCATGGCGGGGTTCAACAAGGTCTGGAACTCGCCGAACACGCTGCCCACCCGGGCCGAGCTCGCGGCGCCGGACCAGTGGCTCACCCGCGTGGCGTGACCTCCGGGCCCGACGAGGCCCTCGCGGAGGTGCGGCGGGCCGTGCGGGGTGCGCTCGGGCGGCTGCCCCCCGAGGTGCGGGAGGCACCGCTCGTCGTCGGGTGCTCCGGCGGGGCCGACTCGCTGGCCCTGCTGGCGGCCGCGCACACCGAGCGGCCCGGCGGCGTCGTCGCCGCGATCGTCGACCACGGCCTGCAGGAGGGCTCCGCCGAGCGTTCCCGTGTCCTCGCCGCCGACCTACGCGCGCGGGGGATCGACACCCGGGTGCACCCGGTGACCGTCGAGGGCCCCGGCGGCACCGAGGCCGCCGCCCGCCGCGCCCGCTACGCGGCCCTCGCCGCCGCCCGCCCGCATCCCTGCTCCCCGGTCCTGCTCGGCCACACCCTCGACGACCAGGCCGAGACCGTGCTGCTCGGGCTCGGCCGCGGCTCCGGGGCGCGCTCGCTGGCCGGAATGCGCGAGTGGGACGAGCCCTGGCTGCGCCCGCTGCTCGGCCTGCGCCGCGCCCTCGTCCGGGAGGCCTGCGCCGGTGGGCCGGTGCCCTGGGAGGACCCGCACAACGGGGATCCGCGGTTCGTCCGCGCGCGGCTGCGGGCCGAGGTCCTCCCGCTGCTCGACGACGTGCTGTCCGGCGGCGTCGCCGAGGCCCTCGCCCGCACGGCCGCGCAGCTCCGCGAGGACGACGAGGCGCTCGCCGCGTGGGCGGTCCGCGTGCATGACGAGGCGCGGACCGGGAACGCCCTGCGGGTCGACGTCCTGCGCGGGGCCCCCGCCGCCGTGCGCCGCCGCGTGCTGCGCGAGTGGCTCCTGGAATGCGGGGCGACCGCGGTCACGGACGCCCACCTGCGTGCCGCCGACGCCCTCGTCGGTGCGTGGCGCGGGCAGGGCGGGCCGCGGCTGCCCGGCGGGTTGGACGTCGTCCGCGAGCATGACAGGCTCGTACCCGCACGGCCGGGCTGAGTTCGGTCCGCGCCCGCAGAACGACCGCCGAGCGAGAGGGCCCCACCCCGTGTACGACGAGGACATCGCGTCCGTCCTGGTCACCGAGCAGCAGATCGGCGAGAAGACCGCCGAGCTCGCCGAGCAGATCGGCAAGGACTACGCCGACCTCTGCGGTCCCGGCGGCCGCGACTCCGACCTCCTGCTCGTCGGCGTCCTCAAGGGCGCCGTGATGTTCATGACCGACTTCGCCCGGGCCATGCCGCTGCCGGTGCAGCTGGAGTTCATGGCGGTCAGCTCCTACGGCTCGTCGACCTCGTCCTCGGGCGTGGTGCGGATCCTCAAGGACCTCGACCGCGACATCGCCGGCCGGCACGTGCTGATTGTCGAGGACATCATCGACTCCGGGCTCACGCTGTCGTGGCTGCTGAAGAACCTGGAGTCGCGGCAGCCCGCCTCGCTCGAGGTCGTCACGCTGCTGCGCAAGCCGGACGCGGTGAAGGTCGAGGTGCCCGTGAAGTACGTGGGCTTCGACATCCCCAACGAGTTCGTCGTCGGCTACGGGCTGGACTACGGCGAGCGCTACCGGGACCTGCCCTACATCGGCACGCTCGACCCGTCCGTCTACGCCTGACCCGGGGCGCGGGGCGCGGCGTCAGGAGGCCGCGCCCACCGGCGGCCCGGCCGGCGGGGCGAGGTCCTCCGTCGGCACCCCGGGCGGGGTCGGCGTGAAGGGCGCCGTGCCGTCGACCAGCGAGAGGTCGCCGAGCTCGCCGTGGGTGTCGGCGTAGGCCAGCATCCGGGACAGGTCCGAGACGCCGTTGCTGACCGGCAGCGGCGCCAGGTTCAGCGTCGACAGCAGGCCGATCGCGCGACCGGAGGAGTCGAGGAACCCGCTGCCCGAGTCGCCGGGCACGCCCGGGCTGACCGTGTAGACGGTGTGCCCCCAGCCGTCGCCGACGTCGCCCGCGCTCACGCCCGCCTTCGGGCTCAGCGCGCTCACGCCGCCGCGGACCGGCGAGTTGCCGTAGCTGAAGGCCTGGGCGCCCTCCGGCAGCCCGGCGGTCGACACGCCCGTGGGACCGCCGAACCACGGCACGCTCGGGTTGGTCGCGGCGACGGCCTCCGGTGGCAGCTCGACCAGCGCGAAGTCGTTGTAGGCGCAGGTGTTCGGGTCGGTCTCGCCGCGGCGCTGCATGGTGACCCAGGAGCTGTAGGCCATCGTCCCGGTCACGGTGAAGCCGCGCTCGCCGCGGACGGTCACCGCGGTGCCGACGGGCATCGTGGCCGAGGTGCACCCGTCCGTCTCGGTGGACTGGCCGGTGCCCGCGCAGTGCGCGGCCTGTCCGAGGTAGACCGTGCCGTTCCCGCCGCGGAAGACGAAGTTGCTGGTGCAGGTGCCGCCGCCCTGCGTGGTGGTGCCCACCCCGGGGTGCACCGCGGCGGCCTCCCGGGAGGCCCAGGCCGGGGCCGGCGCGGCCGCGGGAGCACTCGGGGCCGGGCGCGCGCTCGCCGTCGACGGCAGGAGCACGGCCGCCGCGGCCACCCCGGCCACCGCGGCGGCCACCGCCGTCCGCCGGGCCCACGAGCCCGGGCCCCGACCGGCACCGCCCGACCGCACACGCATCCGCACAACCCCCTGCATTCCCGACCCGTCGTGACGTCCGCCCGCCACGATTCGGCCCCGCGAGTACCCGCCGCCAGGGTCCAACGACACCTGCGGCCGTGGGATACCCCACCATCACGTGAACGTCCGGGGCGAGGCGGGTGGCAGTCCGGCGCGGTCCCGGGAGGGGCCCGCGACCTCGTGGGAACCCGCCGGCCCCGCAACCTGCGCGGATCCCGGGGAACACCGCCCGGGGGTCGATCGTTGTACGGGCACGATCACCCGCCGGTCCCCGTCCGGCGCGGTGGCGCGTGCTCGGCCGACGGAAGCTATCCTGGCGGATCAGGCCGGTCGGCGCGTCGCCGCCAGCGCGGGACCGGAAAGCACACTCGGGAAGGTGAAGGCCACCAGGCCGAAGCTGCATGGACCGCAAGCGCCTGCTCCGCAACCCCTTGATCTGGATCCTCGTCGTGGTCCTGGTCTATTTCGCGTTCTCCGTGCTCTTCGACGACACCCGCGGCTACACGCAGGTCCCGACCTCCACGGCGCTGCAGCAGATCGACGCCCGGAACGTGGCCGACGCGACGATCGAGGACAAGGAGCAGCGGCTCCGCCTCGACCTGACCAACCCGGTCGACGGCAGCACGAAGATCATCACGCAGTACCCGGCGGCGTCGTCGAACGCGATCTTCACGAAGCTCCAGGACGCCGGGGTCGCGAACTACAACACCATCGTGCGGCAGGACTCGTTCCTGACCACGATGTTGATCTACCTGATCCCGCTGGGCCTGGTGCTCCTCGTCCTGTTCTGGATGATGAACAACGCCCAGGGCGGCGGGAACCGGGTCATGTCCTTCGGCAAGTCGAAGGCCAAGCAGCTGTCCAAGGACATGCCCAAGACCACCTTCGCCGACGTCGCCGGCGCGGACGAGGCGGTCGAGGAGCTCTACGAGATCAAGGACTTCCTGCAGAACCCGGGCCGCTACCAGGCGCTCGGCGCGAAGATCCCGAAGGGCGTGCTGCTCTACGGCCCGCCCGGCACCGGTAAGACCCTGCTGGCGCGCGCGGTCGCGGGCGAGGCGGGCGTGCCGTTCTACACGATCTCCGGCTCGGACTTCGTCGAGATGTTCGTCGGTGTCGGCGCCTCCCGCGTCCGGGACCTGTTCGAGCAGGCCAAGCAGAACTCGCCCTGCATCATCTTCGTCGACGAGATCGACGCGGTCGGCCGCCAGCGCGGCGCCGGCCTCGGCGGCGGGCACGACGAGCGCGAGCAGACGCTGAACCAGCTCCTCGTCGAGATGGACGGGTTCGACGCCCGCGGCGGCATCATCCTCATCGCGGCCACCAACCGGCCGGACATCCTCGACCCGGCGCTGCTGCGCCCGGGCCGCTTCGACCGGCAGATCCCGGTCGGCGCGCCGGACCTCGCCGGCCGCAAGGCGATCCTCGGGGTGCACAGCAAGGGCAAGCCGTTCGCCACGGACGTCGACTTCGACGGGCTGGCCAAGCGCACCGTCGGGATGTCCGGCGCCGACCTGGCCAACGTCATCAACGAGGCCGCGCTGCTCACCGCCCGTGAGAACGGGTCGCTGATCACCTCGGCGGCGCTCGAGGAGTCGGTCGACCGCGTCGTCGGCGGCCCGAAGCGCAAGAGCAAGATCATCTCCGAGCAGGAGAAGAAGATCACCGCCTACCACGAGGGCGGGCACGCGCTCGCCGCGTGGGCGATGCCGGACCTCGAGCCGGTCTACAAGCTCACGATCCTGCCGCGCGGGCGCACCGGCGGGCACGCGCTCGTCGTCCCCGAGGACGACAAGGGCCTCATGACCCGCTCGGAGATGATCGCGCGCCTGGTGTTCGCGATGGGCGGGCGCTCGGCCGAGGAGCTCGTGTTCCACGAGCCGACCACCGGCGCGTCGTCGGACATCGACCAGGCCACGAAGATCGCCCGCGCGATGGTGACCGAGTACGGCATGAGCGCCCGGCTCGGCGCGGTCCGCTACGGCCGCGAGCAGGGCGACCCGTTCCTCGGCCGCTCGATGGGCAACCAGGCGGACTACTCGCTCGAGGTGGCCCACGAGATCGACGAGGAGGTGCGCAAGCTCATCGAGGCGGCGCACACCGAGGCGTGGGAGATCCTCAACACCTACCGGGACGTCCTGGACAACCTGGTCGTCGAGCTCCTGGACAAGGAGACGCTGACCCGCCGGGACCTGGAGCGGATCTTCGGCGACGTCGAGAAGCGGCCGCGGATCACCGCGTTCAACGACTTCGGCGAGCGCACCCCGTCGGACAAGCCGCCGATCAAGACGCGCGCCGAGCTGGCCCGCGAGCGCGGCGAGATCTGGCCGCCGGAGACCGAGCGCGAGCCGGCCCCGGTCGGGTCGTACCCGGGCGGCGGCAACGGCGTCCCGACGCCGGGCCCGAACGGCGGCCCCGGCCCGCTGCCCAACCCCGGCCCCAACGGCGGCGGCTACCCGGGCGGGTTCCCGTCCGAGTCGGCCCCGGCGCACGGGTCGCAGGGCAACGGCGGGTACGCGCAGGGCAACGGTGCCGGCCACGTCGTCGGCAACGGCCACGGTCAGGCCCCGCAGCCGGCCGGCGGCCACCCGGGCCCGCAGGCGCCGTACGCCGTCGCGCCGAACTACGGTGCGCCGCCGGACTGGCGGCCCGCGACCACCCCGGCCGGGCAGACCTGGCCGCCACCGAACTGGGCGTCGCACCAGGGCGACCCGGGCACGCAGGCACAGCCGGAGTACGGGCAGGGCCGCCACCAGGCCTCCCCGGAGCAGCCGACGCAGCAGCTCGGGCCGGAACCGCCCGCGCAGCGCCCGGACCCCGAGGGCCCGGAGGCGGCGGGCCCGCTGGGCCCCGACGCAGGGAGCAGGAACTGAGCACCGGAACGACCGACGGCGAGGCCCCGGCCCCGACCTACACGGCGGCGGAGCGGGCGGCCGCGGCGGGTGTCGACCACGCACGCGCCGAGGCGGCGATCCGCGAGCTGCTGATCGCGCTCGGCGAGGACCCCGACCGCGAGGGCCTGCGGGACACCCCGGGCCGCGTCGCGCGCGCCTACGAGGAGATCTTCGCCGGGCTGTACGTCGACCCGTCGACCGTCCTCGAGCGCACGTTCGACGAGGGCCACGGCGAGCTCGTGCTGGTCAAGGACATCCCGCTGTACAGCACCTGCGAGCACCACCTCGTGCCCTTCCACGGCGTCGCGCACGTCGGGTACATCCCGTCCGTCGAGGGCCGGGTCACGGGCCTGTCGAAGATCGCCCGCGTGGTCGACCTCTACGCGAAGCGCCCGCAGGTGCAGGAGCGGCTGACCGGGCAGGTCGCCGACGCGCTGGTCCGCAAGCTGGACCCGCGCGGAGTGATCGTCGTGATCGACGCCGAGCACCTGTGCATGGCGATGCGCGGCATCCGCAAGCCGGGCTCGCGCACGACCACCTCCGCCGTCCGGGGGCTCTTCCAGACCTCCCCGTCCTCGCGCGCGGAGGCGCTCTCGCTGATCCGGGGCACGTGATGGCGGGTCGGCTGGAGGGGCGCGTCCCGCATCCCGGCCGTTGTGTCGTGATGGGCATCCTGAACGTCACCCCGGACTCGTTCTCGGACGGCGGGCGCTACGTCGACCGGGAGCACGCCGTCGCGCACGGCGTCGCCATGCGGGACGCGGGGGCCGACCTCGTCGACGTCGGGGGCGAGTCCACGCGGCCGGGCGCCGGGCGCGTCGACGCCCCCACCGAGCGCGAGCGCGTGGTGCCGGTGATCCGCGAGCTGGTCGCCGAGGGCGTCCGGGTCAGCGTCGACACCACCCGGGCGGAGGTCGCCGAGGCGGCGGTCCAGGCCGGGGCCGAGGTCGTCAACGACGTCTCGGGCGGCCTGGCCGACCCGCGGATGGCCGCCACGGTCGCCTCGCTGCGGGTGCCGTGGATCCTCATGCACTGGCGCGGGCACAGCGACCGGATGCAGGAGCTGGCGTCCTACGAGGACGTCATCGGCGAGGTGCGGCAGGAGCTCGTCGCCCGGGCGGACGCGGCGGTCATGGCCGGTGTGGACCCGGACCGGCTGATCCTCGACCCCGGGCTGGGCTTCGCCAAGACCGCCGCGCACAACTGGGCGTTGCTGCGCCGGCTGGACGTGCTGGTCGCGCTGGGCTTCCCGGTGCTGGTGGGGGCCTCGCGCAAGCGCTTCCTCGGCCAGCTCCTGGCGGACGCCGAGGGCCGGGTGCGCCCGCCCGCGGGTCGGGACGGCGCCACCGCGGCGATCAGCGCGCTCGCCGCGCACGCCGGCGCCTGGGGCGTCCGGGTGCACGACGTCGAGTCCACGATGGACGCTGTGGCCGTCAGCACCGCCTACCGGCTGGGTGCCTCGCGGGCCCGCACCGGGCCGTGGCTGGGGGAGCCGCCGGCATGAGCCTCCCCGGCGGCGCTCCGGACACGGACCGCATCGAGCTGCGCGGCCTGCGCGTGCGCGGGCACCACGGGGTGTTCGACCACGAGAAGCGGGACGGGCAGGACTTCGTCGTCGACGTCGTGCTGTGGCTGGACCTGCGGGAGGCCGCCGCCACGGACGACCTCACGAAGACCGTGCACTACGGCGAGCTGGCCGAGCGGGTCGCGGCGATCGTCGCGGGCGAGCCGAGGGACCTCATCGAGACGGTGTCGGCGGAGATCGCCGACGCGGTCATGGAGGACGAGCGGGTGCAGGCCGTCGAGGTCACGCTGCACAAGCCGAACGCCCCGATCCCGCTGGACTTCGCGGACGTCGCGGTGGTCGCCCGGCGCTCCCACCCGACGAGCACCGGCCGGGTGATCCCGGCATGACCCCCGCCGCGACGATGGGTGAACGGCACTCTCGCTCATACCTGGTGAGCGAGAGTGCCGCTCGCTCCGGGGTGGGAGCGCCGTGAGCCGCGCGGTGCTGTCGTTGGGGTCGAACCTGGGCGACCGGTTCGCCCACCTGCGCGGCGCCGTCGCCGGGTTCGCCGACGCGCTGGTGGCCGCCTCGCCCGTCTACGAGACCGCGCCGTGGGGTGGGGTCGAGCAGCCGGACTTCCTCAACGCGATCCTGATCGTCGACGACCCGGCCGTGGACCACTGGGGGTGGCTGCGGCGCGGGCAGGAGCTGGAGAAGGCCGCCGAGCGGGTCCGCGAGGTGCGGTGGGGCCCGCGCACGCTCGACGTCGACATCGTCACGGTCGACGGGGTGACCAGCGACGACCCCGAGCTGCTGCTCCCGCACCCGGGCACGCCGGAGCGGGCGACGGTGCTGATCCCGTGGCTGGACGTGGAGCCCGACGCCGTGCTCCCGGGGCACGGTCGGGTGGCCGACCTGCTCGCCGCGCTGCCCGCGGGCGAGGCGGAGACCGTGCGTCCGCGGCCGGACCTGGTCCTGCGGTGAAGCCGATCCGGCACCGCGACCTGCTCGTCGCCTTCCTGGGCGCCGGGATCGTGGCGCACCTGGTCGTCAGCCTGACCTACGGCACGCTGCCCTCCTTCCCCGCGCCCGCCGGCGTCACGCTCGGCGTGCTCGGGCTCGCCGAGGCCGTCGCCGGGTGGATCCTCAAGGGCCGGGTGGAACGTCGGCAGGGCAGCAGACCCGTCGAGCCGCTGGTCGCGGCGCGAGCGGTGCTGGTGGCGCAGGCGTCGGCGGTCGGCGGGGCGCTCGTCGGCGGGCTGTGGGCCGGGCTGCTGGCCTACGTGCTGCCCCGCGCCTCGACGGTCACCGCGGCGGCGTCGGACACCACGGCCGCGGTCGTCGGGCTGGTGTGCGCGCTCGTGCTCGTCGGCGGCGCGCTCTGGCTGGAACACTGCTGCCGCACGCCGGACGACCCGGACGAGCAGCGCCGGGACGGCGGGTCCGGGGGCGGTGCGGCCACGCGCTAGGAGGGGAGCACCCACCCAGGTTCACCACAGCCGGGACGCCCCCAGCCGGCGACGGACGGTGGATGTCGGTCGCTGAAAGTAGGCTCGCCGGCATGGCCAACCCCGTCCCGACCGGACACCCGCCCGCGGAGCAGACCACGCGGCACACGCACGCCGCGCGGCGCAAGGGCGTGCTGCTCCCGGTCGTCGGGCTGGTCGCGCTGGGCGTGTGCGGGCTCGTGGTGCTGGGCCTCGTCGGCAACTCGGTCGGTCCCGGCGGCGTGCTGGTCGGGGCACTGTGTGCGCTGCTGCCGGTCGGCCCGGTGGTCGCGACCTTCCTGTGGATCGACCGCTGGGAGCCCGAGCCGCCGCGGATGCTGCTGATCGCGTTCCTCTGGGGCGCGTGCTTCGCGGCGCTGTCCGCGCTGCTCATCAACTCGAGCGCGGCCCTGGCGGTCGACGCCCTGCTCGGCCGCGGCAGCGGGGACGTCCTGGGCTCGGTCGTGATCGCCCCGTTCGTCGAGGAGGCGCTCAAGGGGCTCTTCCTCGTCGGGCTGCTGGTCTGGCGGCGCAAGGAGTTCGACGGCATCGTCGACGGGATCGTCTACGCGGGCCTCGTCGCCGCCGGGTTCGCCTACACCGAGAACATCCTCTACATCGGCCGGGCCTTCGCCGAGGACGCCGTGGCCGGGCAGAGCGGCGGGGTGCTCGCCGTGCTGCTGCTCCGCGGGGTGTTCTCGCCCTTCGCGCACCCGCTGTTCACAGCGATGACCGGCATCGGCGCGGGCATCGCCGCGGCCAGCCGCAGCCCGATGGTGCGGGTGCTCGCAGTGCTCGCCGGCTACCTGGTCGCGGTGCTGCTGCACGCGATGTGGAACGGTGCCGCCTCGGTGCTCGGCGGGACCGGGTTCGTGCAGGTCTACGTCGTGGTGATGGTGCCGCTGTTCCTCGGGCTCGCCGTGGTGGTGATCTGGCAGCGGCGCCGCGAGGCCCGAACGGTTGCGGAGCAGCTGCCGTCGTTCGCCCAGGCGGGCTGGATCGCGTGGAGCGAGGTGCCGCTGCTCGGCAACCTGGCGAAGCGGCGGGGCTGGCGCCGGGCGGTCCGGCAGCGTTCGGGGCCGCACGCCGCCCGCGCGGTCGCCGAGTACCAGACGGCGGTCACCGAGCTGGCGTTCCTGCGGGCACGCATCGCCCGCGGCTCGGTGCGGGAGAGCGCCGCCGAGCTGGAGCACGAGCGGCTGCGCGCCCTCGCCAAGGCCCGCGCCCGGGCCCTCGGGATGCCGGACGCCCTCACCGCGGCCTGGGGCAACCAGCACCCGCCGGGCTGGACCCCGCCGCCCGCCCCCGCGCCGGGCTGGGCGCCCGTCCCGCAGCCCTACGGCCCGCCCTCCCAGGGCTACGCCGCACCGGGCTACGGGCCGCCGTCCCAGGGCTACGCCGGGCCGGGGTACGGCCCGCCCCCGCAGGACTACGGCCCGCCGGGTCAGGGCCAGGGACCGCCGCCGACCTACGGCGCCCCCGGCCTGCCCCCGCGGGGACAGCAGCCGCCCCCCGGCCCCCCGCCGGGCTGGGGCCCGCCCCGCCGGCGCTGACGGCCCTCGGGCCGCACACTCGACGTGGCGCAGCCGCACAACCCTCGCGTCATGACGCACCCGGTGTGGCGCAGCCGCCCAACCTTCGGGTTCGTGACAGACCCGGTGTGGCGCAGCCCAACCTTCGGGTTCGTGACAGACCCGGTGTGGCGCAGCCGCCCAACCTTCGGGTTCGTGACAGACCCGGTGTGGCGCAGCCGCACAACCTTCGGGTTCGTGACACACCCGGTCGACGGTCTGTGCGAGGCGCTTCCGGATGTGGGAGCGGCGGGGTTGTCGGGCCGACCGTGCCGGCGTTCGCAAGGATCCCGTGGACGGAGCTCGCACATCCGTCGGTGCCGGTCGGCTCGCACACCTCGTCGATCGCCGGCAGAGTGCGGCGACCGGGGCGAGGCACCTCCGGGTGTGCGAGCTCGCCGTGGGCCGGTCGAGCTCACCACGCGCACGAGCGCGGACCGAGCCGGCCGAGCCGACACATCCGTACAAGCGCGACACAGGGCGTCGACGGGATGTGCGGCACGCCTCCCGGGTGTGTCGCCGAGCAGGAGCGGGTGTGCGACGCCCCTCCCGGCTGTGCCGACCCGTCCAGCGCCCCGTCGCCGGCGCTTTCTCCGCCCGAGCCGTCGCGGGTGCGTTGCCCGAGCCGCCATGGGTGCGTCGGCTCCCACCAGGAGTGCAACCGCCGCCCGAACGTCCCGCCGATCACCACCACGTGACAGCCAGGTGAGCGGTGTGTGAGCCGCACGGCCCGGTGAAGCCCGTCACGCGGCCTCCCCGGGACGGTCCGTGCCCGCCTACCCTCGTGCCGTCGTCGCCGATCGATGTCGACCACAACGTCCGGTACCCCTGGTGGACTGGAACGACTGCAGGAGCGCGTGATGAGTGCTGGCCGGCCTGCCCGGCTGGCCGTCGGAGTGGTCTCCGCCGGCCGTGTCGGGGCTGTTCTGGGTGCCGCGTTGGACGCGGTGAGGCACCGGGTCGTCGCCACCTCCGGAGTCTCCCGGGCGTCCGTGCACCGTGCCGGGACGCTCCTGCCCGACGCCCCGCTCCTCGCCCCCGACGAGGTCGTCCGCGCGGCGGACCTCGCCCTCCTCGCCGTCCCGGACGACGTGCTGCCCGGCCTGGTCCGCGGGCTCGCTGCCGCGGGCGCCTTCCGCCCCGGCCAGATCGTCGTCCACACCGCAGGCGCGCACGGCGTCGAGCTGCTGGACCCGGCCGTCGAGCACGGGGTCCTGCCGCTCGCCCTGCACCCGGTCATGACCTTCACCGGCCGGCCCGAGGACGTCCAGCGGCTCACCGGCTGCTGTGTCGCGGTGACGGCCCGGGCGGACGACGAGGCCGCCTGGAGCGTGGGCGAGGCCCTGGTCCTGGAACTGGGCGCGGAGCCGGTCCGGGTGCCCGAGCAGGTCCGCCCGCTCTACCACGCCGCCCTCGCCCACGGCGCGAACCACCTGGTCACGCTCGTGCGGGACTGCGCCGCCCTGCTGGACCGGGCCGTCCTCCGCGCCGGGTCGACGGTCGGGGCCGCGGGCTCCCCCTCCGCCGAGCGGCTCATCGGCCCGCTGCTCTCCGCCGCGCTGGACAACGCGCTGCGGCACGGCGACCGGGCGCTGACCGGCCCGGTCGCGCGCGGCGACGTGGGCACCGTCCGCACCCACCTCCGCGAGCTCGACCGCGCCGATCCCGGGCTCGCCGACACCTACCGCACCCTGGCCCGCCGGACCGCGTACCGCGCGGCGAAGGGCGGGTTGCTGCCCGACCACGCGGCCGACGAGGTCCGCGCCGCCCTCGACGACACTGAGGAGCACCGGTGACCGCACCAGCCCGCACCCGCAACGGCTACGCCCGTGGCCGGCTGACCGTGCACGACGACCCGGCCAAGCTGACCGCGGTCACGCGGGCGCTGCGGGCGGCCGGCCGCAAGGTCGTGCTCGTGCCGACGATGGGCGCGCTGCACGAGGGTCACCGCGAGCTGATCCGGCACGCGCGGTCGGTGCCGGGCAACGTGGTCCCGGTCGTCAGCATCTTCGTGAACCCGCTGCAGTTCGGCCCGAACGAGGACCTGGCGAAGTACCCGCGGCCGCTGGAGCAGGACCTCGACGCCTGCCGCGAGGAGGGCGTGGAGCTCGTGTTCACGCCGTCCGTGGACCACATGTACCCACCGGGCTCGGACACCCGGATCGTCGCCGGCGCCCTCGGCGGCGAGCTCGAGGGGGCGGTCCGGCCGGGGCACTTCGACGGGGTGCTGACCGTGGTCTCGAAGCTCTTCCACATCGTCGGTCCGGACGTCGCGCTGTTCGGCGAGAAGGACTACCAGCAGCTCACGCTGGTGAAGAAGATGGTGCGCGACCTGGACTTCCCGCTGGCGGTCGTGGGCGTCCCGACCGTCCGCGAGCCGGACGGGCTGGCCCTGTCCTCGCGCAACGTCTACCTGTCCGCCGACGAGCGCGCCCGCGCCGTCGCCCTCTCCCGCGCGTTGCGCGAGGGTGCCTCCGTGTCCGCCCACGGCGCCGCGGCGGTGCTCGAGCGGGCCCGCGCGGTCCTCGACGCCGAACCGGCGCTGCAGGTCGAGTACCTGGAGCTGCGGGACGCCGAGACCCTCGGCGAGCCGGTCGCCGGCGGTCGCGCCCGGCTGCTGGTCGCCGCCCGGCTCGGCACCACCCGCCTGATCGACAACCTCCCCGTCCAACTCTAGGAGCCGCAGTGCTGCGCACCATGATGACCTCGAAGATCCACCGTGCCACGGTGACGCAGGCCGACCTGCACTACGTCGGCTCCGTGACCGTCGACCGCGACCTGATGGAGGCCGCCGACCTGCTGGAGGGCGAGCAGGTCGCGATCGTCGACATCACCAACGGGGCGCGGCTGGAGACGTACGTGATCCCCGGCGAGCGGGGCAGCGGCGTCATCGGGATCAACGGCGCCGCCGCACACCTCGTGCACCCCGGCGACCTCGTCATCCTGATCGCCTACGGCCAGCTCGACGAGGCCGAGCTGCTCACGTACTCGCCGAAGGTCGTGTTCGTCGACGGCGAGAACAAGATCGTCGAGCTGGGCTCCGACCCCGCCCACGCGCCGGAGGGCTCGGGACTGCTCTCCGGCTCCCGCTGACGCCCGTCCGCCGGCCCATGCTGCTCTGCATCGACATCGGCAACACCCAGATCGCCCTGGGTGTGTACGAGGGCGAGACCCTCGTCCGGGACTGGCGCATGCGCACCGACCCGCGGATCACGGCCGACGAGCTGGAGGTGGCGGTCGGCGCGATGCTCGGCGAGTACGCGGCGCGGGTCGACGGCGTGGCCGCGCTGTCCACGGTGCCGTCGCTGCTGCGCGAGCTGCGCCTCATGCTGGAGCGGCGGGCGGCGCGGATGCCCACCGTCGTCGTCGGGCCCGGGGTACGGACGGGTGTGCCGCTGCTCGTCGACAACCCGCGGGAGGTCGGCGCGGACCGGGTGGTGAACACGCTCGCGGCGCACCACCGGCACGCGACCGCGTGCATCGTCGTCGACTTCGGCACGTCCACGAACATCGACGTCGTGTCGGCGAAGGGGGAGTTCCTCGGCGGCGCGCTCGCCCCCGGCATCGAGATCTCGATGGACGCCCTCGCCCATCGGGCGGCCGCACTGCGGACGGTCGAGTTCGTGCCGCCCCGCTCGGTGATCGGCAAGAACACCGTGGAGTGCCTGCAGTCCGGCGTGCTCTACGGCTTCGCCGGCCAGGTCGACGGCCTGGTGCGGCGGATCATCAGCGAGCTCGGCCCCGCGGCGGGCCCGGTCACGGTGCTCGGCACCGGAGGCCTCGCGCCGCTGATGAAGGGCATCTCGGACACGATCACCGAGTACGCGCCGGACCTCACGCTGGAGGGCCTGCGGCTCACGTACGAGCGCAACGTCCGCAGCGCGACCGTGAGCGGCGGCGTGCAGGACGCCGCCGCGGTGGTGGGCCGGGCGGGCCGGTAGCCCGCACGGGGCCGGCGCGGCACCCGGCCCATACCGCGCGGACGTGCCGCGGTACCGCCGTCTAGCCTTACCCGGCGTGACCGACGAGCCGCGCACCCCCGCCGACGACCTGCCCGAGCAGATGCAGGTCCGCGCGAAGAAGCGCGCGGACATGCTCGAGGCGGGCCTCGACCCGTACCCCGTGCTCGTGCCGCGCACCCACACGTTGCGCGGCGTGCGGGAGGCCCACCCCGACCTGCCGCCGGACACCGCGACCGGCGAGGTCGTGACCGTGGCCGGGCGGGTGCTGTTCCTCCGCAACACGGGCAAGCTGTGCTTCGCCACCCTCGTCGAGGGCGACGGCACCGAGCTGCAGGCCATGCTGAGCCTGGCGAAGGTGGGCCCGGAGGAGCTGGCCCGCTGGAAGGCGCAGGTCGACCTGGGCGACCACGTGTCCGTCACGGGCGAGGTGATCACCTCGCGGCGCGGCGAGCTGTCGGTGCTGGCGGACTCGTGGGCGATGGCGGCCAAGTCCGTCCGCCCGCTGCCCAACGCGCACAGCGACCTGTCGGAGGAGACCCGCGTCCGGCAGCGGTACGTCGACCTGATCATGCGCCCGCAGGCGCGCGACATGGTGCGGGCGCGCTCCACCGTGCTGCGCACGCTGCGCCGCGAGTTCGAGACCCGCGACTTCGTCGAGGTCGAGACGCCGATGCTGCAGCTGCTGCACGGCGGCGCCACCGCGCGCCCCTTCGTCACCCACGCGAACGCCATCGACACCGACCTGTATCTGCGGATCGCCCCCGAGCTGTTCCTCAAGCGGGCGGTGGTCGGCGGGATCGAGCGCGTTTTCGAGCTCAACCGGGTCTTCCGCAACGAGGGCATCGACTCCACCCATTCACCCGAGTTCGCGATGCTCGAGGCGTACCAGGCGTACGCCACCTACGACGACATGGCCGTTCTCACCCGCGAACTGATCCAGGAATGTGTACGCGCCGTGTTCGGTTCCACCGTCGTGCGTCACGCGGACGGGTCGGAACACGATCTCGGCGGCGAGTGGCGGTCGGTCACGCTGCACGAATCGGTCTCCGCGGCCGTCGGGGAATCCGTGACGCCGGACACGTCGACCGAGGAACTGCGGAAGATCGCCGCGACGCACGACGTGCTGCTGCAGGATTCCTGGGGCGCCGGCGAAATCGTGCTCGAGCTGTTCGAGAAGCTCGTCGAGCACACGCTGCAGGAGCCGACGTTCGTCCGCGACTACCCGGTCGAGGTGCGCCCGCTGACCCGGCAGCACCGCGACGACCCGCGGCTGGCCGAGGCCTGGGACCTCATCGTGTTCGGGCAGGAGCTGGCCACGGCCTACTCGGAGCTGGTGGACCCCGTCGAACAGCGCGCGCGGCTGCACGCCCAGTCCCTGCTGGCGGCCAAGGGCGATCCCGAGGCCATGCAGCTCGACGAGGACTTCCTGAGGGCCATGGAGTACGGAATGCCCCCGACCGGCGGCATGGGAATGGGCGTGGACCGGCTGCTCATGACCCTGACCGGCGTGGGAATCCGGGAGACGATCCTCTTCCCGCTGGTGCGCCCGGAGGCCTGAGCCCACAGCTCGACCGCCGGAATTTCCTGAGAGATTCCGGTGTGGATCCACCCTGATGGACACGCCTTCGGGAATTGCGTTATATTTCCCCGACGGCGCGGCCGTCCATTCAGCGAGGAACCATTCGAACCCAGGAGGCTGCGGCGGTGGCGCAGATCCGCGAGATCAAGCTGATCGACGACCTCGACGGCGACAAGGCCGACGAGACCGTCGAGTTCGGGATCGACGGGAAGAGCTACGAGATCGACCTGTCGACGGCGAACGCGAACAGACTGCGGGACGCGCTGGCGTCCTACGTGGGTGCGGCCCGGCGGGCCTCCGGGCGGCGCCGCGGTGGTGGCGGGTCGCCGTCCGGCGGCTCCAACCGGCGGCCGTCGATCGACCGCGAGCAGAACCAGGCCATCCGCGACTGGGCCCGCAAGCGCGGGATGAAGGTCTCCGACCGCGGCCGGATCCCGGCCGAGGTGCTCGAGGCCTATCACCAGGAGAACTGAGGGCGACACGCACGAGGGCCGGCCGGGCACGTCCCGGCCGGCCTTCTGCTGTGTGGAAGTGAGGGTTGCCTCACCATCGCCCGGGCGTAGCGTGGGTGGCAGGACCGATCTTCGGAGGTACACCCCGTGGCACGCCGCATGACCACCCTCGAGGTCGCGCGCACCGAGCGGATCGGCCCGCACATGGTGCGGGTCGTCGCCGCCGGGCCCGAGCTCGCGTCGTTCCCCGACACCCCGTTCACCGACCGTTACGTGAAGATCCTGTTTCCGGTGCCGGGCGTGGACTACGCCGAGCCGCTCGACATGGACGCCGTCCGGCGGGACCACCCGCGGGAGGAGTGGCCGCGGCTGCGGACCTACACCGTCCGCGCGTTCGACCCCGCCGCCGGCGAGCTGACGATCGACTTCGTGCACCACGGCGACAGCGGCCTCGCCGGCCCGTGGGCGGCCGCCGCGCGCCCGGGCGACCGGCTGCGGCTGCTCGGGCCCGGCGGGGCCTACGCGCCCGATCCCGAGGCGGACTGGCACCTGCTCGTCGGCGACGAGGCGGCGCTGCCCGCGATCGGCGCCGCGCTGGAGCGGATCCCCGCCGGGGTGCCGGTGCACGCGATCGTCCAGGTGCAGGAGGAGGCGGACCGGCAGGACCTGCAGTGCGCCGGTGACCTGCGGCTGCGCTGGCTGCACCGCGCCGGGGCGCCGGACGACGGGGCGGGCGCGCTGGTCGCGGCGGTCCGCGAGCTGGAGTTCCCCGCGGGTCGGGTGCACGCGTTCGTGCACGGCGAGGCGGCGGAGGTCCGCGAGGTCCGGCGGCACCTGCTGCGCGAGCGCGGCGTCGACCGGGACGCCCTGTCCGTCTCGGGCTACTGGCGCCGCGGGCGGGACGAGGAGGGCTTCCGCGTCTACAAGCAGGAGCAGGCGCGGCTGGAGGAGACCGAGCAGGCCGCGGAGGCCCCGGCAGAGTCGATCTCCGCAGGTCGCTGACCCCCTGGCCGTTCGCCCAGGGCTGAACGGCGGCCGACCGGGAATGGACGCCCTGCTGACGCCGTTGTGTCGGTGCAGGTGCGTACCGTGCGCGTTACGTGGGGCCGCGGCGGAGGCGCCGATCGGTCGGCGACCGATACAGTGGTATGGGGCGTCCGCGGCGCAGTGTCACAGGGATGCTGGACGCGTCGCACGTGTGGGCGCAGCAGGCAAGGAGTGCGAATGTTCGAGAGGTTCACCGACCGAGCAAGGCGTGTTGTCGTCCTGGCGCAGGAAGAGGCCAGGATGCTCAACCACAACTACATCGGCACCGAGCACATCCTCCTTGGCCTGATCCACGAGGGTGAGGGTGTCGCCGCGAAGGCGCTCGAGTCGCTCGGGATCGCCCTGGAGGGCGTCCGCCAGCAGGTCGAGGAGATCATCGGCCAGGGGCAGCAGGCACCGTCGGGGCACATCCCGTTCACGCCCCGGGCGAAGAAGGTGCTGGAGCTGTCGCTGCGCGAGGCGCTGCAGCTCGGCCACAACTACATCGGCACCGAGCACATCCTGCTCGGCCTGATCCGCGAGGGCGAGGGTGTCGCGGCCCAGGTGCTCGTCAAGCTGGGTGCCGACCTCAACCGCGTCCGCCAGCAGGTCCTCCAGCTGCTGAGCGGCTACCAGGGCAAGGAGCCCGCCGAGGCCTCGACCGGCCGCGGCGAGGGCACCCCGTCCTCCTCCCTCGTCCTCGACCAGTTCGGTCGCAACCTCACCCAGCAGGCCCGTGAGGGCAAGCTGGACCCGGTCATCGGCCGGGAGAAGGAGATCGAGCGGGTCATGCAGGTCCTCTCCCGGAGGACCAAGAACAACCCCGTCCTCATCGGCGAGCCCGGCGTCGGCAAGACCGCCGTCGTCGAGGGCCTGGCCCAGGGCATCGTCAAGGGCGAGGTCCCCGAGACGCTGAAGGACAAGCAGCTCTACACCCTCGACCTGGGCTCCCTGGTCGCGGGCTCCCGCTACCGCGGTGACTTCGAGGAGCGCCTGAAGAAGGTGCTCAAGGAGATCCGCACCCGCGGCGACATCATCCTGTTCATCGACGAGATCCACACCCTGGTGGGTGCGGGTGCCGCCGAGGGCGCGATCGACGCCGCGTCGATCCTCAAGCCGATGCTCGCCCGCGGTGAGCTGCAGACCATCGGCGCGACGACGCTGGACGAGTACCGCAAGTACGTCGAGAAGGACCCCGCGCTGGAGCGCCGCTTCCAGCCGATCCAGGTGGGCGAGCCGAGCGTCACGCACACCATCGAGATCCTCAAGGGCCTCCGGGACCGCTACGAGGCGCACCACCGGGTCACCATCACCGACCCGGCGCTCGTCGCCGCGGCCACCCTGGCGGACCGCTACATCTCGGACCGGTACCTGCCGGACAAGGCGATCGACCTGATCGACGAGGCCGGCGCCCGGATGCGCATCAAGCGCATGACCGCGCCGCCGGACCTGCGGGAGTTCGACGAGAAGATCGCGAACGTCCGCCGGGACAAGGAGTCCGCGATCGACGCGCAGGACTTCGAGCGCGCCGCCCACCTGCGGGACTCCGAGAAGCAGCTGCTCGCGCAGAAGTCGGAGCGCGAGAAGCAGTGGAAGTCCGGTGACCTGGACGTCGTGGCCGAGGTCGACGACGAGCAGATCGCCGAGGTCCTCGCGAACTGGACCGGCATCCCCGTCTTCAAGCTGACCGAGGAGGAGACCACTCGCCTCCTGAAGATGGAGGACGAGCTCCACAAGCGGATCATCGGCCAGGAGGAGGCGGTCAAGTCCGTCGCCCAGGCGATCCGCCGGACCCGTGCCGGCCTGAAGGACCCGAAGCGCCCGTCCGGCTCGTTCATCTTCGCCGGCCCGTCCGGTGTCGGTAAGACCGAGCTGTCCAAGGCGCTGGCGAACTTCCTGTTCGGCGAGGACGACGCGCTCATCCAGATCGACATGGGCGAGTTCCACGACCGCTACACCGCCTCGCGGCTCTTCGGTGCCCCTCCCGGGTACGTGGGCTACGAGGAGGGCGGCCAGCTCACCGAGAAGGTGCGCCGCAAGCCGTTCTCGGTCGTGCTGTTCGACGAGATCGAGAAGGCCCACCAGGAGATCTACAACACGCTCCTGCAGGTCCTCGAGGACGGCCGCCTCACGGACGGCCAGGGTCGCACCGTCGACTTCAAGAACACGGTGCTGATCTTCACCTCGAACCTGGGCACCCAGGACATCTCGAAGGCCGTCGGGCTCGGCTTCGCGCAGAGCAACGACGAGCAGTCGAACTACGAGCGGATGAAGACCAAGGTCAACGACGAGCTGAAGAAGCACTTCCGCCCGGAGTTCCTGAACCGCATCGACGACATCATCGTCTTCCACCAGCTCACGCAGCCGCAGATCATCTCGATGGTCGACCTGATGATCACGCGGGTGGAGAAGGCCCTGGCCAACAAGGACATGGCCATCGAGCTCACGGACGCCGCCAAGGGCCTGCTGGCCCGCCGCGGGTTCGACCCGGTCCTGGGCGCCCGGCCGCTGCGCCGGACCATCCAGCGGGAGATCGAGGACCAGCTGTCCGAGAAGATCCTGTTCGGCGAGGTCGAGCCGGGGCAGATCGTGATCGTCGACGTCGAGGGCATCGACGACTCGGTGTCCGAGGGCAACCCGGCGCACGACGACAAGGCGACGTTCACCTTCCGCGGTGAGCCCCGCCCGGCCGCCGGCGTCCCGGACGCCCCGCCGGTCGACATCGCCGCCGGTGGTGGCGAGGAGTAGGACCAGGCACAGCCCGACGACGGCCCGTCTCCCTCCGGGGAGGCGGGCCGCCGCCGTTCTCGGCCGCGGTGTCCGTCCCGCGCGTCGGGAGTTCTGGCAGCGCGAGTCGGGGTGTGGGCTTCCGCGAGTCGGGGTGTGGGCTTCCGCGAGTCGGGCTCTGGGCTCCCATGAGTCGCGCGCTGCGATCCGCGCCGTCGGCCGGCCGTCGCTACCGTGGCGTCATGAGCTCGGTCCGTGCCGTCCCCGAGACCGAGCTGATGTCCGGCGAGCTGCTCTCCGCCGACGACGCCTGGCACACCGTCCGTCGCTACGGCCTGCGCCACCTGCTCGTCACCGGCTTCGTGCGCTTCCGCTACGGCGACGGCTTCTCCCACGCCCGCGCCTTCGCCCTCCAACTCGCGCTGGCCGCGGTGCCGCTGGTGATCGCCGGTGCGGGCCTGGCGACCGCCCTCGGCGCGGAGTCCTTCTCGGAGGTCGTGGCCCGCACGGTCGTGGCGGTCTCGCCCGGCAACAGTGACCAGCTCGTCGGGCAGGCGGTCCAGGGCGAGGTCGAGGGCGAAGAGCGTGGCGAGGTCGTCGTCGTGCTGGCGTTGCTCACCGCCTTCGCGGCGGCGACCTCGGCGTTCGCCCAGCTCGAACGGGGGGCCAACCGGATTTACGGCACCGAGCGCGACCGTCCCGTCCTCCGGAAGTACGGCCGCGCTGCGGCGCTCACCGCGACGGCGGGTGTGGCGATGGCGATCGGCCTGCTGCTGATCGTCGCCGGGGAGCCCTTCGGCGACGCGATGGAGCAGGTCTACCACTGGGGCGACGTGGCGGAGGAGGTCTGGGACGTCGTCCGGTGGCCCGCCGGTCTGGCCGCGTTGATCGTGGCGGTCACCGCGCTGCTGCGCTTGGCGCCGCGCCGCCGACAACCAGGCCTGAGCTGGCTCGTGGTGGGTGGCACGGTGACGGTCCTGGCCTGGTTGGCCGGCTCCGTGCTGCTGGCGGGGTACGTCGTGCTCGGCGAGAACTTCGACGAGACGTATGGACCGCTGACGGCGATCATGGCCCTGTTGCTCTGGGCGAACGTCACCGGCATCGCGCTGTTGGCCGGCTTCGCGCTCGCCGCGCAGCTCGAGGCCGTCCGCGCGGGGCAGGGCGATCCCCGTCTGCCCGACGTCGACGACGACGGCATCCCCGACCACCTCGACGAGACCCCGGGCTCACCGGCCCGCTGAGCCGGGCCGGGGTGCACCGGGCCGCGGGCCCGGCGGCCGGGCTCCCGAACTCGTCGACTCGCGGTCCCCGAAACTGCCGACTCGCGGTCCAGGAACTGCCGACTCGCGGGGGCTCAGCCGCGGCGTTGCGGGGGAGGCCACTCCTGCGCCTGCGGACGGGGGCCGGGGGCCGTTCCGGGGGCCCTGCCGCCGTTCCTGCGGACCTGCCGACCACTCCTGCGGACCTGCGGGCCACTCCTGTGGGCCTGCCGACCACTCCTGCGATGCTGCGGACCACTCATGCTGGGCTGGGGACCACTCCTGCGCGGCCGCGGGCCCGTCCTGCGGCGTGCGGGGCCGGGGGCCGGGGACCGCGCCCACCCGGGTCGCATCCTGACCGGCCGGCCGTGGCCGGGCGGAGCCGCCCGGCACACGCGCCTCCTGGCGCGGCACCACCGGCAGCACCTCGGTCGCGGGCATCTCGGCGATCCGTCGCGCGGTGGCCTCGGCGAGGGTCCGCGGCCGCAGGACCGGGCCCTGCCGCACGGCCTCCTCGTCCTTCCTCCGGCGTGCCGCCGCGGCACGCCTCGCGCCCGGCAGGATCTGCAGCGGTCGGCGGGCGGCGAGGTCCTCGACCCAGCCGAAGCAGGCCACCCCGATCACGATGATCACCACCGAGCTCAGGAGGAGCATGCCGCCCGAGTCGGGCAGGCCCAGCGTGTCGTTCGCCCACGCGGCGACGTCGATCGCCGGGTTGTTGAGCAGGTAGATCGTGATCGCCCGCGCGTTGACCACGGCGATCAGCCGGGCGAGCCCCGGCACCTTGTCGATCCAGCCCATGCTCGGGTTGAGCCGCAGCACCAGCAGCACGAACCCGGCGGAGACAAGCGCCTGCGCCATCGGGATCTCGTTGAGGTCGAGCCCGGCCTCCTCCGACGGGTGCCCGACGGCCCAGAACATCCCGGCCGCGATCCCGGCCGCGGCCAGCCCGAGCAGGGCCGGCAGCGGGAGCCTGCGGATCATGCCCTCACGGTGCGCGAAGCCGAGCATCCAGCAGGCGCCGAAGGTCACGAAGTCGAGCAGGCCGGCGCCGAGTCCGCTGGCGTCGGACAGCGGCGAGCCGAGCAGGCCGTCGACGATCACCAGGGCCAGCGGGACCAGCACGCTGATCACCGGGCTCTTCCGGAAGGCCTTGAGCATCACCGGCGTGAGCAGCACGAACCACAGGTAGGCGCGCAGGTACCAGAGCACCTCGACGGTGTCGAAGCCCCACTCGCTGCCCGGCGGGTCCATGATCGGGAAGACCCACCAGACGAGGTCGCTCCACGGGATGCCGTTGCCGGGGCTGTCGGCGTCGGCGCCCTCGGCGGCCCAGCCCTGCCACACCATGATCGGCACGAAGATCACGGCCATCAGCCACAGCGGTGGCAGGAGGCGGCGGATCCGCTGCCCGATGACGTCGATCGCCGGCGTCTTCCGCATCGACTGCACCATCAGCGACCCGCCCAGTGCGAACATCACGCCCATCGACGGGAAGACGATCGACAGCCAGCCGAGCCCCAGCGCGTGGTAGACGACCACGCGGACCAGCGCGAGCCCGCGCAGCGTGTCGAGCCACCGCTCCCGGCCCCGCGGTCGCGCGACGGGGGCGGGGAGCGGTGACCCGGGGTCGTCGCCCGGGCCGTCGGCGGACCGCGGCGCCGGGACGGGTGCAACGGCCGTGGGCGCGGGCACGGCCGCCATGCCGGGGAACGACGGGTGCCGCCCGGGGGCGTTCGCGGCGGAGACCGGCGCCGGCGAGGACTGCGGCGAGAGCAGGGCGTCGACCGCACCCGTGCGCTTGAGCTTCTGCCAGCGCACCCGGACGCCGCTGACGGCGCTCACCGCGGACTGCACGAGCACCACGTACATCAGCTGCCGGTAGACGAACTGCTGCACCGGCAGGACCCACAGCGCGCTCTTGGGCTCGCCGTCCACGTGGAAGGCGTAGATGCCGCCCGCGACCTGCAGCCCCATCATCAGGCTCCAGAGCAGCAGCGTGGTCGCCGGGTCCTCGAACAGCAGCCCGTAGAGCAGGAAGATGTCGACCAGCGGCGCGGAGAGCGGCAGCATGATCTGGAACAGCAGCACGTGGGCCAGACCCAGCCAGCCGAACGAGCCGGGCTCGCGCACCGCCCGCCGGTGCTTCCAGATGGCCTGCATGGTCCCGTAGCTCCACCGGTACCGCTGCCGCCAGAGCTGGCCGGCGGTCGCGGGCGCCTCGGTCCAGGCCAGCGCGCGGTCCTCGAACACGACCTTCCACCCGGCCCGGCCGAGGGCGATCGTGAGGTCGGTGTCCTCGGCGAGGGTGTCGTCGGACAGCCCGCCGACCTCGCGCAGCGCCTCCTTGCGGAAGGCGCCGGCGGCGCCGGGGATCGTGGTGATCGACGACGTCGTGTCCTGCACCCGGCGGTCGATGCCGAACCCGACCACGTACTCGACGTGCTGCAGCCGGCCGATCAGGGTGTCGGTGTTGGCGACCTTCACGTTGCCCGCGACGGCGCCGACCCGTGGGTCGGCGAAGGGCTGTGCGAGGTGCCGCACGGTGTCCGGCTCGAAGACCGTGTCGCCGTCCATCATCACGACGACCTCGTACCGGGCGTTCGCCGTGCCGGTGTTGAGCGCGGCCGGCTTGCCCGCGTTGAGCTGGCGGATCACCCGCACCCGCGGCAGGTTGAGCGACTCGACGAGCTCGGCCGTCCCGTCCGACGAGCCGTCGTCGACGACGATCACCTCGAGCGGGTGGTCGTTCGCGAGGATCGACCGCACGGTCGCCTCGATGTTCTTCGACTCGTTGTACGCCGGGACGATCACCGAGACGGGCTGCGTGTAGGTCGGGCCCCAGGCCCAGTTCGGGTCGCGGCGCCGCTTGTCGTGCTTGCGCGCGGCCACGATCATCAGGATCAGCCGCAGGACGACCAGGGTCGCCACCCCGGCCAGTAGCCAGCGGGCGGCGTCGGAGACCCACCAGGCTGCGCCGATGACCCCGAGCAGCAGCTTGCCGAGCAGGACGTCCGTGGTGCTCGCGGCCGGCGCGGGTGGCAGGTTCATCGCCTGCTCGACGGTCTTGAACGTGTAGCCGGCCGCCTGCAGCTGCGGGATCAGCTTGTCGAGCGCCGCGATGGTCTGGGTGCGGTCACCGCCGGAGTCGTGCAGCAGGATCGTGCCGCCGGTGCCGTCCTTCGGCGTGGCGTTGCGGACGATCTGGTCGGCGCCGGGCCGCTTCCAGTCCTCGCCGTCGACGTCCGTCAGCACCGTCAGGTAACCCATGGCCCCGACCTGCTTGACGGTCCGGTAGCCGATGTCGTCGAGCGCCGCGGCGCTGGAGGAGTACGGCGGTCGCATGAGGTAGGTCGACGTGCCCGTGGCGCCCTGGATCACCAGCTGGGTCTCGGCCATCTCGCGCTCCACCCGCCAGCCCGGCGACGTGCCGAGGTCGGGATGGGAGAAGGAGTGGACCCCCAGCTCCGAGCCCTGCTCGTGGATCTCGCGGATCAGCTCCGGGTACCGGCTGGCCATCGAGCCGACCACGAAGAAGCTGCCCGGCACGTTGTGCTTGCGGAGGATCGCGAGGACCTGCGGCGTCCACGTGGGGTCGGGGCCGTCGTCGAAGGTGAGGACGACGGTGCCGTTCGGGATGCTCGTCGAGCGCACCGGCTCGTGCTGGCCGTCGATGATCGGGCCGCCGGAGAGGATCTCGTCGGGGACCTGCTCGGAGGAGCCCTCCTCGTGGGCGCCGGTCGCGTCGTTGCCGATCTTGCCGGCGGTCAGTCCGCAGACGACGAGCACGACGAGGAAGGCGACGAGGAGCGACCCGACCAGCAGCCACGAGGGCGCGGGCCGGACCGTCGCACGAGGGCGTGGCACGGCGAACCTTTCCCGACAGGGGGGAGCGCCGCGCCGGCGGGATCCGGGCAGCGGCCTGTCACTCGGCTTTCGGCCGCCCGGCGGGCCCTGTTACACGGCGTGACCTGAATCCCGTCGCCACTGAGCTGAACGGGGGCGTGCTCCTGCTCCGACCTGCCGTGACAGCCGGGATGAAAAGGACAAAACAGTCACGGAGTGTGCAGGGTGGTGAGGGCGGCGTGCTCCCGCTCGTGGACGACCTCGCACACCCGCCCGAGCGTCGTAGCACACCCGGGGCAGCAGTCCCGCACCCGGTCGACGAAGGGATGTGCCGCGTCCCGCCGGATGTGCGGGCCGCTCGGGCGGATGTGCCGCTACTCGGACGGGCACTGCGCCGGGTTCAGGCGAGTGTGTGTCGCGTCCGGGCGGATGGGCGAATCGCTCGCGCGGCGAGGCCACATCCGAGGCGCGCCGCGCGCAAGCCGATCAGGCGGATGTGCCGCGACCTGACAGGTGTGCGGGTGCAGCGCCTCGGCCATCGCCCCGACCCGCAGTGCCAGGTCCTCCGGCGCGCACCTGTCCGTGGTTGCACGCAACGCGGCGCGCGCCTTCGCCCGCGAGGCCGACCCGCGGCGGCGCAGCGGGTCGGCCGCCCTGGTCGCGGCGGCGGTCGTCTCCGCCCGGCAGGATCGTCTGTGCCCCGGCCTGCAGCCCTCAGCGCGGGTCGAGGCCCGTCAGGGTGCGGCGCGGGTCGCCCGCCGGGAGCAGCCTCCCCAACCGCTCCCGCACCTCCGCGTCCGACCGCCCCTGCTCGGTGCGGGCGTAGGACCACAGCGCCTCGGCGTCCCCGCTGCGCAGCACCAGCGAGCGGACGGCGACGGCGAGCGCGTCCCGCTCCTCCCGCACGGCGGGGGCGTCCGAGGTGGGCAGGAGCTCGCCGCGATGCAGGTCGGCGGCCTCGCGGGCCCGGCCCCGGCGCAGCGCCTTGCCGAGCGCGAGGAAGTCGGCGTCGACGGCGGCCTGCAGGCGGTAGGGCTGGGTGCGGACGATCCCGGCGTCGAGGTGCACGCGCAGCCGGTGCATCTCCGCCCGGACCGTGACGGCCTTGCCCGCGTCCCCGTAGAGGGCGGTCGCGAGCCGGTCCGCGGTGAGGCCCTCGGGGTGCAACGCGAGCAGGGTGAGCAGCTCGGCGTGCCGGGAGGACAGTCGCACGGCCCTACCGTCGAGTCGGGCGACCGGCTGCTGGGCACCGAGGAAGCGCAGGGCGAGGGACGAGCGGCGGCGCGCACCGGGGCGGTGGAGTCGGAGGAGGTAGCCCTCGGCCAGCTGCTCGAGGACGCCCTCGCCGCGCGGGCCGAGCATGACCCGCATGCCGTCGGCGGGGTCGAGGCCGAGGTCGACGCGCTCGGCCACCCAGCCGTCCGGCTGTGCGGCGAGGACCCGCCCGCGCGGGCTGAGCAGCGCGCCGGGTTCGCCGCGGAGCCCCGTCAGGTGCGGCAGGTTCCGGGTGAGCAGCCGCTCGTCGCGCACCGCGATCCGCGTCTCGAGGTGCTTCTCGGCCAGCGTCGCCGCGGCGCTGACCAGCGCGAGCGTGGTCGGGTGGAAGGTGCGGGCGGGCCCGGTGATGTCGACGACGCCCACCATCGCGCCCGAGTCGGGATCGTGGATCGGGGCCGCCGCGCAGGTCCACGGGTGGTAGGCGCGGACGTGGTGCTCCGCCGAGTGGATCCGCAGGGCCCGGTCCTCGGCGAGCGCGGTGCCCATGGCGTTGGTGCCGACGGCGTCCTCGCTCCACCGGGTGCCCTCGACGGGCCCGACGCCCTCGGCGCGGCGCAGCACCTCCTGGTGTCCCTCCCGCCAGAGGACGTGCCCCTGCGCGTCCGTGACGATCATCATGTGCATCGCCTCGTCGGCGATCTGCAGCAGCGTGTCCCGCAGCAGCGGCAGCACCTCGGCCAGCGGGTGCCCCGCCCGGACGTCGGCGACCTCGCGGTGCTCGAAGACGTGCGGGGGCAGCCCGTGGTCGGGGTCGACCCGGGCCGCGTGCGAGCGGCGCCACGAATCGGACACCAGATCCCGGACCTGCTCGCCCATGCCAGCCCTCCGCCGACGTCGCCGTCCCGCTCGATCGTCCTCCCACCTGCGAGGACAGGCAACCCAAAGCTTTCTCCGCCCGTTCGGACTATCCGTTCGGAGCGGTCCGCATCTGCGTGCAACGCGGCTGCAACCCCCACCTTCCTAGTGTCCGGCGCCACGAGGTCGACCCAATGTTGTGGAAGGACGGACATGGCCAAGTACGCCAACCCCGGGCAGCCGGACAGCGTCGTCAGCTTCAAGCCGCGCTACGACCATTTCATCGGCGGCGAGTACGTGGCCCCTGCGAAGGGTCAGTATTTCGAGAACCCGACGCCGATCACCGGCCAGACGTTCACCGAGGTCGCCCGCGGCACGGCGGAGGACGTCGAGAAGGCCCTGGACGCGGCGCACGCCGCCGCTCCGGCGTGGGGGAAGACCTCCGCCGCCGAGCGTGCGAACATCCTCAACAAGATGGCGGACCGGATCGAGGCGAACCTCGAGAAGATCGCCATCGCCGAGTCCTGGGAGAACGGCAAGGCCTGCCGCGAGACGCTGGCCGCCGACATCCCGCTCGCGATCGACCACCTTCGCTACTTCGCCGGCGCGGTGCGCGGCCAGGAGGGTGGCATCTCGGAGATCGACGACAACACGATCGCCTACCACTTCCACGAGCCGCTGGGGGTGGTCGGTCAGATCATCCCGTGGAACTTCCCGATCCTCATGGCGATCTGGAAGCTGGCCCCGGCCCTGGCCGCCGGCAACGCGGTCGTCCTCAAGCCCGCCGAGCAGACCCCGGCATCGATCCACGTGCTGCTGGAGACGGTTGCCGACCTGCTGCCCCCGGGCGTGGTCAACATCGTCAACGGCTTCGGCGTCGAGGCGGGCAAGCCGCTGGCCTCGTCGAACCGCATCCGCAAGATCGCCTTCACCGGTGAGACCACGACCGGTCGGCTGATCATGCAGTACGCGTCGGAGAACCTGATCCCGGTCACCCTGGAGCTGGGTGGCAAGAGCCCCAACATCTTCTTCGACGACGTCGCCTCGGCCAACGACGCCTTCTACGACAAGGCCCTCGAGGGCTTTGCGATGTTCGCCCTCAACCAGGGCGAGGTCTGCACCTGCCCGTCCCGCGCGCTGATCCAGGGCGGCATCTACGAGGAGTTCCTGCAGCAGGCCGTCAAGCGGACCGAGCAGATCACGCAGGGCCACCCGCTCGACACCGAGACGATGATCGGTGCCCAGGCGTCGAACGACCAGTTCGAGAAGATCCTGAGCTACATCGACATCGGCCGCCAGGAGGGCGCGAAGGTCCTCACCGGTGGCGAGAAGGCCGACCTCGGTGGCGAGCTGTCCGGCGGCTACTACATCCAGCCGACGGTCTTCGAGGGCACCAACACCATGCGGATCTTCCAGGAGGAGATCTTCGGTCCGGTCGTGTCGGTGGCCCGGTTCTCGGACTACGACGAGGCCATCACGATCGCCAACGACACCCTGTACGGCCTGGGCGCCGGTGTGTGGTCCCGCAACGGCAACACCGCGTACCGCGCGGGCCGCGACATCCAGGCGGGTCGGGTGTGGGTGAACAACTACCACGCCTACCCGGCGCACGCGGCGTTCGGTGGGTACAAGCAGTCCGGGATCGGGCGCGAGAACCACAAGATGATGCTCGACCACTACCAGCAGACCAAGAACATGCTGGTCAGCTACTCCGAGAACGCTCAGGGCTTCTTCTGATGGGCGACTCCGCGGTCGAACGGGCCGAGGCCCCCGTCGCAGAGGTTCCCGGCTCGGGCACCAAGCGGGTGGCGCTGACGCCGGCGGCGGCGGAGCTGCTGGTCAGGCTGACCGACATCCACGGTCCGCTGATGTTCCACCAGTCCGGCGGATGCTGCGACGGCAGCGCGCCGATGTGCTACCCGGACGGGGACTTCAAGGTCGGCGGGCAGGACGTCCACCTGGGCGACCTGGTCGTCGAGGGGCTGGAGAAGCCCGTCGGCTTCTGGATGTCGGCCTCGCAGTACGCGTACTGGAAGCACACCCACCTCACCGTCGACGTGGTGAAGGGCCGCGGCAGCGGGTTCTCGGTCGAGGCGCCGGAGGGCGTCCGGTTCCTGATCCGTTCGCGGCTGTTCAGCGACGAGGAGTGGGAACGGCTGAAGGACGAGCTCTAGCGGTGTGAACGAACGGCGCTCTCGCTCACTAGATGTGAGCGAGAGCGCCGTTCGTGCATCCGGCGGGCGGCTACAGCAGCGCGTCGAGGGCGCGCAGGGTCGCCGCGGCCGGGGCGGGGATGCCGATTCCGCGGCCGTGCCGGACCTGCGGCTCGCGGACGTTGATCCGCACCAGCGCGCCGGTCGCGGCGCTCGCCAGCTCGGCCTGCCGCCGGACGGTCGGGACCGCGGTGCCCGCCCCGATCTCGACGACGGCGAGGCCGGCGCGGTGCTCCCGGACCCAGCCCTGCAGCGCGTCCACCCGGGGGCCGCAGTGGGCGGGGTCCCAGGACCAGTCGCCGAACATCAGGATGTTGGGCCGCGCGAGCCCACCGCAGCGCGGGCAGGCGGGCAACGGCCCGCGGGCCCGCATCGACACCGGGTCGATGTCGACCTCGACGCCGCCCGCCGGCCAGACCGGCTGTCCGCACCCGCGCAGGCACTGCAGGTGGTGGATCGAGCCGTGGACCTCGGCCACGTCGGCCTCGGCGAACCCGGCCACCTGGAACTGCCCGTCGACGTTCGAGGTGAACACCCGCGTCGGGCGGCGGTCCGCCCAGCGGCGCAGAACGACGAAACCCTCGTGCGGCACGGTCGCGCGGTAGAGCGCGAGCCGGTGCCCGTAGAAGCCCCAGGCCAGGGCGGGGTCGTCGGCGAAGTGGACCGGATCGGCGATCTCCTCGAACCGCAGCCCGAGGGCCTCGTACGGCGGGTAGGCCCGCCAGAAGCCCTCGGTGCCGCGGAAGTCCGGCAGCCCGGAGTCGACGCCCATCCCGGCACCGGCGCACACGAGCAGCGCCTCGGCCCCGCGGAGCAGGTCGGCGGCCCCGGCGAGCGCCGGGTCGACGGTCGTCAAGCGCGGATCAGAGCTCCACGACCTCGAACTCCAGCAGGTCCGCCCCGCTCGCGACGGGCCTGGGGCCGGCGTTCGGGTCGTGCTGCCCGGAGTGCGCCTCGACGGCCGGGCCCTGACGCCACTTCTGGAAGTCCTCCTCGGTCTCCCAGGTGGTGACGACGAAGTACCGGGTGTCCCCGGCGACCGGGCGGAGCAGCTGGAAGCCGAGGAAGCCCGGCTGCCCGTCGACGGCGTGCTTACGGTGGGCGAACCGCTTCTCGAGCTCGGGGCCGGCACCCTCGGGCACGTGGATTGCGTTGATCTTCACGACGGCCATGCGCCCCACGTTAGCCTCACCCGTGATGGAGGGGCGGCGATCGGTACGGACGTCCGACGGGACCTTTCTCGCGGTCGTCGAGTTCGGGGGCGAGGGCCCGCCCGTCCTGCTGCTGCACGGGCTGATGGGCCGGGCCACGACCTGGTGGTCGGTGGCCCGCCGGCTCGGTGGTCACGGTCGCGTCCTCGGACTCGACGCGCGCGGGCACGGGCGCTCCCAGGCCGCCGGGCCCTGGACCACGGACCGGATGGCCGCGGACGCCGCCGAGCTCCTCGAGCAGGCCGGCGCCGGGCCCGCGATGGTGGTCGGGCACTCGATGGGCGGGCTGCACGCGCTGGCGCTCGCCGCCCGGCGGCCGGACCTCGTGCGCGGGCTGGTCGTCGAGGACATGGCGGTGGACCTCACGGGGCTGGCCGGCCGGCCGATGGCCGACATGGCGGCCTGGTTCGGCGCCGTCCCGCAGCCCTTCGCCTGCCGCGAGGCCGTGCGGGAGGCCTTCGGGTACCCCAGGCCCGAGATCGGCGACTACATGGCCGAGTGCGTGGAGGAACGGGCCGACGGACTGCACCTGCTCACCCGGATCCCCGACGCCCTGGAGATCGCCGCGGGCTGGACGCGCGAGGCCCGGTGGGCGGACCTCGACGCCGTTCGCTGCCCGGCGCTGCTGATCGAGTCGGAGGAGTCCGTCGCGCCGCCGGGGCAGATGGCGGCGATGGCCGAGCGGCTCGGGGCCGAGCACCACGTGCTGCCGGGAACGGGACATCTGGTGCACGCCGACGAGAAGGCGTTCCTCGGGCTGGTCGAGCCATTTCTCACCCGATGTCGGTGACGACCGGATCCGTGGCCACGCTGCGTTTTCGGTCGACCCCGTCCCGTCGGCCGTTCCGGGCCTTGCTCCGAACGGCGGTTCCTGAATTACGTACGTGGCGTTCGCGCCCTTTTCGATCATTGTTTCCGCAGGTCCGAGGGGCGACCGTCGCCGGGCGTGATCTCGGTGCACCGGATCGTCACCGAACTCTCAGGTTACGGGCCGAAATGTCCTTGTGGCAGATGTCGACGCTGTGCAAGCCTCACGCCGTTCCATGAGGGAGCCGCGAATCCGCCGGGGCGCAGGCGTATTCCGGGTACAACGTCGAGAGCTGCGCGCCGCCGGCCACCCGCCGACGAGTCGCGGGGTCCCGGGTCGCCGAGCCGGGGCACCGGTGGGGGACGCGCCCGAGGTGTGGGGATGTACCAGGAGCGGAGAAGCGTCCTGGCCGCGGAGCATCCGCCCGCGGCGACACCGGACCGGGCCAGGGGGCCCGGGGCCCGGATCGACGAGTTGGTCGCGCCCGCCCGCCGGGGGGACGAGCGGGCGCTGACGGAGCTGCTCGAGCTGGTGCGGCCACTCGTGCTGCGCTACTGCGAGAACCGGCTGCACGGGTCGGCGGTGTCGGCGGAGGACGTCACCCAGGAGGTCTGCATCGCCCTCCTGCGGTCGCTGCCCTCCTACCGGGACCGCGGACGGCCCTTTCTCGCGTTCGTGCACACCGTGGCGAGTCACCGGATCGCGAGCGCGTGCACCACCGCGGTGCGGACCCACGAGCGGGCCGTGGCCGAACCACCGGAGCCCGACGGGGGCTGCGAGCGTGGCGACCAGCCCGAGCTCCATGCTCTCGACCGCGCGGCCGCCCTCGAGGTCGACCGGCTGCTGCGGCGGCTACCCGGCCGTGCGCGGGAGATCCTGCTGCTGCGGGTGGTCTGGGGGCTGTCGGTGCGCGAGACCGCGGACCACCTCGCGCTGAAACCGGAGTCGGTGCGGCTGAACCAGCACCGGGCCCTGCAGGCGCTGCGCCGTATGCTCGTCGCCGGCGCGGCCCGGCAGCTCCGGCCGGAAGCGGGCTGAGCCGCACGATGACCCCCGACGGCGACGGCACCCCCGCCGGCCGCCGGCCCCTCGACGAGGAACCGGCGGCGGGTGGCTGCTGTCCGCGTGCCCCCGATCCCGTCGACCTCTCCGCGATCCTCGCCGACGACGCCCTGCTCGACGCGCTCGGCCGGTACGCCCTGTCCGACGACCGGATCCGCGAGTGCTACGGCTCCGATCCCGTCGTCGACCTGCTGCTCGGGTGGCGCGGCGAGCAGGACGACGAGTCGCCGTCGAGCGAGCCCGGGCCGGCCGTCGGCGGGGTGGCCGAGGTGTCCGGGGTGGCCGAGGCGTCCGGATCCTCCGGGGGGTCCGAGGGGTCTGGAGGGTCCGAGGGGTCGTCGGTCGCCCCGGCGCCGCCGCAGCGCGCCGACGAGTCCCGCCGCGCGCGCCGGCTCCCGATGGCGGCCGCCGCCGCGCTCGTCGTCGGGTGTCTGCTCGGGGCCGGGCTGGGGGAGGGGCCCGGCACGCTCGCCGTCGGGTCGGTCGACGCCGCCCGGATGGTCGACGCGCGGCTCGACCGGGCCGCCGCGGACCTCGCGATGGGCGACCGCGACGGCGCCCGGATCCAGCTCGCGGGCGCGCGCCGGATGCTGCTCGGGGTCCGCACGGAGGACGGCCGCGCCGCCCTGCGCGACCGGCACGAGCGCCTCGCACGCGCCGCCACCGGGCCGAACACGGCTCCCGCGCCGACGCGTCCGGCCACCCCCGGCCAGCCCGCTCCGGTGCGCGGAAAGTCGGACGACGCCCCGTCGCCGAGGTCGCCGGGCCGCTCGGAGCCCGCGTCCGGGGCGCCGCAGCCGGGCGAGCGGACCGGTGCGCAAGGACAGCGGGACCGGTCGCCACCGCGCTCGCCCGAGACCGCGGGGCGGCAGGATCCGGCGTCCGGTGGGCGGCCGGTGACGTGGAGCGAGGGGCGCGAGCGCCCGGACCGCGCCGACACGAGCCACCGGGACGCGCCGCGCGAGGGCGCCGGACCCGCCACCCCGCGCGAGGGCGCCGGACCCGCCACCCCGCGCGAGGGCGCCAGGCCCGCCACTCCGCGCGAGGTCCGCGACCCCCGCACCGCCCCCGAGACGCAGGAGCGGCGCGAGGTCCGCGGCACGCATTCGGCTCCTGCTCCGCAGGACCGGCGCGAGAAACCCGCCACGCGCCCGGCCACGGACGACCGGGATCAGGCCCGCGACACGCACCCGGCCCCGGCTCAGCAGGACCGACGCGAGAACCGCGCCACCCGTCCGACCACGGACGACCGCGATCCTGTCCGCGCCGCGCCCGCAGCGCCGGAGCAGCGCATGGTCGGGGACCGGGGCGTCGAGACGACGCGGAACCGCGCGTCGGCGCCGACCACGACCGACACGACCGGGCGGACCGACGACACGACCCGCGACCAGCGGGACGGCGCCGTGCCACCCCTGCCGGACGACCACGACGCGCAGCCCGACGGGCAGCGGGAGGAGCAGGTCTCGCGGTCCGGGAGCCCGGCCGACCAGCCGCGGACGGAG
Organism: Pseudonocardia yuanmonensis; assembly: GCF_039542425.1. NCBI lineage: Bacteria > Bacillati > Actinomycetota > Actinomycetes > Pseudonocardiales > Pseudonocardiaceae > Pseudonocardia > Pseudonocardia yuanmonensis. The sequence goes on from NZ_BAABIC010000015.1 coordinate 84,644, forward strand.
AACGAGGCCACCTCCCGCAGCAGCGCCGACGACCAGGCTCGCGGCGAGCGTGATGTGACGGCCCGCAGCGAGGGCCGGGCTGCTCGCGCCGAGCGTGATGTGACGGCCCGCGGCGAGGACCGGGCGACCCGGACCGAGCGCGACGCGGCTGCCCGGAGCGACGGGCGGGCCGTCGACCGCGAGGTCGTGACCCGCGGCGACGACCGGGAGCAGCGTGCGAACGGCGCCCCCGCGCAGACCGACCGGGAGCGCACGAGCCGGACCACGCAGGACCCGGCCGGGCGCTCCGACGACCGGAGCCGCGGTGAACGCACCGGGCAGTACGGCGACGATCGGGAGCGCCGGAACGAGGCCCGCGAACCGCACCGGGAGACCGCGCGGGGTGAGGCGCCGGACCGTCGTCGCGACGCCCACCCGACCGACCGCGCCGCCGTCGTGCAGGACCGGCGGACGGAGGGACCGGGCGACCGGGGCGCCCGGAGCCGCCCGGAGACTGCACGGCAGGACCGGCACGACGACGGACGGGCGCGCCGGGTGAACTCCGAGACCCGCTCCGGCTCTCACGCCCGCCCCGACACCCGCTCCGACCGGCCGTCGGGCTCCGACTCGCGGGCCCGCGGGCAGCGCAACGACTCCGCGGAGCGGCACACCGACAACCGGACCCGGGAGCGCCACGGCGACTCGGGGCCGCGCGACTCCGGGAACCGGCGCGGCGACGCGGACAGCCGGGAGCAGGGCGGCCGGGAGCAGGGCGGCCGGGAGCAGGCCACGGGCGAGGGCGCCGGCGACCAGGGCGACACGACCGACGGTCGTGGCCCCGGCCACCCGGCCGATCCCGGTGCGTCCGACGCCGGGACCCCGGGGACGGATCCGGCCACAGGACCCGGCCGCCGCGGGGCCGACGGTGCGGACCCGGCGACCGTGCCGGACGACGACGATCTCCTCCTGGCTGCTCCGTCCGAGTGAAGCGGCGTCGGGCGTGCAACGCACGCCGGGCCCGGGCGGCTACCTCTCGGCGCCCCCGCCAGGGAGGCGTTACGTCCGATGTGGAGCGCCACCGATTGTCCAAAATGGACAAGCTCCACGAAGGGGAGGAACCGAAGATGGGTGATCACGGCTGGGGTGGCCACGGCCACCACGACCACCACGACTGGGGCGGATGGGGAAAGCACGACGACGACGACAAGGACTGGGGTGGCTGGGGCCACTGGGGCGACGACTGTGACGACGACAACGGCTGGGGCAAGTGGGGTGACTGCAAGGACTGACTGATCCACGGCGGTGGTCCCGGTCCCGGGGCCACCGCCCTCGACCCGTGGAGGGAGGAACGTCGTGCGGGACGTGCTGCGGTCGTTGCTGAGCCGGACGCCGCCCGAGGAGGTCGGGCTGGTCGATGCCGCGCCGCCCGTCGCCGTCCGCGAGATCTTCCGCCGCTTCGGGCCGGACGCGCGCCCCTTCTACCGCCGGCTGGCGGTCGTGCTGGTGCTGGTCGTCGTGGCCCCGTTCCTCGACGCCGCGATCGTCTGGCTGTTCAAGCTCCTGGTCGACGACGTCCTGGCGCCCCGCGACTTCGCCGCGTTCCCGCGGCTCGCCGCCTTCTACATCGGCCTCACGCTCGCGCTGGGGCTGCTGCGCGTCTGGTCGACCTATCTCACCGCCTACATCGGCGAGCACTTCCTGCACCGGCTGCGGGTGCGGGTCTTCGGCCACGTCCAGACGCTCTCGCTCGGCTTCTTCGACCGCCGCCGGCTCGGCGACACGCTCAGCCGGCTGACCGGCGACATCTCCCAGATCGAGGGCCTGGTGCTCTCCGGTGTGACCCGGCTGGTGTCCTCGGCCGTCACGATCGCGGTCTTCACCGGCGTGCTGTTCTACCTGAACTGGCAGCTGGCCCTGGTCGCCCTCGCCGCGGTGCCGTTCTTCGGCCTGGTGGCGAAGTGGTTCTCGAAGCGGATCCGGCACTCCTCGCGTCAGGTCCGGCAGTGGTCGGGCGGGATCAGCGCGGTCACCGAGGAGAGCCTCGGCAACGCCATGCTGATCCAGGCGTACGGCGGCGAGGCGACCGAGGTGCGCCGGTTCACCCGGCAGAGCCGGGGCGCGATCGAGGCGGTCCTGCGTACGACCCGGCTGCGCGCGTTCTTCTCGCCGTCCGTGCAGATGATCGAGGTCGTCGGCGTCATGGCGATCATGGGCGTGGGGATCTGGCAGCTCGGCGCGAACCGGATCACGCTGGGCGGCCTGCTCGCCTTCCTGATCTACCTCTCCCAGCTGTACGCGCCGGTGCGGGGGCTGGGGTCGTACTCGAACTCGGTGTACGCGGCCGCCGCGTCCGCCGAGCGGATCATCGAGCTGCTCGACCAGCGGACCTCGGTGCCGGCCCCGGAGCACCCGGTCCGGCTCGCGCGCCCGGGCCCCGGCCCGACGCCGGTCCGTCGCGTGCGTGGCGAGCTGCGGCTGGAGGAGGTCGGCTTCCGGTACCCGGAGAAGACGGTCGACGTGCTCGACGACGTGAGCGTCACCGTCCCGGTCGGCGGCACCACGGCCCTCGTCGGGGCCAGCGGTGCGGGCAAGACCACGCTGGTCAAGCTGCTCCTGCGGTTCTACGACCCGACCCGCGGCCGGATCCTGCTCGACGGCGTCGACCTGCGCGACCTCGACCCGGCCGAGCTGCGCGCGAACGTCGCCGTGGTGCTGCAGGAGACCCTGCTGCTCGACGGCACCATCGCCGAGAACATCCTCGCCGGCCGGCCCGACGCAACCCGCGAGGACCTGGAGCGCGCGGCGCGCGCCGCCGACGTCGACGACTTCGTCGACGCCCTGCCGGAGGGCTTCGAGACCCGCGTCGGGCAACGCGGCCGGCTGCTCTCCGGCGGTCAGCGGCAACGGATCGCGGTGGCACGGGCGATGATCCGCGACGCGCCCGTCCTGCTCCTCGACGAGCCGACGACCAGCCTGGACGCCGAGTCGGCCGAGCGGGTGCTCCGCCCGATGCGCCGGCTGATGGCCGGCCGCACCACGATCGTCATCTCGCACAACCTGCTCACGGTCACCGACGCCGATCGGATCCTCTACCTCGAGGGCGGCCGGGTGACCGAGGCCGGCACCCATGCGGAGCTGCTCGCCCGGGGCCGGCGCTACGCCCAGCTCTACCGGCTGCACCACGACACCGCGCCCGTCCCCGTCGACCTCGCGGCCCGGCGGGCCGGCGGTCCCGGGTCCCGCGAGAGGAAGGCGGCACGATGAGGATCGTCTGCGTCGGCGGCGGGCCCGCCGCGCTCTACTTCGCCGTCTCGGCCAAGCGGCGGGACGCCGCGCACGAGATCACGGTGCTGGAGAAGGACCCGCGCGGGGCGACCTACGGCTGGGGCGTCGTCTGTCACGACGGCCTGCTCGACCGGCTGTACCGCAACGACCGCGAGTCGGCCCGGGCGATCCGGGCCCGCTCGTACCTGTGGCAGGAGCAGGAGGTGCACCTGCGCGGCGAGGAGGTCGGCTACCTGCCCGGGTACGGGTTCAGCGTCCCCCGCGCAGGGCTGCTGGAGGTGCTGGCGAACCGGGCGGCGGACCTCGGGATCGACGTCCGGTACGAGAGCCCGGTGCCGGAGACCGCGCTCGCCGACGGCACCTTCGAGTCCGGCGAGCTCGCCGCGGACCTCGTCGTGGTGGCCGACGGCGCCCACAGCAGGCTGCGCGACCACGTGGCGGACGATTTCGGCACGACCCTCTCCACCGGCCGCAACCCCTACATCTGGCTCGGCACGGAGAAGGTGTTCGCGAGCTTCACCTTCGCGTTCGAGGAGACCCACGCCGGCTGGATCTGGTGCTACGGCTACCCGACCAGCGCCGGGGTCAGCACGTTCATCGTCGAGTGCTCGCCGGAGACCTTCACCGGCCTCGGCCTGGACGTGCTGCCGCACGAGGACGGCATCGCGTTGCTGGAGAAGATCTTCACCCACACCCTGGACGGGCAGGCGTTGATCAGCAGCTCGCGAGGGCGGCCCTCGCCGTGGCTGCGGTTCCTGGAGGTGCGCAACGAGACCTGGCGGCACGACAACGTGGTGCTGCTCGGCGACGCCGCGCACACCACGCACTTCACCATGGGCCAGGGGACCCGGTTCGCGATGACGGACGCGATCATGCTCGCCCAGGCGTTGTACGAGCAGCCCTCGCTGTCCCCGGCCCTGGGCTGGTTCGACCGGAAGGGCCGGGAGGCGCTGCGCACCGCCCAGGCCGCCGCGCGGACCGGAGCCGCCTGGTTCGAGCACGTCGACCGCTACCTCGACCGGGACGCCGTGGAGTTCGCCTACGCGCTGTCCCACCGGCAGGGCCTCCAGCCGCCCTGGCGATACCAGTGGCACATCGCCACCCAGCTGACCGCGGTGCGCAAGGGCCGCAGGTTGGCGCACAGCGGTCAGCGCTGGTGGCGCGCGAAGAAGCGCGGTGAGCAGCCCTTCGTGCCGCGCGGCCTGCTGCGCGCCGGGTGACCAGGGGTCCGGTCAGGCGAACAGCGGCTCGCTCGACCCGTCCCGGGTGTCGGCGATCTCCACGCCCTCGATCGCGGCGCGCACCGGCCGGACGGGATGCAGGAGCGCGAAGGCGTCGACGGGCCGCTCGTGCGCCAGCACGACGTGCGGGAGCCACGCGCCGGGCAGGTAGGAGCCGAAGGGCGAGCGGACCTTGCCGGCCAGGGCGTCGTGCACGGCGCTGTGCACGGCGAGCAGCTCGGTGTCGACGATCGCCGAGAGCACCAGGTCGTCGTCGTGCCCGGAGACCGAGCCGAGCGTGGGCAGCCAGAGCGAGGGCAGGCTGAGCCCGCGCAGGGCCTCGGTGAGCTCGACGCGCGCGGCGGCCGGGATCTGGGCGGCGGCGGCGAACGTGACGGTCGGGACCTCGTGCGGGACGCGCAGGCCCTCGGCGGCGAGCCGGTCGCGGAGCTCCACCACGCGCTCCTCGGCGGCCATGTCGAGCCGGAAGCGGACGATCTGCGCCATCGAGCTCCTCGTATGCTCGCCGACCTTCGGACGATCAGTCTGTCGTACGGGGCGCCGTGCCGCCCAGCGCGAAGCGACCGTCCGCGAACTGTTCGGCCAGGCCGTCGACCAGCAGCGAGTCCAGACAGCGGTCCCGCTGCGCCCCGTCGGCCCACACGGCGTCGAGCTCGGCCTTGGGCACCGGGTGCTCCGCGGCGCGCAGCACGTCCAGCAGCCTGCCCCGCACCTGGCGGTCCGTCCCCGCGAATCCCTGGACCGGGCGGCGGGGGCCGGTGTACTCCGGACGGCCCGCGGCCACCCACGCGCACTCCGCGTGGACCGGGCAGACCCCGCACCGCGGCGACCGGGCCGTGCACACCACCGCGCCGAGCTCCATCAGGGCCGCGGACACGACGGCGGCCTCGGCGTCCTCCGCGGGCAGGAGGGCGTCGACGTCGGCGAGGTCGGCCCGGGTCCGGGCCGGCCCCGCGTCGCCCGCCCCGTGGACGGCGCGCGCGACCACCCGCCGCACGTTCGTGTCGACGACCGGGGCGCGCAGCCCGTAGCCGAAGGCCACGACGGCTCGGGCGGTGTAGCTGCCGACGCCCGGCAGCGCCTCGAGCGCGGCGACGTCCGAGGGCACCCGGTCGCCGTGCTCGGTCGCGATGGCCTGGGCCGCGGCGTGCAGCCGCATCGCGCGGCGCGGGTAGCCGAGCTTCCCCCAGGCCCGCACGACCTCGGCGCGGGACTCCGCGGCGAGCGCGGAGGGCACCGGCCACTCCGCCATCCACCGCAGCCACACGGGCTCGACGCGCGACACCGGCGTCTGCTGGAGCATGAACTCGCTGACCAGGACGCCCCACGGCGTGGTTCCCGGCCGCCGCCAGGGCAGGTCGCGGGCGTGCGCCCGGAACCATTCCGCGGTGCGCGCGGGCAGCTCGGTGAGCGCGGCGCGGGGCACGGTGGACGTCACGCCGCGATCGTCGCACCGCCGGGCGGGATGCTCCGCGACCGGGTGGGTGATCGCCCGATACGGTCCCCCACACCGGTGGACCCGGCGCGCCGCGCCGCGCGAGATCCTGCGACGTGTAGTAATCACGGTTCTACTCTGCGTGACATGTGGGAGCCGGTGGGACCGCTGCCCGCGCACGTCTACTGGAAACGGCGCTGGCTGGCGCTCGTGTCCGTCATCGCCTTCTTCGTCGTGATCGGCTTCTCCGTCGCCGCGCTCACCCGTCCCACCCCCGGCGCCGGTCCGACCGACGAGGTCACCAGCCGCGCGGCCAACAGCTCGGCCCTGTCGCAGGGGTCCGTCGGTCCCTCGGGCTCCGGGGACCCCGCAGATCCCGACCCGTCGTCCGGCGCCCTCCTCGATCCGACGACCGAGGCCCCGTCGGCCGTGCCCGGCACCTCGGCCGAGGCCCCGCTGTCCGTCACCGGTGTGCCGATCGGCACGTCCACCTCACCCGGCACGACGACCCCGAGCGGGATCTCGGGCGCATCGGCGGAGGGCGGCCCGGCGAGCACCACCGACGAGTCGAAGCGCCCCGACGACACCCCGCGCCCCCCGCTGCCGGTGCCCCCGACCGAGCCGGCGCCCCCGACCGGCCCGCCGCCCTGCACCAACGACATGATCGCCGTCGGCGCCGAGATCGACGCGCCGCAGCACCGGGTCGGCGACCGGCCGGAGCTGCGGCTGACCGTGGTCAACGTCAGCAACCAGGCCTGCGTGCGCGACCTCGACGGCGCACTGCAGGAGATCGTGGTGTGGGACCGGCCGATCAGGACCCGGCTGTGGTCCAGCAACGACTGCGTCAACCCGTCCACACAGGACCTGCGCACGCTCGTGCCGGGCCAGCCCGTGGCCTTCGAGGTGACCTGGTCGGGGCTGTCCTCGAACCCCGGCTGCACGGCTCCGCGCACCCGGCTGCCGGCCGGGGACTACACGCTGCTGACCCGGGTCGCCGACAGGATCAGCGGCCCGACGCACTTCACGCTGACGCCCGCCTGATCCGCGCGAGCACCTGCGACACGTCCGACACCTCGGTGACCTTCATCCCGGTCCCCGTGCCCGCGTCGCTGTCCGGCGGCACCAGGGCGTGGGTGAAGCCCAGCCGGGCGGCCTCGGCCAGTCGCCGGCGCACGCCGGAGACCCGGCGCACCTCCCCGGCCAGGCCCAGCTCGCCGAGGACGACGAGGTCCGGCGGGAGCGCGACGTCGTTCTTCGCCGACGCCACGGCCATGGCCAGGGCGAGGTCCGCGGCGGGCTCGGTGACCCTCATCCCGCCGACGGTCGCGGTGTAGACCTCGGAGTCCTGTAGCCGCACCCGGCCGCGCCGCTCGAGGATCGCCAGGAGCATCGCGACCCGCGAGCTGTCCAGCCCGCTCACGGCCCGCCGCGGCGTCGGCATCGACGACGGCGCGACCAGCGCCTGGACCTCCGCCAGCAGCGGCCGCCGCCCGTCCATGACCACCGTCACGGCCGTCCCCGGCACGACGGAGGCCTGCGTGGCCCCGAACCGGGCCAGGAACAGCCCGGACGGGTCCGGCAGCCCGACGATGCCCTCGTCCCGCAGCTCGAAACAGCCGACCTCGTCCGCGGGCCCGAAGCGGTTCTTCACCCCGCGCACCATCCGCAGCGTGGAGTGCTTGTCGCCCTCGAAGGCCAGCACCACGTCGACCAGGTGCTCGAGCACCCGGGGGCCGGCGATGGTGCCGTCCTTCGTGACGTGCCCGACGAGCAGCACGGGCAGCCCGCGCTCCTTGGCCAGCGCGGTGAGCGCCACGGTGACCGCCCGGGTCTGGGTGACGCCGCCGGGCGACCCGTCGACCTCCGGCGAGCTCATGGTCTGCACGGAGTCGACGATCAGCAGGTCGGGGTGCAGGGCGTCGACGTGCCCGAGGATCGAGGAGAGATCGGACTCGGCGGCCAGGAACAGCCGGTCGTGCAGGGCGCCGGTGCGCTCGGCCCGCAGCCGCACCTGGCCCGCGGACTCCTCGCCGGTGACGTACAGCACGGCTCCGCCGCGCAGGGTGGCCGCGGCCCTGGCCGCCACCTCGAGCAGGAGCGTGGACTTGCCGACCCCCGGCTCACCGGCGAGCAGCACCACCGCACCCGGCACGAGCCCGCCGCCGAGGACCCGGTCCAGCTCGTCGACCCCGGAGGGCCGGGCGCGGGCCGAGTCGAGCGCGACCTCGGCGATCGGGCGGGCCGGGGTGCTCGGCGCCCCGGCCGCGACCCGGCGCGGCCCGCCGACCGCGGCACCGGCGGGCTCGGCCTGCTCCTGGAGCGTGCCCCAGGCCTGGCAGCCGGGGCAGCGGCCGACCCACTGCGGGGCCCGGTGGCCGCACTCGGCGCAGACGTAGGAGCTGCGGGCGGCGCGGGTCCGGGTGGTCATCCGGTGGCCGCCGCGGACGCCGTCACCGGGTCACCGGGTGGGACCGGGCCGATCAGCTGTGCCCGCCGCTGACGGCGGCGCCGCCCTCGCCGCTCTCGCCACCCTCGGCCGGCGGCGCCTCGTCCTGGCGCGGGGCGGTCGGGTTGGCCACCGGGAGGTCGACGGTCAGCCGGCCCGCCCGCTCGAAGACCAGGGTGAGCGGGTAGGTGCGGCCGGCCACGACGTCGTCCCGCAGGCCGGCGATCTGCATGGTGATCCGCTTGGCGCCCGGGATCGCGGCGACGTCCCCCTGGTCGCCCGCGACGAGCGGGAGCTGCGGGGCGAGGACCTGCTCACCGGTGACGACGACCTGGGTGCCGGCCTCGCTGGAGGCGGAGAGCAGCCGGTCCGTCGTGGCGCCGTCGTTCACGATGACCATCTCGACGAGGGCCTCGCCGCCCTTGGGGTAGACCGCCCCGGTGGGCGCGAGCCCGCCCGGCCAGGCGATCTCGGCGTTGCGGACCGCCACGTCCCCCACGGTGCCGCCGGTGCCGCCGACCGCGGCGACCTGCTCGGCGGTCTGGGCGATCTGGCCCGCGCCGCAGCCGGACAGCAGGAGAGCGCCCGCGGCGGCCGTGCCCACGGCCAGAACCTTCCACGGGCCCGGGCGCGTGGAAGAGCGTCGGGGGGAGGTCGCGCGGCTCACGGTTCGGGGTCCTTCCTGACGGCCGGCTCTTGCGGGTGCAGCCTAGTCGCCGGGTCCGACGGTACGTGCACTCGGCTCTCGACGGTTGCGCCCGTGAACGCACGCGTACCCGCGTCTGCACGTTTTACGCCCGTTGTCAACCCCCTGACCTGCGACGATGTGCCCTCCCGTCGAACGGGGGACGGGTCGGGCGTGTTAACCTGGGTGCAGCGAAAGGGGCCAGAGGACACATGGTTTTCAAGGTCGGAGAGACCGTCGTCTACCCGCACCACGGTGCCGCTCTCATCGAGGCGATCGAGACCAGGACGATCAAGGGCGAGGAGCGCAAGTACCTCGTCCTGAAGGTCGCCCAGGGTGACCTGACGGTTCGCGTTCCCGCCGAGAACGCAGAGGTCGTGGGCGTTCGCGATGTCGTGGGCCAGGAGGGGCTGGACCGGGTGTTCGAGGTGCTGCGCACCCCGCACACCGAGGAGCCCACCAACTGGTCGCGCCGGTACAAGGCGAACCTGGAGAAGCTCGCGTCGGGCGACGTGAACAAGGTGGCCGAGGTCGTCCGCGACCTGTGGCGCCGCGAGAAGGACCGCGGCCTGTCCGCCGGCGAGAAGCGGATGCTGGCCAAGGCCCGGCAGATCCTCGTCAGCGAGCTCGCGCTGGCCGAGGGCACGGACGAGCAGCGGGCCGAGGCCCTGCTGGACGAGGTGCTGGCCACCACCAACGCCTGAGCCGCCCCGCGATCGGCACGGTACGGCCCCGTGGTGCCCACGGCCCGGCCGGCGCACGCGCCGGGGCGGGAAGCACGGAGTCCGTGGTGCTCATGGAGCTCCCGGTGAGCGTCGCGGCGGTCGTGCCGGCCGCCGGGTCGGGCACCCGCCTGGGCGCCGGCGCGCCCAAGGCCTTCGTGCCCCTGGCGGGCGTGCCGATCGTGGTCCGCGCGGTCGACGGGTTGCTCGCCTCCGGCGCGGTCGACGAGGTGCTGGTCGCGGTGCCGGCCGACCTGCTCGACCACGCGCGGGCGCTGCTCGCCGGCCGCCCGGTCACCGTCCTGGTGGGGGGAGGCGAGCGCACGGCGTCGGTGCGCCTCGCGCTCGACGTGCTGTCCGGTCCCCACGGCGGTGAACGACCGGGGGTGTCCCGTGGTGACGGGCCACCCGAGGTCGTGCTGGTGCACGACGCCGCCCGGCCCCTGACCCCGCCCGCGCTCGTTGCCGCGGTGGTGGCGGAGGTGCGGGCCGGACACCCCGCGGTGGTACCCGCCCTCCCGCTGGCCGACACGGTCAAGCGGGTGGGCGCGGCGGCCGCGGTCGAGGCCACCGTCGACCGGTCCGAGCTGCGGGCCGCGCAGACCCCGCAGGGCTTCGCCTGGGAGACGCTGCGGGCGGCCTACGAGAAGTCCGGCGCCGACGCCGTCGCCACGGACGACGCCGGGCTGGTCGAACGGCTCGGCGAGCCGGTCGTCACCGTGTCCGGCGATCCGGCCGCGTTCAAGGTCACCACGCCCTGGGACCTCCGGATCGCGGAACTGCTGCTGGAGGAGAAGGCGTGAGGACCGGGATCGGCACGGACGTGCACCCCGTCGAGCCCGGCCGGCCCTGCTGGATCGCGGGGCTGTGGTGGGACGGCGTCGACGGCTGCGCCGGCCACTCGGACGGGGACGTCGCGTGCCACGCCCTGTGCGACGCCCTGCTCTCCGCCGCCGGCCTCGGCGATCTCGGTGCGGTGTTCGGGACCGGCCGTCCCGAGTGGTCGGGCGCGAGCGGGGTGGCCCTGCTCGCCGAGGTGCACCGCCTGCTCACGGCCGAGGGCTGGCGCGTCGGCAACGCCGCGGTCCAGGTGATCGGCAACCACCCGAAGATCGGCACGCGCCGGGACGAGGCGCAGAAGGTGCTGTCCGAGGTCGTCGGCGGCCCGGTCTCGGTCTCCGGCACCACCACGGACGGGCTCGGGCTCACCGGCCGCGGCGAGGGCATCGCCGCCATCGCCACCGCCCTCCTCCTCCCCGCCACCGACTGAGCCCACCGGAACCGAGCGAACGGCGCTCTCGCTCATACCTACTGAACGAGAGCGCCGCTCGCTCACCGGTCACTCGGCGAACATCGCCTTGGTCCGCTCCTCGACCTCCTCGGGCGTGAGGTTCTCCGTCCGCTGTGCGACCATCCACTGGTGGCCGAAGGGGTCGGTGAGCCGGCCGCCGCGCTCGCCGTAGGGCTGGTCGGCGATCGGGAACCGCACGGTCGCCCCGCCCTTCTCCATGGCCGCGCCCACGGCGTCGGCGTCCTCGACGTAGAGGGCGAGGATCGCCGAACCGCCGCCGTCCGGCGGGGCCGGGTCGTACTCGTCGCCGTCCTTGACCGCCCACTGCACCGGTCCGGCCCGCAGCAGCGCGTGCACGACGGCGCCCTCCGGCGTCGCGTACCGCTCGACGAGCTCGGCGCCGAACGCGTCGCGGTAGAAGGCGATCGCCGCGTCGGCGCCCCGGACGGGCAGGCGGGGGTAGAGCTGCTCGATGCGTGTCATGCCGCCCAGCGTGCCGGGACGGCCGTCCGGCGTCTTGGACAAATGTGATGCAGCCCTGCCGCGATCCCGGGACCAGCGCGTCCGTACCCTGGGAGGGGTGAGCGTCCGACTCTTCGACACCCTGACCAGGACGCAGCGGGACTTCGTGCCGCTGCGGGCCGGAGCCGTGTCGATGTACGTCTGTGGCGCCACGGTGCAGGGGCTGCCCCACATCGGGCACGTCCGCAGCTCGCTGAACTACGACGTGCTGCGCCGCTGGTTCGCCCACTCCGAGCCCGGCCGCGAGGGTCTGGACGTCACGCTCGTGCGGAACGTCACGGACATCGACGACAAGATCCTGCGCAAGGCGGCCGAGGCCGGTCGCCCCTGGTGGGAGTGGGCGGCTACGCACGAGCGCGCCTTCTCCGCGGCCTACGACGCGCTGGGCTGCCTGCCCGCCTCGCTCGAGCCGCGGGCGACCGGGCACGTCACGCAGATGGTCGCCTACATCGAGCGGCTGATCGAGCGCGGGCACGCCTACGCCGCGGGCGGGGACGTGTACTTCGCCGTCCGCACCTTCCCGGACTACGGGCGGCTGTCGGGCCAGAAGGTCGACGACGTCGCGCAGGGCGAGGGCGACCAGAACGCCAAGCGGGACCCGCTGGACTTCACGCTGTGGAAGGCGGCCAAGCCGGGCGAGCCGTCCTGGCCCACCCCGTGGGGTCCGGGCCGGCCGGGCTGGCACCTCGAGTGCTCCGCGATGGCCACAACCTACCTCGGCCCGGAGTTCGACATCCACGGCGGCGGCCTCGACCTGGTGTTCCCGCACCACGAGAACGAGCGCGCCCAGTCCTGCGCGGCCGGCCACCCGTTCGCGCGGTACTGGCTGCACAACGCGTGGGTCACTATGGGCGGCGAGAAGATGTCGAAGTCGCTCGGCAACACGTTGTCGATCGACGCGCTGCTGCAGCGGGTCCGCGGCGTCGAGCTGCGGTACTACCTCGTCGGCCCGCACTACCGGTCGGCGATCGAGTACTCCGACGCGGCGCTGTCCGAGGCGGTCGCCGCGTTCCGGCGCATCGAGTCCTTCCTGCACCGCACCGGCGAGCGGATCGGCGCGCCGGGCGTCGCCGACCGGGTGCCGGCGGAGTTCGCCGCCGCGCTCGACGACGACCTGGGAACACCCGGCGGCCTCGCCGTGCTGCACACCACGGTGCGCGAGGGGAACGCCGCGCTCGACTCGGGCGACAGGAAGGCGGCGTCCGCGGCGGCCGCGTCCGTCCGCGCAATGGCCGCGGTGCTCGGCGTCGACCCGCTCGACCCGCGCTGGCATGCGGGGGACCGGGGCGACGAGGCCGCGCTCGGCGCACTGACCGCGCTCGTCGAGGAGCTGCTGGAGCGCCGCCAGGCCGCTCGCAAGGCGAAGGACTTCGCCGAGGCGGACGCGCTGCGCGACCGGCTGCTCGCCGTGGGGATCGCCGTCGAGGACGGCGCCGACGGCCCCACGTGGTCGCTGAAGAACGCCTGAACCAAGAGACAGGGATCATGGCCGGCAACTCCAAGCGCCGCGGTGCGGTGCGCAAGGAAGGCACGAAGAAGGGCGCCGTCGTCGGCTCCGGGGGCCAGCGCCGCCGCGGGCTCGAGGGCAAGGGAGCGACGCCGCCCGCGTCGGCCCGCAAGGGGCACCCGGCCCAGCGGCGTGCGGCGGCGAAGGACCGCCGCGCCGCCGCGGGCACCCGCAACAGACGCCCGCAGGAGGGCGACGTCCCGGAGACCGTGCTCGGGCGCAATCCCGTGGTGGAGTGTCTGCGTGCCGGGGTCCCGGCCACGGCGCTGCGGGTGGTCGTCGGTTCGACGACGGACGAGCGGGTGGCCGAGTCGGTGCACCTGGCCGCCGACGCCGGGCTGTCCATCCTCGAGGTCGAGCGCGCCGAGCTGGACCGGATCACGGGCGGCGCGCTGCACCAGGGCATCGCGCTCCAGATCCCGCCCTATCGGTACGCGCATCCGGACGAGCTCCTGGAGGCGGCGTCGGAGTCCGGGCAGCCCGCGCTGATCGTCGCGCTCGACGGCGTCACCGACCCGCGCAACCTGGGCGCGGTCGTGCGGTCGGTCAGCGCCTTCGGCGGGCACGGCGTGGTGGTGCCGCAGCGCCGCTCGGCGGGCATGACCGCGGTGGCCTGGCGGACCTCCGCGGGGACGGCGGCGCGGCTGCCGGTCGCCCGCGCGACCAACCTCACCCGCACCCTGCGCGAGTACGCGCAGACCGGGCTGATGGTCGCCGGCCTCGACGCCGAGGGGGACGTCTCGCTGGACGAGTTCGACCTCGCCACGGACCCGCTGGTGATCGTGACGGGCTCGGAGGGCAAGGGCCTGTCCCGGCTCGTCCGCGAGTCCTGCGACGTCACGGTGTCGATCCCGATGGCTCGTGAGGTCGAGTCGCTCAACGCCTCGGTGGCCACCGGCGTGGTGCTCGCCGAGGTGGCGCGGCGTCGCCGGCAGGCCTGAGCTCCGGGGCCGCTCCGCGCTGTGGACGGTCGTCCGATCGTCCAGACTGTGCGCGTGAGCAGGAACGACACGTCGGAGACCCTCCCGTGGATGCGCGCGGGCACCGAGCACCTGCTCGCCGTGGTGGAGGGGATCCCGGACGACGGGCTGACCGCACCCAGCGCGCTGCCCGGCTGGAACCGGGCCCACGTCGTCGCCCACGTGGCGCGTAACGCCGAGGCCCTGGTCCGGCTCGCGACCTGGGCCCGCACCGGCACCGAGACGCCGATGTACCCGAGTGCCGAGGCCCGCGCCGCGGACATCGAGGAGACCTCCCGGCGGGCGCCGGAGGTGCTGCGGGCCGAGCTCGCCTCGACCGCCCACGAGCTCGACGAGGCGCTCGGTGCGCTGACCGCGGAGCAGTGGGGGGCCACGATCCGGGACAGCCACGGCCGGGAGATCCCCGCCACCGAGATCCCGTTCATGCGGATCCGCGAGGTGTGGGTGCACGCCGCGGACCTCGGCGCAGGCGCCTCGCTGGCGGACCTGCCCGCCGGCGTGCTCGACCTGTTGCTCGACGACGTCACGGCCACCCTGTCCGGCCGGGAGGGCTGCCCGACACTGCTGCTCGCGCCGACCGACCGCGAGCGGGTGTGGCGGCTCGGCGACCCGGGGGTGACGCCGGCTCCGGTCGCGTCGAGCCCCGGCGAGTCGATCCCGGCGGAGTCCGCCCCGCTGGGCGAGATGGAGACCGTGACGGCGCCGGTGGTCGACGTCGTCGGCTGGTTGACGGGCCGCGCCCCGGCGAGCGTCCTCCCGGGCACCCCGCCCGAGCTGCCGCGCTGGCTCTGAGCCGGCCCCGAGCAGTGCACCGCCCCTGAGCCGGTGCCGGGCCGGCCGCAGCGCGTCAGGCGGTGCGGACGCGCCCCCGGACCCGGCCGACGAGCCGGCACACCAGGTAGGCCAGGAACGCGATGGTGGCCACGTAGCCGGAGATCGGCAGGCCCGGCGCCAGGCTGAGCAGGGTCCCGCCGAGGAGCGCGACCTCCGCGATCCCGATCGCCAGGAGCGTGGCGGCCAGCGGGTTCGACGTGACCCGCGCGGCGGCAGCGCCGGGAATGATCGTGACCGACAGGACGAGGATCGCGCCGACGATCGGCACGGCCAGCGCCGTGGTCAGGGCGACGAGGACCGCGAAGAGCGGCGAGAGCAGCCGGGTCGGCACGCCGCGGGCGACCGCGACGTCCGGGTCGGCGCTGGCGAACAGCAGCGGGCGGTAGACCACCGCGAGGGTGGCCAGCACGACGATCGTCACGCTGACGAGAACGGCGATGTTGCTGGAGTCGACGGACACGATCGATCCTGTGAGCAGGCCGAACTTGTTCGACGCCCGGCCCTCGTAGAGCGCCAGCAGCAGCACGCCCAGGCCCAGTCCGAAGGCGAGCACCACGCCGATCACCGAGTCCCGCTCGCGCTGGCGCAGCCCGAGGAGGCCGAACACCAGCCCGGCGACCACCGCCCCGACGACCGCCCCGACGCTCACCGAGATCCCGATCAGCAGGGCCGCCGCCCCGCCGGTGAACGCGAGCTCCGCCGTGCCGTGCACCGCGAACCCCATGCCGCGCGCGACGACGAGCGGGGCCAGCGCGCCCGCAACCAGGCCGAGCAGCGCGGCGGCGAGGAAGGCGTTCTGCACGAAGGGGAGGCCCAGCAGCTCCCCGAGGCCCTCGAACCCGAACAGCCGGCTCACCGGACCGACTCCAGCGCGTCGTGGTGGGCGTGCTGGTCCTCCGCCCCGACGACCACGAGCCGGCCCCGCACCCGCACGACCTCGACCTCCGTCCGGTACAGCTCGGACAGGGTCTCCGAGGTCATCACCTCCTCCGGAGTGCCGACCCGGAACCGGCCGCCGACGAGGTAGAGCACCCGGTCGACCAGCGGCAGCACCGGGTTGATCTCGTGCGTCACGAACACCACCGCGGTGTCCGCGGCGCGACGGCGCTCGTCGATCAGCCGGCTCACCGTGCGCTGGTGGGCGAGGTCGAGGGAGAGCAGCGGCTCGTCGCACAGCAGCACGCGCGGATCGCCGACCAGCGCCTGGGCCACCCGCAGCCGCTGCTGCTCGCCGCCGGAGAGCCGGCCGACGGGGGCGCGGGCGTACGAGGTAGCGCCCACCGCCGCGAGCGCCTCGGCCACCCGGCGCCGGCGCTCCGCGCGACCGCGCAGGCCGGGGCCGAACCGGTGCCCGTCGAGCCCCAGCCCGACGAGGTCGGCGCCGCGCAGCGGCATGTCCTCGGGC
Source organism: Pseudonocardia yuanmonensis (assembly GCF_039542425.1). Taxonomy (NCBI): domain Bacteria; kingdom Bacillati; phylum Actinomycetota; class Actinomycetes; order Pseudonocardiales; family Pseudonocardiaceae; genus Pseudonocardia; species Pseudonocardia yuanmonensis. Next base: position 100,976 of record NZ_BAABIC010000015.1, read on the forward strand.
AACGCCTTCTGCTGCGGGATGTACCCGATGCCGCCGCGGCCCCGCCGGGCCGGATCGCCGGCGATCCGGACCTCGCCGGCGTCGAGCGGCTGGAGGCCGAGCAGGACGCGCAGCAGGGTGGTCTTGCCGGAGCCGTTGGGTCCGAGGACGGCGAGGAACTCGCCGGGCCGGACGTCGAGGTCCAGGCCCTCCCACAGCACCCGCCCGCCGAACGCCACCCGCGCGCCCCGCACCGCGACCGCCGCGGGGGAGGTGGCGGGCGGCGCGGCGGCGGGCGCCGAGGGGGGCCTCGGGGTCATGACCTCATTGTTCACGCCGCACCGTTCAGGGCGCCCGCCAGGGCGTCGAGCTGGGCGCCCTGCCAGGCGACGTAGGAGTCGACGCCGTCCGGCAGGGTCTCGCTCACCTCGACCAGCGGCACGCCCTCGGCCTTCGCCGCGTCCTCGATCTTCTGCGTGGACGGGCTCTCGGTCTGGCTGTTGGCGACCAGGGCCTTCACCGGGTCCGGCCCCTCGACGACCTGGAGCGCCGAGGCCAGGACCGCCGCGGCCGGGTCGGTGCCCTCCTCGACGGCCTCGCTGAACTCCTCGGGGGTGGCGTTCTGCAGACCGGCGGCCTCGGTGAGGTAGAGCGGCACCGGCTCGGTGACGGCGATCCGCTGCCCGTCGTGCGCGGCCTTGATCGCGTCGACCTTCTGCTGGAGGCCGTCGAGGTCGGTGCCGAACCGCTGCGCGTTCGCGGTGTAGGTGGCGGCGTTCGCGGGGTCGGCCGCGCCCAGGTCCTTCGCGATCTCGTCGGCGACCGTGCGCACGGCGGGCAGTCTGTACCAGACGTGCTCGTTGAACTCGCCGTGCGCGTGGCCGTCCGGGTCGGGTGGGGAGGAGGCGCCGGCGTGGCCGGCCTCGGGTGCGCCGGGAAGGCCGGAGAGCTGCACGGCGTCGATCACCGTGGCCTTCGTGCCGGACGACTCGACGAGGCGGGAGGCGAAGTCGTCGTAGCCGCCGCCGTTGACCACCACGAGCGCGGCCTTGGCGACGGTCGCGGCGTCGGCGGGCGTGGACTCGTACTCGTGCGGGTCGGCGTTCGGCGAGTCGATCAGCGAGCTGACCTCGACGAGGTCGCCGCCGACCGCCGAGGCGATGCTGCCGTAGACGTCCGTCGAGGCGACCACGGCGACCTTCCCGGCCGCCGACGCCGGGGCGGCGGATCCGCCGGTGTCCGATCCCGAGCCGCAGGCGGCGAGCGAGAGCAGGCCGGCCGAGCCGAGGACGGTCGCGAGGAGGGTGGAGGCGAAACGCGTTCTCATCGTGGGGTCGTGCTCCGTATCAGGCTGTGCGCATGGTTTAATTGAAAACCGTTGTCAGTTCACTCTAGCGGGTGCCGGGAGGCCGGGCTACCGACCGCCCACCGCGGGCGGCTACCTTTCGTCACATGACCGGTTCACCCCACGTCAGGCGGCCGGCGACGCTCGCGTCGCTCGCCGCGGAGCTGGGCGTGTCCCGGACCACCGTCTCGAACGCCTACAACCGGCCCGACCAGCTCTCCGCACCGCTGCGCGAGAAGGTCCTGGAGGCCGCGCGGCGGCTCGGCTACCCGGGCCCGGACCCGGTGGCGCGGTCCCTGCGCACCCGGCGCGCCGGCGCCGTCGGCCTGCTGCTCACCGAGGCGCTCTCCTACGCCTTCCGCGACCCGGTGGCCACCGGCTTCCTCGAGGGCCTGGCGCTGGCGTGCGAGCAGGCCGGGCAGGGTCTGCTGCTGGTCCCGGTCAGCCCGGAGCACGCGGACGTCGCCGCCGTGCACCAGGCAGGGGTCGACGGCTTCGTCGTCTACTCGGTCAGCGAGGACGACCCGCACTTCCGCGCGGTCCTCGAGCGGCCGGTGCCCACGGTGGTCTGCGACCAGCCCGTCGGCGTCGAGGGCGTCGACCGGGTCGGTGTCGCGGACCGCGAGGGCATGCGCGCGCTCGGCGCGCACCTGACCGCGCTGGGGCACCGCAAGATCGGCGTGCTGTGCATGCGGCTCGGCCCGCAGCGCCACGACGGGCCGGCCGACCCGGCGCGGCAGGAGAGGACGTCCTACCCCGTGCAGCGCGAGCGCATCGGCGGGCTGCGGGACGCGCTCACCGACGCCGGCGTGGACTGGGCCGGCGTCCCCGTCGTCGAGCGGTTCGAGCACAGCCCCGAGGCCGGGGCGTCGGCCGCGCGCGAGCTGCTCGCCTCGCACCCGGACGTCACCGCGCTCGCCTGCACCTCGGACGTGCTGGCGATCGGTGCGCTGCAGCACGCCGCCGAGGCCGGGATCGCGGTGCCGGAGCGGCTGACCGTCACGGGTTTCGACGGCGTTCCGGAGGCCGAGCGGGTCGGTCTCACCACCGTGCGGCAGCCCGTGCGCCGCAAGGGGCAGGTCGCGGGGGAGCTGCTGCTGCAGCGCGGTGACCGCAACAAGCCCAAGCAGGTCGTGCTGCCCACCGAGCTCGTCGTGGGCTCCACCAGCGGTCCCGCCACCCAGACGGAGAAGTTCTTCTCGGGCTGGTGACCCCTGTGCGGCACCTGCCCCTGGAACGGCACGCGGCGCTCACGACCCCCGGTGACCTGCGGTGACGTCCGACCGGAGCTGGGCCGTCACCTGCCGAGCCAGGGCTGCGACGTCGGGCCCGGGATCGACATTGCCCTCCAGGACCAGCGACGCCAGCCCGTGCACCAGCGACCACGCGGCCAGCCGCTGCGGCCGGTCACGCCCCTCGCCCTCCAGCACCGCGGCCGCACGGCCCCGGGCGGTCGCGAGCTCCGGGTCGTCGGCGCGCACGAGGTCGGGACTGCGCATCACGGCGAAGTGCGCCGGGTGCTCGACGGCGAACACGACGTAGGCCACCCCGGCCTCGGCGAAGTCCGCCGCGTGCGCGACGAGGGCCTCGGCCAGCAGGGCCCAGCCCTCGGCGGCGACGGCGGTGAGCAGCCCCGTCCGGTCGGTGAAGTGGTGCGTCGGGGCCGCGTGCGACACGCCCGCCCGCCGGGCCAGGTCGCGCAGGCTCAGCCCCGCCACCCCGCGCTCGGCGATCACCTCGACCGCCGAGGCGAGCAGGGTCCGCCGCAGGTCACCGTGGTGGTAGGGCTTCACCCGCGACATCTTGCCACTGGCAAGTCGACTTCGTCCGGCGCGTGGTCAGCGCCGGTGGCCGGCGAGGGTCCGCAGCACCGTCGTGACCGCCTCCGGATCGGTGACCCGGTACTCCGCCTCCGTGTCGCCCACACCGACCTTCACCCCGACGTCGCCCGGCCGGAGCCGGGTGAACACGGACTCGTCCGTCACGTCGTCGCCCGCGAAGAACACGGCGTCGGCGCCGAGCCGCTCGCGCAGCGCGTCGACCGCGGCCCCCTTGCTGACCTGCAGCACGGCGAGGTCGATCACCGCCTTGCCCTCGGTCGAGTCCACGCCGTCCCACCGGCCGGGCCCGGCCCGCACGGCGGCGAGCACCCGGGCGCCGACCTCGGGCGGGGCGTTGCGGACGTGCACCGCGACCCCCGCCGGCTTGTGCTCGAGGGTCACCCCGATCTCGCCGTCCACCAGATCGACCAGCGCGAGGGTGAGCTTCTCCTTGAGGTCCTGCTGCTCCGGGCTGAGCAGCGAGCCGTCGCCCTCCGTGAGGCCGGGCCCGTACTCGCCGCCGTGGCTACCGACCATGCGGACCGGCTCGGTGAACCCGGAGACGGTGCCCAGGTCCGCGAGCCCGCGCCCGGACAGCAGGACGACGGTGGTGCCGGGGGCCCCGGCCAGCTCGCGGACCGCGTCGGCCGAGTCCGGCAGCGGGCGGGCGTCGGAGGGCACGGGCACGATCGGGGCGAGCACGCCGTCGAAGTCCAGGGCGACGAGCAGGGTGCCGCCCCCGCCGAGCCTGGCGAGCGCCGCGGCCAGCGCCGGGTCGAGATCGGGACCGGGGTCCTGCGGCTCAGCCATCGGCGGGATCCAGGCCCAGCGCCTGCAGGAAGGACCGCGCCCACCGGTCGACGTCGTGGGTCATCACCTGCTTGCGCAGGGTGCGCATCCGCTTGCGGCCCTCCTCCGGCGGCATCGTCAGCGCCGCGTACAGAGCCTCCTTCACCCCGTCCGTGTCGTGCGGGTTGACCAGCAGCGCGCTGGTCAGCTCGGCCGCCGCCCCCGCGAACTCGGACAGCACGAGGGTGCCGCCGAGGTCGTGCCGGCAGGCCACGTACTCCTTGGCGACGAGGTTCATGCCGTCCCGCAGGGGCGTCACCAGCATGACGTCCGAGGCCAGGAAGAAGGCCGCGAGCTCCTCCCGGGGCAGGGACTGGTGCAGGTAGTGGACGGCGGGGTGGCCGACCCTCGAGAACTCGCCGTTGATCCGCCCGACGGCGAGCTCGATGTCGTCGCGCATCCTCTGGTAGTGCTCCACGCGCTCCCGGCTCGGTGTGGCCAGCTGGATCATCACCGCGTCCTCGGCGGTGATCCGCTTCTCCTCCAGCAGCTCGTGGAAGGCCCGCAGGCGGACGTCGATGCCCTTGGTGTAGTCGAGCCGGTCGACCCCGAGGATGATCCTCTGCGGGTTGCCCAGGTCCTCGCGGATCTCCGCCGCCCGCTTCAGCACCGCGTCCGTGCGGGAGAGCTGGTCGAGCTGGGCGGAGTCGATGGAGATCGGGAAGGCGCCGAGCTTCACCGTGCGCCGGCCGACCGTCACCTCGTTGCGGTTGCGCACGGCCCCCGCCCCGGCCAGCCGCGTGGCCAGCCAGCGGAAGTTCCGCACGCCGCCGGCGGTGTGGAAGCCGATGACGTCCGCGCCGAGCAACCCCTCGACGATGCGGGTCCGCCACGGGAGCTGCATGAACAGCTCGGTGGGCGGGAAGGGGATGTGCAGGAAGAAGCCGATCCGCAGATCGGGGCGCAGGTCGCGGAGCATCCCCGGCATGAGCTGCAGCTGGTAGTCCTGGATCCAGACCGTGGCGTTCTCCGCGGCGACCTCGGCGGTGTAGTCGGCGAACCGCTGGTTGACCTTGACGTACGCCTGCCACCAGTGGCGATGGAACACCGGCGGCGCCACGACGTCGTGGTACAGCGGCCAGAGTGTGCCGTTGGAGAAGCCCTCGTAGTAGTTCTCGACCTCCTCGGCGGTGAGGCCGACGGGGTGCAGCTGCAGGCCGTCCTCGACGAGCGGGCCCACGTCCGCGTCGGGCACGCCGGGCCAGCCGATCCAGGCGCCGTCGCGGGCGCGCAGCATGGGCTCGAGCGCCGTGACCAGCCCGCCGGGGCTGCGCTTCCAGCGCTGCCCGCCGTCGGGCAGCTTCTCCAGGTCGACGGGCAGCCGGTTGGCCACGACCACGAAATCGGGCGGGGGAAGCTCGGACTTGATGTTGCGGGCCACCTGATCCTCCTCGCGCCGTCGGCGAGCACCGTCGCCGGCGGATCCTCGAGGAGAACCCTACTGACCACCCGGCAGGTTCGCGGGTTCCGAATCGGCCGCGTACGTGGGCGTCGGCTCGGCCGTCTCGGTCGCGCTCCGGGGTGTCCGGGGGCGGGCCAGGAACTCGCCGAAGGTCACGCCGGCCGCCAGCGCCAGGCCGATCGCCAGCGCGAGCGTCACGGTGACCAGGCCTTCGGCCAGCCCCTCGACGGCCAGCTGGTAGAAGCCGCGGTACGCGGTCAGACCGGGCAGCAGCGGGGTGACACCGGCGAGCGTGACGACGAGCGAGGAGACCTGCCGGGTCCGGCGCAGCAGCCCCGCGCCGATTCCGATCACGATGGCCGAGATCCCGGTGGCCGCGACCGGCCCGACCCCCGAGTACAGGTTCAGTGCGCTGTAGACGCCCCAGCTCACGGCGCCGGATCCGGCCGCGAACAGCAGGGCGCGCAGGGGCGCGTAGCCCGCCAGCGCGAATCCGGCCGCGGCGACCGCGCCCAGCGCGAGCGACAGCGTGAAGCGCCCGACCCCGGCCGACGCCGTGCCCGCCACGTCGAGCACGATGCCGACCTCGAACCCGATCCTCAGGCCGAGGACGACGCCGGTCAGCAGGCCCGCGGACAGCAGTGTGATCTCCGCGATCCGGCCTGCCGCCGTGACGTAGTAGCCCGAGATCGCGTCCTGCACGGTGCCGACCACCGACAGCCCGGAGAGCAGCACGGTGATGGACGACGCGACGACGAGCGACGGCCGGGTGCCCGGCGGGAACAGTCCCGCCGCGAACAGCCCGATGGTGACGGTCGTCGCGAGCAGGCCGCCCGTGACCTGCTGGAAGAAGGCTGGCAGCCCCCAGCGGTTCAGGACCCGGCCGATCCGGTCGATCGCGCCGGTGACCAGGAACGCCGTGATCGCCGTGACCGCGCCGCCGCCGAGCAGGATCGCGACCGAGCCGGCCAGGGCGCCCCAGCCCGCCGTCGCCGTCCAGCGCGGGTAGGGGTGCCGGGCGTTGACCGCGTCGTCGAGCTCGCGGGCCGCGGCCCGCACGTCCAGCCGCCCCTCCACCACGGCGTCGACGACGGCGTCGACCGCCGCCAGCCGGGTCAGGTCCAGCGTCTTGTACTTGACCAGCCGCATCGACGTGACGGGCGCGGCCGCGTTGCCGCGGTGGCAGCAGATCGTGACGGAGGTGAACGTGATGTCCACGTCGACGGCCGGCAGGCCGCAGATCTCCGCCAGCCGCAGCATGAGGTCGGTGACCACGCCGACGGCCTCACCGCTGGAAAGCTGCACCTCGCCCACGCGCATGCAGAAGTCGAGGACCTCCTGCACGCGCGCGTCGTCGGGCACCTGCGGCCCGACCATCAGCATCGGCAACGTCGGCGGACCCGCCGCCAGGAGTCGGCGGGCGTCCCGCTTCAGGGTCGCCCGGAGCCGGTTCGCCAGCCGCTCGGCGGGGTTCAGCTCGTCCACCACGGGCGTCAGGCTGCCAAACGACCGCGGCGCTCTACGATGTGGGCTGCCGGGTGCGAGCCCGGCGGTGCCGGTGTAGCTCAGTGGTAGAGCAACTGTCTTGTAAACAGTAGGTCGTCGGTTCGATCCCGACCTCCGGCTCCAGCTCTGACCTGCGGAAACGTGGATCGCGTTCCACAGTGGAGTTCGCGTGACATCACGCGTGACATCACTCGGGCCCTGGCAGTTGGTCGGCGTTGCCCTGGGTGTACTGCTGACTCGCCTGCTGCCTGCAGTTCGGGCGGCGTCACGCCGCAACTCCGGTAGTACGAGCCGCATGTGAGCCTCCAGGTCGCCGACTCGGCGGGCGCCCTCGACTCACCAGGGAGACTCGCGGGTGTGGAGACCAGCGGTAGGACTCGTGGCGGGAACATTGACTAACCAATAAGTATTGTGTCAGGGTCGGGTCATGCTTGCGGCGCAGGTGCTGGGATACGACGGACCGTCGGCGGTGCAAGTCCGGGAGGTCGACGATCCCGTACCGGGACGCAGGGATGTCATGGTGGACGTCCGGGCGGCCGGGGTGGTGTTCCCGGATCTCCTCCACACCCGCGGGCTCTACCAGGAGCGGCACGAGCCACCGTTCACGCTGGGCGGGGAGTGCGCCGGGATCGTGCGCACGGCCCCGGCGGGCTCGCGGTTCGCCCCGGGTGACCGGGTGGTCGGCCTGCTCCGGATCGGGGCGTTCGCCGAGGTCGTGGCGGTGCCGGAGGACCAGGTTCAGCCCCTCCCGCCCGCGGTGGCGTTCGAGGAAGGCGCGTGCCTGCCGGTGAACTATCCGACCGCCCACTTCGCCCTGCACGACCGCGGTGGGCTCGCCGGCGGGGAGACGGTGCTGGTCCACGGCGCGGCGGGTGGGGTCGGGACGGCGACGATCCAGCTCGCCGTGGCGCACGGGGCGCGGGTGATCGCTGTGACGTCGAGCCCGGAGAAGGCGGAGCTCGCCCGGAAGGTCGGGGCGCACGAGGTGGTCGACGCCGTGTCGTTCCGCGCCGAGGTCGAGGAGCTGACCGGCGGGACCGGCGTCGACGTCGTCGTCGACCCGGTGGGCGGGGACCGGTTCACCGACTCCCTGCGGTGCCTGCGGCACCTGGGTGGGCGGTTGCTGGTCGTCGGCTTCACCGCGGGCTCCATCCCGACCGTGAAGGTCAACCGGCTGCTGCTGACCAACACCGACGTGCGCGGGGTCGGCTGGGCCAAGCCCGCGTTCGCGGAGCCCGGGTTCCTCACCCGGCAGTGGAACGACCTGCTGCCGCACCTGGAGTCCGGCGCCCTCGCGCCGCCGGTCGCGGAGGTCTTCCCCCTCGACCGGGTGGCCGACGCGCTGGCCGTGGTCGACGAGCGACGGGTGCTGGGCAAGGTCGTCCTGCGCCCCTGAGAAGGGAGTGTCCATGCGCCTCGGCGTCTTCGTGGCCTACTGGCCCTGGTTCACCTACAACGAGCAGGTCGCGCTCGCCCGGCAGGCCGACCGGCTCGGGTTCGACTCGGTCTGGGTCGCCGAGGGGTACGGCCAGGAGGCCGTCGCGATCCTCGGCGCACTCTCCGCCGTCACCGAACGGATCAAGCTCGGCAGCGGCATCCTGCAGATCCCGGCCCGGCAGCCCGCGGCCGCGGCCACCGCGGCGGCCACCCTGGACCGGATCTCCGGCGGACGGCTACTGCTCGGCCTCGGGCTGTCCGGTCCGCAGGTGTCGGAGGGGTGGTACGGCGTGCCGTTCACCGCACCGCTGCGGCGGACCCGGGAGTACGTCGAGATCGTCCGGAAGGCGTGCAGTGGCGAGCGGCTGACCTTCTCCGGGCGGGAGTGGACGATCCCCTCGGAGGGCGGGCTCGGGCTCGGCAAGCCGCTGAGGATGCTCGGCGACGGGCCGGTCCAGGACCGGATCCCGATCTACCTCGGTGTCGGCGGGCCCAAGACGGTCGAGCAGTGCGGCGAGATCGCGGACGGCTGGTTTCCCTTCCTGTTCAGCCCCGAGCACGCCGAGATGCTGACCGAGCCGCTGCTCCGCGGGCTGGCCAACGCCGGCCGGGACCGCTCCACCATGACCGTCGCCACCGCCGTCCCCGCCGCGGTGCACGCGGACCTGGACACCGCGCGCGACCTCGTCCGGCCGCTGCTCGCCTTCTACCTCGGTGGCATGGGATCCAAGGACAAGAACTTCTACACCGAGCTCGCGGTGCGGTACGGCCACGGCGCGAGCGCGCGTGCGTGCCAGGACCGGTTCCTCGCGGGCGACCGGAGCGGCGCCGAGGCCGCTCTGACCCCGGAGCTGATCGACCTCGTCTCGATCGCCGCGACGCCGGCCACGCTGGAGAAGAACGTCGCCCGCTTCGCCGACGCCGGCGTCGACACCCTCGTCGTGGTCCCGTTCGGTGACCGCCCGGCCGTGCTCGACGCGCTCGCGGCGGTCGCGACATGAGGGACGTGGTGATCGCCGGGGTCGGGATGACCCGGTTCGGCAAGATGCTCGACCGCACCTTCTCCTCCCTGGTCACCGAGGCGACCGCGGCGGCGTTCGCGGACGCGGGGGCCTCGGCGAAGGAGGTCGGGCTCGTCTATTACAGCAACAGCGGCGCCGGTCTGATCCAGGGCCAGGAGTCGGTGCGCGGGCAGCACGCCGTGCGGGGGAGCGGTCTCGAGGGTGTCCCCTTGATCAACGTCGAGAACGCCTGCGCCTCCGGCTCCACGGCGGTCAACCAGGCCTGGTTGGCGGTGGCCGCCGGCCAGGTCGACGTGGCCGTGGCCGTCGGGGCGGAGAAGCTCAACCACGCCGACCGGAGCCGCGCGTTCCGGGTGATGGTCTCGGCGCTGGACCAGGACCGGCTGGACGAGATCCGCGCCGACCTCGGAACCGCAGGCACCGGATCGGTGTTCATGGACGTCTACGCCCGCTTCGCGCGGTGGTACCGCGAGCGTACGGACGCGACCCGGGAGGACTTCGCCCGGGTCGCCGTGAAGAACCACGCGCACGGCGCGCTCAACCCGAAGGCCCAGTACGGCGGCACGTTGACGGTCGAGGAGGTCCTCGGCGCCCGCCCGATCAGCGGCGACCTGACGCTGCCGATGTGCGCCCCGATGTCCGACGGCGCCGCGGCCGCGGTGGTCACCATCCCGGAGATCGCCGCGCGGTGGGGGGCGGAACCGGTCCGCCTGCTGGCGACGGTCATCGGTGCGGCCCGCCCGGACGTCTACGGCGAGCTCGTCCCCGACACGGCCCGGCGCGCCTACGCGATGGCCGGACTCGGCCCGGAGGACGTCGATGTCGTGGAGTGTCACGACGCCGCATCGCCCGCCGAGCTGATCGTCACCGAGGAGCTCGGGCTGTGCGGGCCGGGCGGTGCCACGGCATTGCTGCGCGCCGGTGTGACGACTCTGGGCGGGAGGCTCCCGATCAACCCCAGCGGCGGGCTGGGCAGCAAGGGCCATCCGGTCGGCGCGACGGGCCTCGGCCAGCTCGTGGAGCTCGCCGACCAGCTCCGCGGCCGGTGTGGCGCCCGGCAGGTCGAGGGCGCGCGGATCGGGCTGGCGGAGAACGCGGGCGGCTACATCGGGCCGGACGCTGCGGTGGCGTCGGTGACGATCCTCGGCGCGGCATGAACCCCGGGATGAGCACCGTCCGCGTCGAACGGTCGGGCGCGGTGGCCCGGATCGTGCTGAACCGCCCGGACCGGCACAACGCGCAGAACCCCGCGATGTGGGCGGCGCTGCGGGAGACGGGCGCGGAGCTGTCCGCCGACCCGGACGTGCGGGCCGCGGTGCTGACGGGGGAGGGGCCCTCGTTCAGCTCCGGGCTCGATCTCGCCGAGCTGCAGCCGGGCGGGTTCCTGCACACCGTCGCCGCGGCCCCCGAGGCCACCGCGCTGGTCCGCGACGCCCAGGCGGCCTTCGGCTGGATTCGCGCGGCCCCGTTCCCGGTCGTCGCCGCGGTGCGGGGGACCGCCGTCGGAGCCGGCATCCAGCTCGCCCTGGCCTGCGACGTCCGCGTCGTGGCGGAGGACGCCACGCTCGCCGTCGCGGAGGTGGGGCTGGGCGCCGTGCCGGACCTCGGCGCCACCGTGGACCTGCCCGCCCTCGTCGGCCTCGAGCGGGCGCTCGACCTGATCCTGACCGCACGGCGGTTCGGCGGCACCGAGGCCGTGTCCCTGGGGCTCGCGCTGAGAGCCGTCCCGGCCGCCGAGGTCCTCGCCGAGGCCGTGGCCTACGCCGAACGGCTCGCCGCGGCCCCCCGCGCCGCCCTGAGCTGGGCGAAGCGGGCGACGCGCGAGCCGGACCCGGCACGGAGCCTGGACCTCGCGGCCCAGGGCCAGGTGGAGTGCGTGCGGGAGATGCTCAGCGCGCGAACAATGCCCCGAGCAGCTTCTCGATCTGGTCGGACAGCACCTCGGGCTTGACCGGCCCGGCGGGGTCGTACCAGCGGTAGAGGGTCGCCAGCATCGACAGGACCAGGTTGGCGGCGATGGTGGTGTCCACCCCGCTGCCCGCCGGGAGGCACTCGTCGAGCAGGAGGCGGAAGTCCTGTGTGCGGCCGTGCGCCCAGGAGCGGAAAGTGGCCCGCCCCTGCTCGGAGAGCTCGACCTCCTCGCTGAACACGATGGCGTAGAAGGTGCGGTTCGCCGAGGCGGCCTCGATGTGCGCCCAGATCATCTCCCGCAGCCGCGTCTGCGGGGGCTCGCCGCTCTCCAGGACCTCCTTGAGCCGCCTGCCCAGGTCCCCGGTGACCTCGTCGACCATGAGGTCGAGCAGGTGCTGCTTGCTGCGGGTGTACTTGTAGACGGTGGGCCGCGAGATCCCGGCCGCCTCGGCGATGTCGTCGATCGTGGCGTTGCGATAGCCCTTGCGGCGGAAGGCCTCGGCGGCCGCGGCGACCAGTGCGGTGGTGTCCGTCGCCCGTTCCCGTGCCATGGGCTAATACTGCCTGGTCAGTTCAGCGGCGAGCACCGCGGCCACCGTCTCGTCCGCCACCCCGGCCTCGCGGAGCACGTCCTCGGTGTGTTCGCCGAGGGCGGGGACGGCGGTCCGCGGGCCGGGCGCGTCGCCGTCGACGACGAGCGGCTGCCGCAGGTACCGGTGCTCGCCGACGCTCTGCAGAAGGCCGCGCGCCTGCAGGTGCGGATCGTCGACCAGCCCCGCCAGGTCCTGCACCGCGCCGTAGGCGACCCCGGCCGCTGGCAGGATCTTCTCCCAGTGCGCCAACGGCTCGGCGGCGATCCGCTCCGCGAGGACCCCGCGGATCTCGTCCCGCCGAACGGCCCGCTCGGGCCCCCGGACCTCGGCGAGGGCAGCGAGGTCGAGAGCCACGCACAGGGCGCGCCAGAAATGGTCCTCGAAGGCGATCGAGAACGAGACCCACCGCCCGTCCGCCGTCGCGAACAGGCCGTAGCCGGGGTCCTGGCCGAGGCTGTCCGGCGGCATCCCGTTCGCGGCGGGCACGAGCCGGGTCACGACGAAGGACACCAGCGCGTCGAACATGCCGACGTCGTAGTGCCCGCCCCTACCGCTGTGGACCCGCCCGGCCAGCCCGGTCAGGGCGGCTACCGCGGCGAACAGCCCCGCGGCCACGTCCGCCAGGGCGGCAGGCGGGACCACGGGTGCGTCGGGGTCGAGCAGGCCCGCGACGGCCTGGAAGGACAGGTCGTGCGCGGGCCGGTCACGGTAGGGGCCGTCCTGGCCGAAGCCGGACACCGAGACCACGACCAGGCCGGGGTTCTCCGCGGAGAGGTCGGCCGGGTCGAGCCCCAACCGCGCGAGCACGCCGGGCCGGAACCCCTCGAGGAGGACGTCCGCACGAGCGACCAGGGCCCGGCAGGCGGCCAGGCCCTCCGGGGTCTTGAGGTCCAGGGCCACCGAGCGCTTGCCGCGGTTGAGGGCGGCGTGGTGGCCCGGGAAGATCCGTGAGGGGTCGCCGCCCTGGGGGCGCTCGACCTGCACGACGTCCGCGCCGAGGTCGCCGAGGATCAGCGTGGCGAAGGGCCCGGGGTACTGCTCGGCGAGGCTCACGACCCGGTAGCCCGTCAGCGGGAGCGCGCTCACGGCGTGATCGCGTAGCCGCCGTTGACCGGGTAGGTCTGCCCGGTCACCCACTGCGCGGCGTCCGAGGCCAGGAACAGCACCGCGTTGGCCGCGTCCGTCGGCTCACCGAACCGCCTGATCACATAGCCGCGCAACGCCTTCCGGGCCACCTCGGGATCGGCGATCGCCGGGGCGATGCCGGGCGTGTTGATGGTGGACAGCGCCACGCAGTTGACCGTGATGCCGTGCCGCCCGACCGACTTCGCGAGCCCTCGCGAGAAACCCGCCGCGCCTGCCTTCGCGCCGCCGTAGACCGCGAGGTTCGGCTCGCCGGTGCGGCCGGCGTCGGAGATGACCGAGACGATCCGGCCGTAGGCGCGCTCGACCATCCCGGGCAGGACCGCCCGACTCGAATGGAGCACCCCGTAGAAGTTCGTCGCGATCCACGGCTCCCAGTCCTTGGGCCCCGTCTCCCAGAACGGCGGGGTGTGGGCCAGCGGATCCTCGGCCGGACCGGCGTTGCCCGCGTTGTTGACCAGCACGTCGATCGGCCCGAGCGCCTCGGTGCCGCGCGCGACCATCGCGGTGACGTCGTCGAGATCGGTCACGTCGCACCGCAGCCCGACGGCCCGGCCGCCCTGCTCGGTGATCTCCGCGGCCACCGCTTCGGCGCGGTCGGCGTGGTAGTCGTTCACCACGACGGCGCCGCCGTGGGCCGCGACGTGCAGCGCCACCTGCCGCCCGACGCCTTGGCCTGCGCCGGTCACCAGGGCCACGCGCCCGGTCATGTCCAGAACGTTCATCGGGTCTCCTACTTGCCGGGGTAGTGAGGGGTGCGCTTGTCGGCGAAGGCGCTGATGCCCTCGCGCCAGTCCGCCGAGCGCTCGTGCAGGGCCGAGGCCTCCAGCTCGCGGGTCACCGCGACCGGCAGCGGGGTGTCCTCCGCCGCGTTGGCCAGCCGCTTCATCGCGGCGAGACCGACGGGGCTGCGCTGCGCGATCACGTCGACCAGCCGGTCGACGGCGGGGACCAGCTCGTCAGGATCCACGACGTCGACCACCAGGTCGGTGCCGAGGTAGCGCTCCGCCGGGTACAGCTCGCCGGTGAACATGAGGTGCTTCGCGGTCGAGAGACCGAGCCTGCGGACCAGCCGGACCGATGCACCCCCGCCGGGGATCTGCCCGTAGACGGCGTGCCCGTCGCCCAGCTTCGCGCCGCGGGAGGCCACGGCCAGGTCGCAGACCAGGACGAGCTCGAGGCCGCCGCCGATCGCCACGCCGTTGACGGCGGCGACCACCGGCTTGCGGAAGGACTCGATCCGGTCGAGCACCACGCGGACGCGATGCAGGAAGGCGTTCGTGGCGCTGGCGGCCCCGTCCGGGACCGGCTCGTCGGCGAGGGACCGGGCGTAGCGCAGGTCGGCGCCCGCGCAGAAGGCCTTGCCCTCGGCGGCGATCACCAGGACCCGGACCTCGGGATCGGCCTCGGCGGCGTCGAGGCCGGCGGCGAGCCCGTCGAGCACCTCCTGGTTGAGCCCGTTGAACACCTCGGGGCGGTTGAGTCGCAACCACAGCGCCGCGCCGCGGCGCTCCTGGACCACTGCAGCGGTCAGGGTCGAGGTCATGGTCAGTCCTTGCTGAGGATCGTGACGACGCACGCCGCGCCCTCGGGATGGGTGTAGCCGCCCGCGTTCTCGGCGAGCCCGACGCGGGCGTCCGCGACCTGGCGTTCACCCGCCCGGCCGCGCAGCTGGGTGGTCAGCTCGACCAGCTGGGCCGCGCCCGTCGCGCCGACCGGGTGGCCGCGCGAGACGAGTCCGCCGCTCGGGTTGACCGGCACGCGCCCGCCGAGTCGGGTCGCGCCGGAGTGCAGCAACTTGGCGCCCTCGCCCGGTCCGCAGAGGCCGAGCTCCTCGGTCACGATCAGCTCGTTGGGGGAGGCCGCGTCGTGCACCTCGACGACGTCCAAGTCCTCGGGGCCCAGGCCCGCTTCGGCATAGGCAGCGGCGATCGTCCGCTCCTCGAGCACCGGGTCCGCGCCGCCGGGGATCCCCGAGCGCAGCGCCGACGCCCGCACGCGGACCGCGGCCGACGGGTCGGCGACGGCATCGGATGCCTGCAGGACCAGTGCGGCCGCACCGTCGGCGATGGGGGAGCACATCAGCATGGTCAGCGGCCCCGCGACGGTCCGGCTGGAGAGGATCTCGTCTGCAGTCCGGGCGGTGCGGTACTGGGCCTTGGGGTTGAGCGAGCCGTGCAGGGAGTTCTTCGCGGCGACCTCGGCGAAGTCCGCGGCGGTGGCGCCGGAGCGGGCCATGTAGTCCGCGCAGGTCTTGGCGTAGACCTCCATGAAGAAGGAGTCGGCGGGTCCGTCGCGGCCGGTCAGCTCCCGGTTGAACTCCTCGATGCGGTCGACGTCCGCGGCGGTGGTCAGGGCGTCGAGCGCGGCCCGGGTGCCCTTGCCGCTCATTTTCTCCGTCCCGACGACCAGCACGGTGCCGTACGTGCCGGAGCGGATCGCCATCAGTGCGAGGTGCACGGCGGTGGAACTGCCCGCGCAGGCGTTCTCCACGTTGACCAGGGGCTTGCCGACCAGCTCCGTCCCGGAGGCGACGACCTGCCCGCGGGTCATCTCCTGACCGGTCAGCAGGCCGGCCACGGCGTTGGCGTGCACGACCAAGTCGACGCCGCCGGGGCTCAGCCCGGCGTCGGCCAACGCCTCGTCGATCGCGGTGGTGCCCAGGTGGCGTAGTGAGGTGTCGGGGAACTTGCCGAACCCGGTGATCCCGACGCCGGTGATGCTCACGTCTCGCACGGCGTGCCTTCCGTCCACGGTGACTGTCTCCGGATCGAGGCTTGCAGAATACTAACTGATAAGTCAAGATTGCCGGCGACACCGATCCGGAGCGCGCGCCGCAGGGCGCAGCGCGGAGAGGGGAGAGCGACGTGGCTCCCGAATCCAGCTCTTCAGCTGTCCCGCCGTACGCCCTGGGACCGTCCTACGGCGACGTGGTCGTCGAGGCCCTCACCCGCTACTCCACGCGGGACGCGTTCGTGCTCGACGAGCGCCGCATGACCTACGCCGAGGCCGCCGACCTGGTCGGACGCACCCAGCGGGTGCTCGCCGACCACGGCATCCGCGCGGGCCGCGGCGTCGGTGTGCTCAGCCCCAACGCGCCCGAGGTGTTCGTGGTCCAGGCCGCGACCTTCCTCACCGGCGCCCGCTACACCGGCCTGCACCCGATGGGCTCGGTCGACGACCACGTCTTCCTCTGTGAGGACGCGGAGATCGAGGTGCTCGTCGTCCACCCGTCCTTCGCGGGCACGGCGGTGCAGGTCGCCGAGCGCGCGGGCTCGGTGAAGCACGTGCTGAGCATCGGGCCGTCGGAGGCCGGGCCCGATCTGCTCACCCTCTGTGCCGCAGCGGGTTCGCACCGGCTGCGGGCACCCGAGGTCGCCGAGGACACCACCGCCTGGCTGCAGTACACCGGCGGCACGACCGGGCGGCCGAAGGGCGCGATGCTCTCGCACCGCGCGCTCGTCCAGGAGGTCCAGACCCTCACCGCGTCCTGGGGGCTGCCCGAGTCGCCGATCTACCTGGCCTCCTCGCCGATCACCCACGCCGCGGTGCTGCCGGTGGTCCCGGTGCTCGCCCGCGGCGGGACCGTCGTCCTGCAGCAGGGCTTCGACCCGGACAGGTGGCTGGGCGCGCTGGAGACCGAGCGGGTCAACTACGCCTTCGTCGTCCCGACGATGCTCTACACGATGCTGGACAAGGCCGATCCGGCCGCGCGGGACACCTCGTCGCTGGAGACGCTCTGCTACGGCGCCGCCCCGATGACGCCGTCACGGCTGTTGGAGGCCCACGAGGCCTTCGGCCCGGTGATGATGCAGGTGTACGGCCAGACCGAGTGCATCGGCATGACCACCAGCCTGCGCAAGGACGAGCACGACCCGGTCAACCGGCCGGACCTGCTCACCTCCTGCGGGCGAGCGGCGGCGGGCATCCGCCTCGAGATCCTCGACGACGACGGAGCTCCAATCCCGGACGGCGAGGTCGGCGAGATCAGCGTGCGCTCCCGCGTGGTGATGAACGGCTACTGGAAGCGCGAGCAGGAGACCGCCGACACGCTGCGCGGCGGCTGGCTGCGCACCGGCGACATGGGTGTGCGGGACCCCGGCGGTTTCCTGCACATCGTCGACCGCAAGAAGGACATGATCGTCACCGGCGGGTTCAACGTGTACCCCAGGGAGGTCGAGGACGTCCTCACCGGACACGACTCCGTGTGGGAGGCCGCAGTGATCGGCCTGCCGGACGAGAAGTGGGGCGAGTCCGTGACCGCGTTCGTGGTCGCCCGGCCCGGTGCGGAGATCGACCCCACCGCGCTCATGGCACTGGTCAAGGACCGCAAGGGCGCCCACCAGGCGCCGAAGCGGGTGGAGGTCGTCCCCGAGCTCCCCACCACCGGCGTCGGCAAGATCGACAAGAAGGCGCTGCGCGCCGCCCACTGGGCAGGCCAGGACCGTCGCGTCCACTGAACCGAAGGAATCCCGTTGTCCGACAACGCTTTCGTCCTCGACTCCGACCACATCGCCTTTCGGGACTCGGTCCGCGACCTGTCCCGGCGGGAGTTCCTGGACGGGTATCACGCGCGGGCCGCGCGCACGGAGTTCCCCTACCAGGAGCTGAAGAAGCTGGCGGAGGCCGGTCTGACGGACCTGACCCTCGCCGAGGAGCGCGGCGGCCAGGGCGCCGACCTGCTCGCGCTGGCCGTGGCCTGCGAGGAGGTCGCCTACGCCGACCCCAACATGGCCTACATCCTCTTCAGCACCAACAGCCTGGTCACGCTGCTGGCCGAGCAGGAGTCCGAGGCGGTCCGGCGCTGGTCGCCGAGGGTGGCGGCCGGGGACGCGCTCGGCTGCTGGGCGGTGACCGAGCCCGGCGCGGGCTCGGATGCGTCCGGCATCCGAACCAGGGCTGTGCGGGTCGACGGCGGCTGGATCCTGAACGGGGAGAAGACCTCCGTCACCCAGGCCCCGCACGCGGACATCGCCATCGTGCTCGCCCAGACCGATCCCGCCCTCAAGGCCCGGGGGATCGGCTGCTTCCTCGTCGAGTGCGCGGACGAGACGGTTGGCTCGCAGAGCTTCGCCGACCCCGGCTTCAAGCCGCTCGGCCGCGGCTCGGTCACCATGGACGACACCTTCGTGCCCGACGAGCGGGTGCTCGCCGAGCCTGGGAAGGGCTTCGGCCAGATCATGGCCGAGTTCGATCTCAGCCGGACGCTGATCGCACTGACCTGCGTCGGCTCCGTGCAGCGGGCGCTGGACATGGTGGCGGCGTACGCGAAGGAACGCACCACGTTCGGCCGTCCGTTGGCCGCCAACCAGGGCGTGTCCTTCCCGATCGCCGAGCACACCACCTACCTCGCGGCGGTGCGGGCTCTGGCATACCAGACGATCGGGCTGCGGATGGCCGATCTCCCGCACACCACCCAGGCCGCGATGCTCAAGTGGTGGGCCCCGCGGGTCGCGTTCGCCGCGATCCAGGAGGCCGTCGTGCTCCACGGCCAGGTCGGCTGGTCGGACGAGATGCCGCTGCAGTCGCTCCTGCGCGACGTCTCCGGCTACCAGATCGGGGACGGCACCCCGCAGATCCAGAAGATCATCATCGCCCGCGACGTCCTCGGTCGGGACGCCGTCGGCGCCTGACGGGCTCTGACAATCGGAGAGAGCGTGACGGCACCGGTGACGGCAGCACGGACAGCACGGACAGCACGGACGGCACGGACGGCACGGACGGCACGGACGGACGGCCCGCGAGCAGCGGGCCGAGGCGCGCCGCCGCGAGCTCGCGGGCTTCCTGCGGGCCGCGCGCGAACGCGTCAAGCCCGCGGAGCACGGCCTCGCGGTCGGCGCGCGCCGGCGCGCGCCCGGCCTGCTGCGCGAGGAGGTGGCACAGCTCGCCGCGATCAGCTGCAGCTGGTACTCCTGGCTCGAGCAGGGCAGGCAGATGCAGGTCTCCGAGCAGGTCCTGGCCGCGGTGGCCGACGTGCTGCGGCTGACCGCGGAGGAACGCGACCACGTGTTCGCGCTGGCCGGGCACCCGCCGCCGGACCCGGGGCCGTGTCCCGACTCGGCCGAGGACCGGGCCCTGCGGCGCATGATCCACCAGCTCCCCGACGCCCCCGCCTACCTGGTGGACCGCCGCTGGAACATCGTGGACTGGAACGAGGCGGCCGCCGCCCTGTTCGGCACCCCGCTCGACGAGGTGCCGGTCGAGGACCGCAACGCGCTGCGGTTCGCGCTGCTGGGCCGCCATGCTCCGCTGCGGTTCGTCGACCCTGTCCGCAGTGCCCACTTGCACGTCGCGCAGTTCCGGGCGGACACCGCCCTGCTGATCGGGGACCCGGAGTTCGAGGCGCAGGTCGAGGACCTGTTGCGGGACAGCGCGTTGTTCCGTGCCCTGTGGCCGCTGCGCGAGGTGCACCGCCGCTCCGCAGGCTCCATCGCCTATCGCCACGACGTCCTGGGCCCGCTGCGGTTCGACTTCGTGGCCACGACCGTCGACCACGGGGCGAGCCTGCGGATGCACACCTTCCTGCCCTGTCCGAGCTGAGGAAATCCTGGATTCGAGGACGGTATGAGAGCCACCTGGTACGACCGCACCGGACCGGCCGCAGAGGTGCTGGTCCACGGCGAGCTCCCCGATCCCGAACCGGGCCCCGGAGAGGTCCGCGTCCGGGTCCACACCTCCGGGGTCAACCCGGCGGACGTCAAACGCCGCCGCGGCTGGGCCGGGCTACGGATGGACTTCCCCCGCCAGGTCCCGCACGACGACGGCGCCGGCGTGATCGACGCCGTCGGCCCCGGGGTGGACCCCGCCCGCATCGGCCGCCGCGTCTGGCTCTACGACACCCGCGTCGGCAGGCCGATCGGCACCGCCGCCGAGTACGTCTGCGTGCCGGACCGCAACGCCGAACCCCTCCCGGACGCCGTCGGGTTCGTCGAGGGCGCGTGCGTCAGCATCCCGGGCCGCACCGCCCACCGCTGCCTCTTCCGGGACGGATCGATCAAGGGCACGACGGTGCTGGTCGCCGGAGCCGCGGGCGCGGTCGGGCACGCCGCCGTGCAGCAGGCCGTGGCCGCCGGGGCCACCGTGATCGGCACGGTGGGCCGGGAGGAGAACCGCGAGATCGCCCGCGCCGCGGGCTGCGCGCTCGTCCTCGACCACCGGCGCGACGACGTCGCCGCCGCGGCCCTGGACGCTACCGACGGGCGCGGCGTCGACCGGATCGTCGAGGTCGACCTGGCCGCGAACATCGAGACCGACGCCCGCTGCGTGGCGGTCAACGGCGCGATCGCGGTCTACGGCACCGACTCCGGGCACAAGCCCGTCGTGCCCGTGTGGCGGCTGATGAACGCCAGTGTGACCGTGCACTTCGAACTGCTCTACAACCTGCCCTACACCGCCCATCGCCAGGCCGCGGACGACCTGAACCGGTGGCTCGCCGACGGGTCGATCGCGATGCGCGTCGGGCGGCGTTTCCCGCTCGCCGAGGTCGCCGCGGCGCACGACGCCGTGGAGTCCGGGACGGGTGGCGGCAACGTCGTCGTCGAGGTGGTCCCCGCCTGACGGTGGTGGTCCGACCACCACTATCAGCGCCGGCTTCCCCCCGGCCCACCCATCGACCAGAGTCGATCAGACACCGCAGACCACCAACCACCCCTGCCACCGCCGACAGGAGTCCCATGAGGTCCTTCCTCGTCCCGCCCGTCGACACCGTCACCTACGGCCCCGGCGCGTTCGACCAGATCGCCGCGCAGGTCGAGCGGGTCGGCGGCAGCCGCGTCATGGTGGTCCTGTCCGGCTCGCTCGCCGGGGGACCGGTCGAGGCCGCGCTGCACGAACGACTCGGCGCCACCGTCGTCGGGGTCTACTCGCGGACCCGGCAGCACGTGCCCCGCACCTCGGTGCTGGAGGCGGTGCAGGTCGCCCGGGAGAACCGGGCGGACTGCGTGCTCAGCCTGGGCGGCGGCACCCCGATCGACTGCGGCAAGGCCGTCGCGCTGGCACTCGGCACCGGCATCGCCGAGCCCGCCGACTTCGAGCGGTACCGGGTGCGCTTCACCTACCCGAGCACCTACGAGGTGCCGCCGATCGAGGGCGACATCGTGCCGCACGTCGCCGTGCCCACGACGCTGTCGGGCGGTGAGCACACCGGCCTGTGCGGGGTCACCGACGACGCGACACGCTCGAAGGACGCCTACACCAGCCCGAAGCTGCAGCCCCGCGCCGTCGTCCTCGACCCGTGGGTCACCGCCGGAACCCCCGACTGGCTGTGGGCGGCCTCGGGGATGCGAGCCGTCGACCACGCCGTCGAGGGGATCCTGTCCGCCCGACACATGCCGATGACGGACGCCCTCGGGGCCGGCGCGCTCCGCCTGCTCACCGACAACCTGGCCGCGAGCGCGGCGGACCCGCACAACGAGCAGGCGCGCACGGACTGTCTCCTCGGCACCTGGCTGTCGATCTTCGGGCTGACGAACGTCGGTGTGGGGCTCTCACACGGCATCGGGCACCAGCTCGCCGCCGAGTTCGACATGATCCACGGCATCACGTCGGCGGTCATGCTGCCGCTGGTCATGGAGTTCACCCGGGAGCAGACCCTGCCGCGGCTGCGGCTCGTGGCAGAGGCGATGGGTGTCGACACCCGCGACCTCACGGACCGGTCGGCCGCCGACGCCGCCATCGCCGCGGTGCGTGACCTCGTGACCAGGCTGGGGGTCCCGGACCGGATCTCCGCGGCGGACGGCACCCCCGACGCCCTGGAGAAGATCGCCGACCACGTGATGGGCGACGCCGCCGTGGCCGCCTGCCCCCGCGAGGTGACCCGCGAGGACGTCCTGGCACTGCTCCGCGCGGCCTGGTGACCTCGCAGTCCGAGCCGCACCGCCGACAGCCCCCCGCCGACAGCGCCACCGCTGATCGAGCCGCACCACCGACCGAGCCGACTTGAGCCGACAGAGAGGTCGACCATGCCGCGTCCGTCCACACAGAACCTCAGCGACCTGGTGGGGTGTCTGTTCCCCACCACCCAGACCGGTTCCTACCCCCGGCCCGGCTGGTTCCGGCTCGAGCTGGGCGAGCGCGACTTCCGCGCTGCGATGCGACACGCCGACTACGCCGGGCAGTACCTCGATGCCACCCGCGCCGTGATCGGCGACCAGCTCCAGGTCGGCCTCGACGTCCCCACCGACGGGCACCTGTGGTGGGACCCGCACCAGGGCTTCAACACCTCGTTCCTGCACTACCCTGCGCAGCACCTCGACGGCATCACGATGGACCCCGAGGTCTACCGATCATCCGGCCTACGACGACGGGCTGATGGCCACCCACGGCGACACCACCAACGCCGTCCGCGTGACCGGGCCGATCGGGCGCGGCACCTTCCGCGCCGCCGATCTGTACCGCGTCGCGCAGTCCGTCAGCCCGAAGACGGTCAAGTTCGTCAGCGGCATGGGCCCGGCCACGATCGCCGCGTGGCTCGTCGACCAGCACTACCAGGACCGGAAGGCGCTCTACCACATCTGCCACCTCACCGCGGGCGTCCCGGTGGGCTCCACGCCCTCCGGGCTGTTCGCCGAGATGGTGGCCAAGGACCTCGAGGTCGACGCGTGCGAGTACGCCCTCGCCGAGACCGGGTTCCCCGAGGACAGCTGCGATGGTGGAAGGAGTACCCCAGCGACAAGCGGATCGGGATCGGGGTCGCCGACATCAAGCGCATGGTGATGGAGACCCCCGAGCAGATCGTCGCGGGCGTGCGGAAGGCGCTGGAGTTCGTCGAGCCCGCGCGGATCCACCTCACCACCGACTGCGGCATGTTCAGCTTCCCGCGGGCCATGGCCAGGGGGAAGCTCGCCGCGATGACCAGGGCGGCGGAGATGCTCCGCCGAGATCCCGGCGTGACCCCCACCGAAGGAGCCCCATGATGACCGTCCCCGCCGAGAGTGCCGAGCCCGAGGTCCAGGTCGTCGAACTGCCCACCGCCGCGGGCCGCCGCCGGGCGATCAGCGCGATCGCGATCGGCAACCTGCTGGAGTGGTACGACTTCGCGGTCTACGCGACGCTCGCGAGCGTCCTCGGGCCGCTGTTCTTCCCGTCCGCGAGTGCCTCGGCGAGCCTGCTGGCGAGCCTGTCCGTGTTCGCCGTCGGCTATGTCGCCCGGCCCGTCGGGGCGCTGGTCTTCGGTCGGCTGGCCGACCATCAGGGCCGCCGGTCCGGCCTGGTCGTGATCATCGTGCTGATGGGCGTGGCGACGCTCGGGATGGGCCTGCTGCCGACCTACGCCGCCATCGGCGTCGCGGCCCCGATTCTGTTGGTGCTGCTCCGGGTCGCGCAGGGGCTGGCGATCGGCGGCGAGTTCGCCACGGCCACGACCTACCTGGTCGAGATCGCCGGGCCGCGGCGGCGCGGGCTGTACGGCTCGATCACCTACGTCACCGCGGCGCTCGGGTTCGCGCTCGGCCTCGGCGTCGTCGTCCTGCTCAACGCCGTGGTCTCACCCCAGGGCGTCGTCGACGGTTGGTGGCGGCTCACCTTCCTGCTGAGCCTGCCGCTGCTGCTGATCGGCCGGTACCTGCGCCGGCGGGCGACCGAGTCGCCGGTGTTCCAGGCGATGAAGGCGGAGGCCGAGCTCGTGGCCGCGGCCGGGACGGCGGTCTCGACACCGCCCAGCAGGCCGATCAAGCCCATGCTGCAGGTCTTCGGCATCGGGATCGCCATCGCGGTCGGCTCCTACACGGTGCTCGGCTTCGTGCTCTCGTACCTGCTGGTCGTGGTGAAGCAGACCCCCGCGGTCGCCTATGGCTCGGCCCTGGTCGCGACGGTCGTCGGGGCCTTCTTCGTCCTCGCGGCCGGGCACCTGTCCGACCGGTTCGGGCGCAAGCCACTCATGATCGCGGCGGCGGCGTCGCTGGCCGTGCTCGCCTTCCCGGGCTACCTGCTGCTGGCGGCGGGCGGCTTCTGGCCCGCGCTCGCCGGGCAGCTGCTGCTCTGGATCCCCGTCGGCATCGGGCTGGGCGTGTGCCCGTCGCTGTTCGCCGAGCTGTTCCCCGCCCGGAACCGGACGACCGCGATGGCCTTCCCGCACGCGCTGGTGACCGCGGTCTTCAGCGGCACCGCGCCGCTGATCTCGACGCTGCTGGTGACCGCGACGGGCAGCGCGACGGCCCCCGCCTGGTACCTGCTCGCCGTCGCGCTCGTCAGCGGCGCCGTCACGTTCGGTGTCCGCGAGACCGCGTGGGCCGACCTCCGCACGACCTGATCCGATCCGACCCCTGAAAGGACCATGACGACGTGAGTCCCCTGGTGGAGTACCAGATCGGCTGCGACATCGGTGGCACGTTCACCGACGTCACCGCCGTCGACGGCACCGGCACGGTCTACTCCGACAAGTCCGACACGACCCCGCACGACCTGTCGATCGGCCTGCTGGCCGCCCTGCAGAACCTGGCCGGCCGGATCGGGTCCGACCTGTCCGACGTGCTCGCGCACACGACCCGGTTCGTCAACGGCACGACCGTGGTCACCAACTCCGTCGCGGAGCTGCGCGGGGCGAAGGTCGGTCTGCTCACGACCAAGGGCTTCGGCGACAGCCTGCTGATCGCCCGGTCGGCGCGCAACGCCCACCGCGACCACCACAAGCAGCTCAACCTCCCGCAGATCGTCCCGCGGGAGCGAGTGGTCGAGGTGACCGAGCGGATCGACAAGAAGGGCAGCAGGGTCGTCCCGCTGACCGAGACCGAGGCCCGCGGGGCCGTCGACGAGCTGGTGGGCTCGGGCGTCGAGGCGATCGCGATCTCGCTGTTGTGGGGGTTCCTCGAGCCCGCGCACGAGGAGATGCTGGCCTCGATCGTCGAGAAGGAGCATCCCGAGATCTTCGTGAGCGTGGCGTCGCGGCTGCACCCGGTGATCCGCGAGTACGAGCGCACCATGACCACGGTCCTCAACGCCTTCACCGGGCTGCGGGTGGCCGAGTACACCGGCCGCATCGAACGCGAGCTCGCCGACCGCGGGCTACGGGTTCCGGTGGCGTTCATGCAGGGCTTCGGGGGCACGCTGTCCGCCGAGGAGGCCCGCGACAAGCCCATCACGCTGATCGACTCCGGTCCGGCGGGCGGCGTCATCGGATCCCAGGCGCTGGCCCGGCGGCTGGGCATCACCGACGTCGTCACCGCGGACATGGGCGGCACCTCGTTCGACGTCTCCGTCCTGCAGGGCACCAAGCCGCTGGTCACCGAGCGCGTGATGCTGCGCGACCAGTTCCTCACCGCGCTGTCCAAGATCGACGTCCTGCCCATCGGTGCGGGCGGCGGCTCCATCGCCTGGATCGACGCACGAGGCATCCCGCAGGTGGGCCCGCACAGCGCCGGCGCCGAGCCCGGCCCGGTCTGCTACGGCAAGGGCGGTAGCCTGCCGACGGTCACCGATGCGTCCGCGGTCCTGGGTTTCCTCGACCCGAAGGCCTTCCTGGGCGGGCGCCGCGAGCTGTCGGTCGAGCCCGCCCGCGAGGCCATCGAGCGCGAGGTCGCGAAGCCCCTCGGGGTGGACGCCGTTCGCGGCGCGGCGGCGATCTACCGCATGGTCACGGCGAACATGAGCAACGCGGTCCGCACCGTGACCGTCGAGCGCGGCCACGACCCGCGGACCTTCGCGATGGTCGCCTACGGTGGCGCGCTGGGGATCTTCGGCGCCGACATCGCCCGCACCGCGGGGATCAAGACCGTCGTCATCCCCGCCGGCGCGGCGGTGTTCTCCGCCTACGGCCTGCTCAACTCCGACGACGTGCGCACCCAGGCCCGGTCGGCAGCATGGGCGGGCGGCGACGTCTCCCACGTGGCAGCCGGGCTGCGCGAGCTGGACGGCCGGCTCGTCGGGGCGCTGAAGGCGGCGGGCCACGCCGACGACCAGATCGAGGTCGAGTGGGAGGGCGAGTTCAAGTACCTGGGCCAGCAGTGGGAGCTGCCCGTCCGCATCCCGCGCAAGGCGGACCTGACCGAGGCCGATCTCGAGGCGGCACAGGCCGAGTTCCCGGCGCTCTACGAGGCCGAGTACGGCAGCGGCACGGCCTGGACGGGCGCACCGATCGTCCTGATGTCCATCCGGGTCACCGCGACCGGGAAGGTGGCGGCGCTCGAGCCCAAGCCCGCCGAGCTGCCTGCGACCCCTCCCGCCGTCGAGCCGATCGGCAGCCGCACGGTCTTCCTCCCGCTGGTGGGCGAGGAGACCGAGCTGAAGGTCTACGACGCCGTCGCCGCCCCGGCGGGCAGTGAGATCGCAGGCCCCGCCGTCGTCGATCACCCCTTGACCACGATCCAGGTCCCGCCGGGCTGGCGGCTGCGGGTCGACGAGTGGAGCAACTACGTGCTGACCGACACGGCATCGAGCACGGCACCGAGCACGGCATCGAGCACGGCATCGAGCACGGCATCGAGCACGGCACCGACCACCGAGGGAGCCTCCCAGTGACCACCGCCGAGCTCGCCGACGACCCGGTGACGATCGAGATCTTCTCGAAGGCCCTGCAGAACATCGCCCACGAGATGGGCGTGGTCATGATGCGCGCCTCGGGCAGCCCGGTCATCGCCGAGGCGGTCGACTTCTCGACCTTCATCTCCGACGCCGAGGGCGACATCGTCTGCTACGCGGGCTACATCACGCTCTACATGGGCACCGCGCGCCAGGCCGTGAAGCACATCCTCAAGACCACGCCGCGCGAGGACATCCATCCCGGCGACGTGTTCATCTGCAACGACCCCTTCACCACCGGCAACGCCCACCAGGTCGACGTCGGCGTGGTCCGCCCGATCTTCATTGGCGACGAGATCGTGGCCTGGTGCTGGTCGGAGGCACACGTCAACGACTTCGGCGGGTTCGCCCCCGGCTCCATGGCCCCGATGGCGACCGAGACCTACGGCGAGGCGCTGCGGCTGCCGGGCGTCAAGATCGTGTCCCAGGGCAAGATCATCGACGACATCTGGCGAATCATCGAGACCAACATCCGGGTGCCGGACATCGTGCTCGGCGACATCCGCTGCTTCATCGCCGCGTGCAACCGGTGCGACGATCGGATCAACGCCCTCGTCGCCGAGTACGGCCTGGACACCTACAAGCGGTACATCGAGGTGGCCAAGGACCTGGCGGCACAGGCGGTGCGCAGCCGGATCTCCGAGCTCCCGAACGGGGTCTACACGGCCGTCGAGTACGAGGAGCACAACGGCCACACCAACGACATCTACCCCGTCAAGTGCACGATGACGGTGGAGGACGAGAAGCTCACCTTCGACTTCACCGAGTCGGCACCGCAGACCGACGGGTTCGTGAACTGCAGCGCGGCGATCACCTTGGGCTGCGTAGCGTCGCCGCTGCTCATGACGCTGTTCCCTGACCTGCCGATCAACCAGGGCACGCTCCGCCCGATCGAGGTGATCACCAAGCCCGGTACCATCTGCGACGTCCAGATGCCGGCACCGGTGTCGTCCGGACACCTGGAGACGGGGCTGCGGGTCTGCCGTGCCGTCACCCGGCTGCTCGGCGAGGTCCAGGCGAAGGCCGCGGACCCGTTCATCCGTGACCACGTGATGGCGACGTGGCAGGACTCGTGGTGTGCCGGGTTCTTCTACGCCCCGGACGAGAACGGCGCCCTGGTGCCCTTCCCGGACATGAACGGCGGCTCGGGCGGGGCCGGTGCGCAGCCGATCGGCGACGGCATGGACGTGGGCGGCGCCCTCGCGCAGCCGCAGAACAGCCTGCCGGACATCGAGATCAACGAGTTCGCCTACCCGATCCTCTACCTGTGGCGCAGGCTGAACCAGAACTCCGGCGGGCCCGGGAAGTACCGCGGCGGCACGGGTCTGGACCTGGCCTGGACGCCCTGGTACACGACCGGTGGGCAGGAGCACACCATGCTGTCCTGCTGGCAGGTCCCGCCGAACGGGGCCTTCGGCGGCTACCCGGGGACGTCGAGCCGGTTCACCCTCACCAACGGCGCGGGCGCGGACAAGGCACTGGCGGAGGGGCGGATCCCCGCCTCGCTCGCGGAGCTCGACGCCGAGCCGCAGGCGTTGCAGGGCAAGCAGTTCGGCATGATCGTGCTGCCCGGCGACGTCGTGACCCTGCGGTCCGGCGGGGGCGGCGGCTACGGCGACCCGCTGGAGCGCGAGCCGGAGCTGGTGGCCGCGGACGTCCGGGCGGGGATCCTGACCACGCACGCCGCCGAGGTGTCCTACGGCGTGGTCGTCGCCGACGGGGTGGCCAACGAGGCCGCGACCGCCGCCGCGCGGGACCGGATCCGCACCGAGCGCCGGAGCTGGGCGCGCGAGGACGGTCTGGCGGTGCGACGGGGCCCTGCGTCGGAGAGGCTCGTCGAGCTGGGGCAGTGGTGCTCGCCGCGCGAGGGCGTGACCTTTGCCGAGTTCGCGGACCCGGAGACCGGTGCGCTGGTGCGCACCGAGGTCTTGGTCGCCGAGGACGCCTGATGGCGCCGGTCGGCCCCGCCCACACCGGGGACGGTCTCGAGGGCCGCACGGCGATCGTGACCGGCGCGGGTTCCCAGACCTCCGGCATCGGCAACGGAGGGGCCGCCGCGGTGCTGCTCGCCCGGGCCGGAGCCCGCGTGGTGCTGGTGGACGCGGTGGCCGCCGGCTCGACGAGGCGGTGGACCTGGTCAAGGAGGTCGGCGGGGAGCCCCTGGCGGTGATCGCGGACGTGACCCGCGAGGCGGACTGCCGCGCGGTCGTCGGGGCGCGGCTCGATCGTGAACGTGTCCTCGCTGGCCGGGACCCTCACCCGTCCCCGCCCGGCCTACGCCGCGACCAAGGGTGCGGTCCTGTCGCTGACCCGCTCCGTGGCCATGACGCACGGGCCCGAGGGCATCCGGGTCAACGCCGTCGCGCCGGGGATCGTCCACACACGCCGATGGTTATGCCACCACCGCCACCCCGAACCGAGGAGAACGATGAGCTACTACATGCTGGCCGCCCTCCAGAAGCACGACGCCGAGGTGTTCGCGCAGTACCAACAGCGGACGGCCGCCACACTCGGTGCCTACGAGTGCAGACCGCTGAGCGTGAACACCGGCCACAAGGTGATCGAGGGGGAGGGGGACCCGGACGTCGTCGTGCTGCTGGAGTTCGCCGACGAGGCCGAGTTCGACCGCTGGTGGAACAGCCCGGAGTACACGGAGGTCAAGCACCTGCGGGAGAAGTCCGCGACCGTACTGCTCGGGGTGGCGTTCGGCAGCGGGGTGCACCTCCCGGAATGAAAGCACTGACCTACAGCGGGCCGCAGGACGTCCGCGTCGTCGACGTCCCGGACGCCAAGCCCGCCGACGAGCTGGGCGCGGTGGTCCAGGTGAGCGCAGCCGGCGTGTGCGGCAGCGACCTGCACGTCTACGCCGGACACGGGTTCAGCCACGACACCGGGTACTGCGTCGGCCACGAGGCCGTCGGCGAGGTGGTGGAGGTCGAAAGCGAGGTGCGTCGCTTCGCTGTCGGCGACCGCGTGCTGCTCCCGGCCTCGATCGGCTGCGCCTGGTGCGCCACCTGCGCTCGGGGCCATGTGGTGGCGTGCGAGCACCGGCGCGAGCCGTGGAAGGAGTTCTGCTACGGCATGAGCCAGCGCCTCCCCGGCTGCCAGGCCGAGGCGGTCGCGGTGCCCCACGCCGACATGAACATGCTGCGGGTCCCCGCGGGCGTCACCGACGACACCGCGATCCTGTTGACCGACAACGCCCCCACCGCCTGGTACGGGGCGCGACGGGCCCGGATCACGCCCGGGGACGTCGTCGCGGTGATCGGTCTGGGGCCGGTCGGCCAGCTGGCCGTGCAGTCGGCGTTCCTGATGGGGGCCGCGCGCGTGCTCGCCGCAGACCCCGTCGACCACCGACGCGCGTGGGCGGTGGAGCACGGCGCCGAGCCCGTCGACCCGACGGACCCGAAGGCGTCGATCAAGGAGCTGACGGCGGGGGAGGGGTGCGACGCCGTGATCGAGGCGGTCGGCGCGGACGAGACGATCGCGCTCGCCGTGAGCGCGGCGCGGCAGGCGGGACGGGTGAGCGTGATCGGGGTGAGCCGCAACGGCGCCTTCCCGTTCCGGATGGAGGCGGCGCAGACCAAGGAGCTGGAGTTCGCGATCGGCCTCTGCTCGGCGCAGCGCGAGCTGCCCGCCCTGATCTCGCTCGCCGCGGCGGGTCGGCTCGCGCCGGACCGGCTGATCACCCACCGGTGGGGGCTCTCCGAGGGGCCCGCCGCCTACGCCATGCTCGCCGCCCGCACCGGCGGCGTCGGCAAGGTCGTCCTGGACCCGGCCCGATGATCGCCCGCGAGCAGCGCGGGGCCGTCACCGTCCTGACGATCGAGCACGGCCCGGTCAACGCCATGGACCTGGAGCTGTGCCGCGCACTCACGGCCGAGCTCTCCACGGTGACCGGGCCGGTGGTTTTCTGACGGGCGCCGGGCGTGCCTTCTCGGCGGGCGTCGACCTCCGACGGCTGCTGGACGGGGGTACGGCGTACGTCCGCGAGTTCCTCCCCGCCCTCGACGAGCTGTTCACCGCGGCGTTCGCGCTGAACGTCCCGGCCGTCGCGGCGGTCAACGGGCATGCGATCGCCGGGGGCGCCGTACTGGCCGCAGCCGCGAACCGGGTGCTGATGGCCGACGGACGCGGTCGTTTCGGAGCACCGGAGCTGAAGGTCGGGGTGGCGTTCCCACAGTCCGCGCTGGAGATCCTCCGGCACCGGGTCGGGGAGGTCGCGCTGCGGCGGGTGGTCGTGGAGGCGGAGACCCACGGCCCGGCCGAGGCCCACGCCCTCGGACTCGTCGACGAGGTCGTGGCGCCGGACGCGCTGCTCGACCAGGCGGTCGCCGCGGCGGACGCCTTCGCCGTCGGCGCGCCCGCCGACGCGTTCGCGCTGACCAAGGCCCAGCTGCGGCGGGAGGGCGCCGACCGCATCGCGCGCGCGGACCCGGGGGAGGTGCTGGAGATGTGGTGCCGCCGCGTCGACGACGGCTGGACGGCCCGCTACCTCGAACAGACCACGGGGAAACGCTGATGGGAACCCTCGACGGCCGCACCGCCGTCGTCACCGGAGGATCGCGCGGCATCGGCCTGGCGATCGCCCGGACCCTGCTCGACCGGGGCGCGTCGGTGGTGCTCACGAGCCGGCGGGAGGAGGCGGCCAAGGCGGCCGCGGACTCCCTGGGCTCGGAGCGGGTGCGCGGGTTCGGTGCCCACACCGCGAGCCTGCCGCCGAGGCCTCTGTCGCGTTCGCCGTGGACGCGTTCGGGTCGCTGGACGTCCTCGTCAACAACGCGGGGACGAACCCGGCCCACGGCCCGATCGTGGACCAGGACCGCGCCCGGTTCCTCAAGACGCTCGAGGTCGACCTGTGGGCGCCGGCGCTGTGGGCGGGGGTGGCGTGGCGGGCGTGGATGCGGGACCACGGCGGCGTCGTCGTGAACATCGCGTCGGTCGGCGCCTACGTCAACGCGCCCGGTCTCGGCGTCTACGGTGCGTCCAAGGCCGCGCTGGTCCACATGACCCAGCAGTTGGCCATCGAGCTCGCGCCGGGGGTGCGGGTGAACGCCGTCGCGCCCGGGGTCGTGCGGACCGCCCTGTCCCGGTCGCTGTGGGAGGGCCGGGAGGCGGCCGCGGGCGCGAACACCCTGCTCGGACGCCTCGGCACGGTCGAGGAGGTCGCCGCGGCGGTGGCCTACCTCGTCTCCGACGATGCCCGTGTGGGTGACGGGCGAGACCCTGGTGATCGACGGGGGCGAGCGCCTGGCCTGATGAGGAGGCGGACACCGCGCGCAGCGTGAGTTCACCGACGACCCGGCGCGGAGAGCCGCCGCCGACTCTGGGGACGTCCATGACATCAACCATGACGCGAATCAGAGGACCCCGGAGTGCCCAGGTCCCCGCGACGCGCGACCCGGGGTGCTCCTGGCGCTCGTAGAAGCGTCAGAGCAGCCTGCCGCGCTCCCTTGTGAACAGTAGGTCGTCGGGTCCGGGTGCGTCAGCCCCGCCTGCCGCCGGCGGTGTGGACCGTCACCCACGTCGATCCCGGCCGTTCGTTCACGTGGTCCTCGCACGCTCCGGGCTTGCGCTCCACGGCCGAGCACGAGATCCGACGGGCGGCCGGCGGGTGCACGCTCGTCCTCCGCTTCGCGCAGACCGGTCTGCTGGCCGGCCCGGTCTGGCGTCTGATGGTGCGGACCGTCCGGCGGTACGTCGATCTCGAGGCCGAAGGGCTGAAGCGGCGGGCGGAGACGCCGGGGGAGTGAGCGTTCCGGCTCGCACCTCCGCCTCGAGTCGTCCATCCGAACGCTCGCCCGCCCACGCCGGGATCCGTTACCGTCCGCAGCGGTGCGGCGGGGCGTCGGCTCCCGCCGTCACCGCACTGCGGAGCGACGCCGGGCACGTGTGCCGGCGGCACGACACCTGGGGAGTGATCGGCCGAGGACGGCGGGTGGTCGGTGTGCGTGACGCGGACGCGAGCTCCTCCCTGGGGGCGCGCCTCCCACGGTTCGAGGACGGCCCCCTCGTGCGTGGGCGCGGGAGGTTCACCGCCGACGTCCCGCCGGCGCGGTGCCTGCACGCCGGCTTCGTCCGCTCGCCCCATCCGCACGCCCTGGTCGACGGCGTCGACGTCGCGAGGGCGATGTCGGCCCCCGGGGTGGTCTCCGTGCTGACCGCGGCCGACCTGCCGCACATCCCGCTCGTGGACGCGGTCGCCGTGCCCGGCCTCGTCAGGACCCCGCAGCCCGCGCTCGCGGGGGAGCGCGTGCGGTTCGTGGGCGAGGCCGTGGCGATGGTGCTGGCCGGGAGCCGGGCCCTGGCCGAGGACGCCGCCGACCTGGTCGAGGTCCGCTACGCGGTGCTGCCCCCGGTCGTCGACCCGAGGACGGCGACGGCGCTGCCACCTCTCGACCCCACCCTGAGCAGCAACGAGGTGTACCGCGGCGAGCGCGCGACCCCCGGTCTCGAGGCGGCCTTCGCCGCCGCCGACCACGTCGTCGAGGGGACGTTCAGCACGGGCAGGCTCACGGCCGCGCCGATGGAGGGCCGTGCGTGTTCGGCCACGTTCGACCCCGTGGCCGGGGCGCTGACCGTGCGTTCCTCCACCCAGTCCCCGCACCTGCTCCAGCGGAAGATCGCGACCTGTCTCGGCATGGACCTCGCCGCGGTCCGGGTGCTGGTCGACGACGTCGGCGGCGGGTTCGGGCAGAAGATCCCGGCGTCGCCGGAGGAGGTCGCCGTGGCGCTGGCGGCCCGCGCGGTCGGCCGTCCGGTCCTGTGGGTGGAGGACCGCCGGGAGAACACGGTCGCCGGGCCGCAGGGCAAGGACCAGCGCGTCGAGCTGGCGCTGGCGCTCGACGCCGACGGCACGTTCCGTGCCCTGCGCTGCGACGTGCTCGGCGACGCCGGGGCCTACTCCTTCAACTCCGCGAGCGCCCTGATCGAGGCCTACCTCGCGGCGGGGCTGCTGCCCGGCGCGTACCGCATCCCGGAGACCGGCTGGCGCGTGCGCTCGGTGCTCACCACCAAGGCACCGATCGCCCCCTACCGGGGCGTGGGCTGGACGGGCGGGCACACGGCCCGGGAACTGCTGATCGACCGGGCCGCGCGGCTGCTCGGCCGCGACCCGCTGGATCTGCGCAGGCAGAACCTGATCCGGCCGGGCGACCTGCCCTACACCACGCCCACGGGCATGACCTACGACAGCGGCAGCCACCTCGCCACGATCGAGCGGGCGGCGAAGCTGGTCGACGCGGCGAACGTGCTCCCCGGGCCCACCGCGGACGGGCACTACCGCGGGGTCGGGATCAGCCCGTACGTCGAGCCGTCGGGCTGGGGCTCGGCCGGGGCGGCGGAGTCCTCCTGGTCGTTCGCCTCGCACGACTCGGTGCGGGTCGAGATGGCCGCGTCCGGTGCGGTCACCGCGGTGGTCGGGACCCCGTCGCAGGGACAGGGCCACGCCACGAGCCTGGCCCAGGTCGTCGCGTCCGTGCTGACCTGCGACCCGCGGCGGGTCCGCGTCGTGACGGGCGACACCGCCGGCACCCCGTTGAGCACCGCGGGCACCCGCGCGAGCCGGGTCGCGACCGTGATCGGCGGGGCGCTGCTGCACGCGACGGAACGGCTCGCCGAGAAGCTCGCGCTGGTGGCCGGACACCTGCTCGGTGCCGACCCGGGGGAGATCTCCTTCCGGGACGGCCGGGCCGTCGCCCCCTCCGGCTCGGTCGGGCTGGCCGAGATCGCCACCGCGGCCGTCGCCGACCCCGCCGTCCGCGCGGCGCTGCCGGAGCCGGATCTCACCGCCACCGCCTTCTACGACCCGCCGGCCACCTACTCGAACGGGTGCGTCGCCGTGGTCGTCGACGTGGATCCCGGGACGGGGCGGGTCGACGTGGTCGACGCGGCGGTGGTCGAGGACTGCGGCACCGTGATCAACCCGATGATCGTGGACGGGCAGACCCTCGGCGCGTTCGCCCAGGGCGTGGGCGCGGCCCTCTACGAGGACGCGGACCACGCCGCCGACGGCGTACCGCGCGCCACCTCGTTCGCGGACTACCTCCTGCCGACCGCCCGCTGCCTGCCGCGGGTCGCCCTCGAGCACCTGGAGTCGCCCGCGCCGCACACCCGCGGCGGCATCAAGGGCATGGGCGAGTCGGCCATGATCGCGACGCCGGGGGCGGTCGCCTGCGCGGTCGCCGCCGCGGTCGCCCCGCTCGGGATCACCGTGACGCACACTCCGATCCGCCCGCACGAGCTCGTCGACCCGCACCGGGGACCGGCCCGGTGAAGCCCGCGCCGTTCGACTACGCGTGCCCGTCCACGATCGACGAGGCACTCGGCCTCCTCGCCGAGCGCGGCGCCGCCGCCCGGGTCCTCGCGGGCGGACAGAGCCTGCTGCCCCGGATGGCGCTGCGGCAGGACCGGCCCGGCCTGCTGGTCGACGTCAACCGGGTGGCCGGGCTGGGCACGCGGACCACGACCGGGCAGGGGCTCCGCCTCGGCGCCACGGTGCGGCAGGCCGCCGTGCTCCGCGCGGGTTCCGGGGCGGGTCTGCTCGACGCGGCCCTGCCCTGGGTCGGCAGTCCCGGCACGCGGGCCCGCGGCACGGTGGTCGGCAGCCTCTGCTTCGCCGACCCGGCGGCCGAGCTGCCCACGGTGCTGCTCGCCACCGGTGGGTCGCTGGAGGTCCGCTCGGCGGGCGGCAACCGGACCGTCGAAGCGGCGGAGCTCTACCGCGGCGCGGGACGGACCGCGCTGGCGGCCGACGAGCTGGCCGTCGCCGTGACGGTCCCGCTCGACACCGCCGACACCAGGAGCGCGTGGCTCGAGTTCGGTCGGCGTCCCGGCGACCTGCCGCTCGTCGGGGTCGGCGTGGTCGTGCGGGTCCACGCCGGCGTCGTCGACGCGGTGCGGGTGGCCTGCGCCGGCGTGCACGACGTGCCCTGGGCGGTCCCCGTCGCGGGCCTGCGCGGGGCGGGAGACCCCGCTCTCGCCCAGGAGATCGCCGAGATCGCCGCACGCGAGTGCCGCCCGACCGACGACGAGCGCACGACCGCCGCCCACCGCCGCGTACTCGTCCGCACCCTGGTCCGCCGCGCGCTGGAGCGGGTGCTCCGCCCGGACACGGAGGTCCCCGGTGCTGCCTGACCACCGGCTCGTCCGCCCTGCGGCGGACCCCGTCATCGTCGCGCTGACCGTGAACGGTGAACCCGCCCGGATGACCGTGGAGACCCGGACCTCGCTGGCCGACGCCCTGCGCGACGAGCTCGGGCTGACCGGGACGCACGTCGCGTGCGAGCAGGGCGTGTGCGGCGCCTGCACCGTCGAGGTCGACGGCGAGGCCGTCCGCGCGTGCCTGCTGCTCGCGGTCCAGGCCGAGGGCGCCGAGGTCCGGACGGTCGAGGGACTGGCGGCACCGGACGAGCCGCTCCACCCGATCCAGCAGGCGTTCACCGACCATCACGCCCTGCAGTGCGGGTTCTGCACGCCCGGCCTGCTGATGACCGCCCACCGCCTGCTCACCGAGCGCCGCGGTCTCGACGAGCACGAGGTCCGGACGGTCGTGTCCGGTCACCTGTGCCGGTGCACGGGCTACCAGGGGATCGTCGACGCGATCCTGCACGCCGACCGCGCCTGGGAGCGCCCGGACGCACCGGCCGCCCCGACGCCGCCCGAAGAGGGGCCCTGACCCGGCTGCCGGTCGGCGTCCGAACACCACCGATCCGCCCGGAACGAGGGGATTGCGGCGGCGAGCCGACCGGCTTCGCATCGCCCGGGGAAATTTCGGGGAATTGTACGAATACGCCCTTCTGTGCAGGTCCCGTTCCACCCGTCAGGGTGAACGTTGCGCGGAGAACCGGATCGTTGGAGCCGGTATGAGCACTTCGCGCCGGAGCGGCGCGCT
Organism: Pseudonocardia yuanmonensis; assembly: GCF_039542425.1. Classification (NCBI taxonomy): domain Bacteria; kingdom Bacillati; phylum Actinomycetota; class Actinomycetes; order Pseudonocardiales; family Pseudonocardiaceae; genus Pseudonocardia; species Pseudonocardia yuanmonensis. The sequence continues at coordinate 137,387 of NZ_BAABIC010000015.1, forward strand.
CGTGTCGGTGATCACCCCGGCCTACGACGTCGGCCCCTGGATCGGGGAGGCGATCGACTCGGTGCGGCGGCAGACCGAGGGTCGGTTCGAGTACCTCGTGATCGACGACGGCTCCACCGACGACACCGCCGACGTCGTCCGGGCCCGTGCGGCGCTCGATCCGCGCATCCGGTTGATCTCCACGCCCAACGCCGGGTCCGGCGCGGCGCGCAATCTCGGCATCGTCGAGTCGTCGGCGCCGTTCGTCGCGTTCCTGGACGGCGACGACCGATGGCACCCGGAGTTCTTGCGTCGTCAGCTGGACGTTCTGGAGGGCGCCGGGGGCCGGGTCGGCGCCACCTTCTGCCACACCCGCGTGATGCTGGAGAACGGGCGGGTCGTGGGCCCGCGCTGGCAGCCCGCGGGTGTCTGCGACATGGACCGCTTCCTGGCCGAGAACAACCCCGCGCACAACGGCAGCTCGCTGCTCGTGCGGCGCAGCTGCTTCGACGAGGTCGGCGTGTTCGACACCGGCCTGGCCAGCGCGGTCGACCAGGAGATGTGGCTGCGGATCGGCGCCCGGTCGTCGACGCCGCTGTTCCGGGGTGTCCGCCGGTACCTGGTGGACATGCGGCTCATGCGGACCGGGAGCATCAGCTCCGACCGCGGCGCCCGCTACGACGCGTTGGAGAAGCTGCTCACCGAGTACGCGCCGATGATGCGCCGGCTGCCCATGGGCCTCGCCTACGTGCAGCCCGCGGTCTTCGCCTAACCGCGACGGGTTCGACGACGTCGCCGAGCGCTGGGCCGGGATCGCGCTGACCGCCGGCGCCGCCCGGCTGGCCCGCAACCGGTGGGGTCAGGCGCTGCTGGCCTGGCACCGCAGCGGCACCGGCGGGCGGGCCCGGATGCGCGCCGCCCGCAACGGCGTCCGGGCGGGGGTCTACAGCGGCGCGTCCCGGGCCGCGGCCCTGCTGACCTGAGGGCGACCTGCCTGAGGAACGTCCTCCTCGGCGTCGACCGGGACGAGCATCGGCCGACCGGGGACGGCGAACATGGTCACGACGAACCGCGTCTGCGCGTCGGCGAGGTTGTTGCCGTGCTGGTAGTGGATCAGGTCGCCGCCGGGTTCCCAGAACGTCTCGCCGGCGCGCACGACGCGCTCGGGGTCGCCCTCCAGGTCGACGATCATCTCGCCCTCGATCACGAACCCGAAGGCCGGCCCGGTGTGCCGGTGCGGCGGGGTGCCGGTGCTGCCGGGCGGCAGGGTGACCAGGAGCGTCATGGTCTCGGACGGGTCCGGTACCGGCGGGGTCGGCACCGAGCCCACGACCTCGAACTGCGGGGGCGGGCTCGTCGCGTCCGGTCCTCGAGGTGGTGCGGCTGGTCGACGGACATGGGTGCTCACCGTTCCAGGAACTCGTCGAAGGTCATCCGGCCGAGCTCGGCGTCCGGGCCGGGAAGGAGGGTCTTCTCGTCGATCAGCACGTCGAAGTAGCGGGCCTGCTCGTCGGCGACGACCCGCCGGGGGTCGCCGGTGGCCGCCAGACCCCTGGCCACGAGCTCGGTCAGCCGGAACTGCTCCGGGCCGGCGACCTCGCGCACCGCCCTCGGCGGCGGGCCGACGGCGACCCGGGCGACCGCGGCCGCGACGTCGTCCGACGCCATCGGCTGGATCAGGACGGGCGCGAGGTGGATCGTGCCGTCGACGGTGCCGGAGTCCGCGATGCTCCGCACGAACTCGAAGAACCGGGTGGCGTGCACGATCGAGTACGCCTGCCCGGACACCCGGATCAGCCGCTCCTGCTCGATCTTGGCGCGGAAGTAGCCCGAGCCCGCCAGCCGCTCGGTGCCCACCACCGACAACGCCACGTGGTGCGCCACGCCGTACTCGGCCGCGGCCTCGAGCAGGTGCGTGGTGGAGGTGCGGAAGAAGTGCATGACGTCGTCGTCCGCGAACGACGGCGAGTTCGACACGTCGACGACGACGTCCGCACCCCGGAGGACCTCGAGCCCCGCACCGGTGAGGGTGTCGACACCGGACCTCGGGGAGGCCGGTGTCCCGGCCCATCACCCCCGGCGGGTGAAGTGCCGTCGCGGCCGTCGGCGTCGAATGCCGGACGCGGCCCCCCGTCTCGTGTGGCGGGGCGGCGCCCGGGAGCGAGGGCCGGGACGGGCCCGTGGACGGATCCCGATGATCGCCCGGCCGGTCGACGAGTCGCACCGGGCGACGACCGCGACGACCGCCGCGACGCCGACCGCCGCCGGCACGCGCACTCGCGATGGGCTGGAGCAGGACATGGGCACGGACGACTTCTCGAACCGCTGGACCCTCCGCGGCGATCCCGCCCTGCTCATGGAGGCGGCCACCGCGCTGCGCGGCGCCCGGGCGGAGCAGATCTTCGACGAGCGCTTCCCCGGCGAGTACGTGCTGTCCGGGGTCGCCCGGCTCCTCGAGTCCCTCGCGCACGAGATGCGCATCGCCGGCGACGACAGCGCGCTCAGCCACGCCGTGGTGTCGGCGGCCACCGACATCTCCGGGCACGTCCTGAGATACCTCCCCGAGCTCAGGGACGCGGCGGTGCACCACCGGCGGACCTCCGCCGGAACCGGGACCAGCGGCACGAGCCCCTGGCCCTCCTGAGACGAGCCGAGAACAGCCGAGCTGGACGGAGGAGCGAACGATGGCCGACGACGTACCCACCCGGGCCGGATCCGTGGAGCAGTACCGGGACGTCCACGACACCGTCGCGGGCGTGAGCACGACATGACCACCTCCAGCGGCCGACCGAACATCGTCCTCGTGCACGGCGCCTGGGCCGACGGCTCCAGCTGGAGCGCGGTCGTCGAACGCCTGCAGGCCGAGGGCTACACCGTGACCGCGCCCCAGTTCCCGGAGTCCTCGCTGGCCGCCGACGTCGCCCGGCTCCGCCAGGTGCTGGCCCGCCAGCACGGCCCGACCCTCGTCGCCGGGCACTCGTACGGCGGTCAGATCGTCACCGCGCTGGGCGCGGACGCACCGAACGTCGTCGGCATCGTCTACATCGCCGCCTTCGGCCTGGACGAGGGCGAGTCCATCGGCAAGCTGCTGGCGCAGGGACCCCCGGGCCCGGCCCTGGCGCACCTGGACGTCGACGAGCAGGGCTTCGCGTGGCTGCCCGAGGACGACTTCGTGAACCACTTCGCGGCCGACGTCGACCCGGTCCGGGCGCGGGTGATGTGCGCCGTGCAGCAGCCGCTGGCCTGGTCGGCGGTCGAGGAGGTCATGGGCGTCCCGGCCTGGCGGTCGCAGCCGACCTGGTTCCTGGTCGCGGACGGCGACCAGACGATCCCGCCCGAGGCCCAGCGCCAGTTCGCCGCCCGCATGGGCGCCACGACCGTCGAGGTCGCGACGAACCACGTGGCGATGGTCTCGCACCCGGAGGACGTGCTGCAGCTGATCGAGGCCGCCGCCGAGGCGGTCCGGTCGGGGAGCTGAGGACACGCCGCGCGAAATGGCCTGGTGGAACGACCGCGGATCGGCCGTCGTGTAGGGCCGTTCACCGTCGCAGACTGACGGTCCCACGACGGACGACGAGGAGCGAGGCCACCCGTGTACGTGCCGACCCACTTCGCCCCGGACGACCGGGACGTGCAGCAGCTGCTGACCCACCACGGTGCCGCGGACCTGGTCACCCACGGTCCGGAGGGGCTGGAGGCGACGATGCTGCCGTTCGTCCACGACCCGGTCCGCGGCGTGCTGCTGGGCCACCTCGCCCGCACCAACGACCACTGGAAGCGGGCCGACGGCCGGCCGGGCCTGGTGATCGTCCGCGGCCCGGACTCGTACGTCAGCCCGTCCTGGTACGCCTCGAAGGCCGAGCACGGCCGGGTCGTCCCCACGTGGAACTACGTGACCGCGCACGTGCACGGGACCGTGACCGTCCACGACGACGTCGTCTGGATCGAGGACGTGGTGCGGCGGCTGACCGACCTGCACGAGGCGGGCCGGCCGGCGCCGTGGCGCGTCGAGGACGCCCCGGAGAGGTACTTCCGCGGGCAGCTGCGCGCGATCGTGGGCGTCGAGGTGCGTATCGAGCGGGTGGAGGCGAAGTTCAAGCTGAGCCAGAACCGGCCCGCCGCGGACATCGACGGCGTCGTCGACGGCCTGTACTCGGTCGGCGACGCCCGCGGCGCGGAGGCCGTCGCGGCGCACCGGCCCTGAAGCACCGGCCCTGAAGCACCGGCCCTGAGGCGCCGGCCCCGGGAGCGCCGGCGTCGTGACGGACGGACGCACCCGGCGGGGCTGCCCCTGACCCGATGGTCACCCGACCAGGCCGGCGACGAGCCGGCGCTGCAGGGCCAGGGCGGCCGTGGGGGTGCCGGGACGGGCGGGCTCCGTCCGGGCGGGGGAGCCCTGCCCGGCCGGGACGGCGGGGGTGGCGGTGCGGGTGTCGGTGGCGCTCATGGCGACTCTCCTTCGGCGTGATCCGGGGCGGTCGGGCCCCACACCGAGAACCGTCCCCCGGATCGCTGCCCGGCACCGTCGGCCCGGCGGTCGACGCGCAGGACGACGCCGGTGTCGGTCGATCGGCCGACACCCGGTCAGGGGCGGGCCGGGACGTGCAGGGCGAACCACAGCTCCGCCCGCACCCCCGGCGAGTCGAGGTCCCGCCCGAGCAGCTCCGCCGCCTTGTCGATCCGGGCACGCAGCGTGTGCCGGTGCACCCCGAGCGCCGCGGCCGCGGGATCCCACTGCCCGTGGTGGGCGAGCCACTCGCGCAGCGAGGCGACCAGGTCGCCCCGGCCGCGCGCGTCGTGCCGGACCAGCGGGTGCAGCAGCGCCTCGGCGAAGGCGGCCGCGTCCCGCCCGGGCACCAGCTCGTGCAGGCCGCTCCCGGCCAGGTCCGCGAACCGCACCCGGGCGCGCCCGAGCCGGCGGGCCGCGTCGAGCGCGCGGGAGGCCTGCTCGACGGCGGTGTGCAGCGGGCCGGCGACCGGGAGGCCGTTGTGGGCGCCGCCGGGCGGGTGGTCGCCGGCCCCGCGCACCGGCTCCGACACCCCCGCCCGCACGTCCGGGACGCGGGCGGTCGCGGCCAGCACGTCCGCCTCGAGCTCCGGTTCGGCGACCACGACGACGGCGCCGTCGAGCTCGGCGAAGAACAGCGGCCCGTCGTCGAGCGCCTCGAGCGCGTCGAGCAGCTCGTCCGCCGAGCCGGACCGCCCGCGCAGGGCCAGGACCAGCGCGCCCTCCCCGGGCGGCCGGCCCCAGAGCGGCTCGCCGATCGCGGCCACGCCCGGACCGGGGAGCTCGACCATCGCGCGCAGCACCGCCGTGCGCAGTGCGCGCTCCGCCCGCCCGACCGCGGTCGTGCGCGCTTGCAGCAGCGTGAGCACCGAGACCGCCGCCCCGACGACCTGCAGGTCCACCGGACTGAACGGCGCCGGGCGGCCGACGGCGAGCACCCCGGGGCCGGGGAGCCGCAGCCGGTGCAGCACCACGTGGTCCGCGCCGTCCGCGACGGTCGCGCTGGTGGCGCCGTGCCGGCCGCGCACCCGGGCCAGCTCCGACCGCAGCCCGGACAGCCGGCGGGCCGCGGTGCGCGGTGCGCAGACGCGGACCGTGTCGCCCGCGTCGACCACCGCGGCCCAGCCGTCGAGGAGCTCGGCGAGGCGGCGGACCACTCCGCCGGCGCCACCGCGGCCCAGCGCGGCCGCGGTGAGCGAGCGTTGCGCCTGGTCCGTGCGCACGACCTGGGCGTAGGACTCGGCGGCGAGCGCGGCGGACACCGCCTTGGCGATGGCGAGGAACGGGGTGCGCTCGGGCACCACCAGCAGCGGCAGGCCGTGCGCGGTGCAGGAGCGGACGAGCGCCGCCGGCACCCGCGCGTAGCCCAGGTCCGTGCCGAAGCCGAGGCCGGCGAGGCGGTGGGCGGCCAGGCGCGCGGCGTAGTCCTCGGGCGCCGTGCCGGTGAGGGCAAGCCCGGTGGTGAGCAGCAGCTCGCCGCCGTCGAGGTACGGCGTGGGATCGGCCAGCTCGCTGCTGTGCACCCAGCTGACCGGCCGGTCGAGGCCCCGGCCGGCGACCGCGACGGACAGGCCGAGCTCGCGGTCGGCGAGCAGGTCCCCGAGCGTGACCGGCATCGGGCCTCCCCTCCTCGCGGGCGGGTGGACGGATCGTCTGGTTCCGGCGGGGTAACGGGACGAACTGGACACTAGTGCATCGTCGTGGTGTGGATCACTCTGGCGAGGCGCGTGCCGTCCCACTCCTCGACCGCGAAGGACGTGATCCGGTGACCCAGACCGCCGAGCGCTACGTCGGCCGGAGCCTGCCGCGCAAGGAGGACGCGGCGCTGCTCACCGGCCGGGCCACGTGGACGGACGACATCGCGCCCGCCGGGACGCTGCACCTGGCGATGGTGCGCAGCCCCGTGCCGCACGCCCGCATCACCCGGATCGACACCGCCGCGGCCCGGGCCGTGCCCGGCGTGGTCGAGGTCCTCACCGCGCGGGACGTCGACGGCGAGTTCGCCGCCGGCATCCCCTGCGGGTGGCCGGTCACCGAGGACATCAAGATCCCGGACCACCGGCCGCTCGCGGTGTCCGAGGTCAAGCACGTGGGCGACGGGGTCGCCGTCGTGCTCGCCGGCAGCGCCGCCGCCGCGCGGGACGCGGCCGACCTGGTCGAGGTGGACTACGAGCCCTTGCCCGCCGTCGTCGACGTCGAGGCGGCGCTCGAGCCCGGCGCCCCGCTCGTCCACCCGGAGCTGGGCACGAACCACTGCTACACCTGGCCGCTCGCGACCGGGGACGTCGACGCCGCGTTCGCCGCGGCGGACGTCGTGGTGGAGGGTCGCTACCTGCAGCAGCGGGTGATCGCCTCGCCGATGGAGCCGCGGGCGGTCGTCGTCGTGCCGGAGCCGGTGGGCGGGCGCTTCACGATGTACACCTCCACCCAGGTGCCGCACTTCGTGCGCGACATCCTCGCCGCGATCTGCGGGGTGCCGGACACCGCGCTGCGGGTGGTGGCCCCGGACGTGGGCGGCGGCTTCGGCGCCAAGCTCAACGTGTACGCCGAGGAGGCCCTCGCGCTCGTCCTGGCCCGGCGCACGCGGCGGCCGGTGAAGTGGACCGAGACGCGCTCGGAGCACCACCTGGCCACCACGCACGGCCGCGGCCAGGTCCAGCGGATGGCGGTGGCCGCCACCCGGGAGGGCCGCATCCTCGGGATGAAGGTCGAGCTGCTCGCGGACATGGGCGCCTACCTGCAGCTGCTCACGCCCGGGATCGCGGTGTTCGGGGCGTTCACCTACTGCGGGCTCTACGACTTCGGGGCCTACTCCTTCACCTGCCGCGGCGTGTTCACCACGCTCACCCCGACCGACGCCTACCGCGGCGCCGGCCGTTCGGAGGCGGCCTACGCCCACGAGCGGATCATGGACGACCTGGCCCGCGAGCTGGACATGGACCCCGCCGAGCTGCGGCTGCGCAACCTGCACCCGAAGTTCCTCGAGCCGCGCACCGTGCCGTCCGGGGTGCTCTACGACTCCGGCGACTACGAGGCGTGCATGCGCAAGGCCCTCGCCCTGGTCGACTACGACGCACTGCGCGAGGAGCAGGCGCGGCGCCGCGAGTCCGGCGAGGTGGTGCAGCTCGGCGTCGGCATCGGGAACTTCACCGAGAGCGGCGGGCTGTCGCCGTCGAAGGTGGCGGCCGGGGTGCGCCTGCAGTCCGGCGGGTGGGAGGCCGCCACCGTGCGGATGACGACCAGCGGCAGGGTCGAGGTCGTCACCGGGACCTCGCCGCACGGCCAGGGCCACGAGACGACGTGGTCGCAGCTCGTGGCGGACAAGCTCGGCGTGCACCCCGACGACGTGGTGGTGCTGCACGGCGACACCGCGGTCGCCCCGTTCGGCCGGGACACCTACGGCTCGCGCAGCCTCGCCGTCGGCGGCACCGCGGTGTACCTGGCCGCGGGCAAGGTGCTGGACAAGGCGCACCGGATCGCCGCCCACCTGCTCGAGGCGGACGAGGCGGACGTCGAGTTCGTCGGCGGGCGGTTCTCGGTGGCCGGCACGTCCGGCCCGGGTGTGACGATCCAGGAGGTGGCGGGTGCGGCGTCCCTCGCGGCGGACCTGCCCGAGGGCATGGAGCCGAACCTCACCGCCGAGCACCACTTCGACCCGCCCAACTTCACGTGGCCCTTCGGCACGCACGTGTGCGTGGTCGAGGTGGACACCGAGACCGGCCACACCCGGATCCGCCGCTACGTGGCCGTGGACGACTGCGGGCACGTGGTGAACCCGCAGATCGTGGAGGGGCAGCTGCACGGCGGCATCGCGCAGGGCATCGGGCAGGCGCTCTACGAGCAGGCCGCCTTCGACGCCGAGGGCAACCCGACCACCGGCACCCTCGCCGACTACACCATCCCCTCCGCCACCGACCTGCCGTGGTTCGAGCTCGACCAGACCGTCACGCCGTCGTCGACGAACCCGCTGGGGGTGAAGGGGATCGGCGAGTCCGGGGCGATCGGCTCCTCACCGGCCGTGGTCAACGCGGTGATCGACGCCGTGGCCCACCTGGGCGTGCGGCACGTGGACATGCCGGCGACCCCGCAGGCCGTGTGGCGGGCGATCACCGAGGCGCGCGGGCAGACTCACCGACACCCCTGACGGACACCAGTGACACCCACCCCGCGAGCACGGGAGGAGAGCCGGCGATGGTGGCGATCAACTGCGACATGGGCGAGGCGTTCAGCATCTACCGCTGCGGCGACGACGAGGGGCTGATGCCCTACGTCACGGTCGCCAACGTCGCGTGCGGCTTCCACGCGTCGGACCCGCGGGTGATGTCGCGGACCGTGGCGCTGGCCAAGGAGCACGGCGTGAAGGTGGGCGCGCACCCGTCGCTGCCGGACCGGGAGGGCTTCGGCCGGCGCGAGATGAAGATGGAGCGCGACGAGCTGACGGCCGCGGTGATCTACCAGATCGGCGCGCTGGAGGGCTTCCTGCGGCGCGAGGGCATGGAGCTCAACCACGTCAAGCCGCACGGCTCGCTGTACGGCATGGCCGCCCGGGACCCCGAGGTGGCGGAGGCGGTCGCCGATGCCGCGGACGTGTTCGGCGTACCCCTGATGGGCATGGCCGGCACGGTCCACGAGGAGGTCTGGGGCGCGCGCGGGCCCGGGTTCCTCTCGGAGTACTACGCCGACCTGGACTACCGGGACGACGGCTCCCTGATCATCACCCGCGAGCACGAGGCGTTCGACCCGGCGACCTCCGCGCAGCGGGCGCTGCGGGCCGTCACCGAGGGCAAGGCGACCTCGGTGAACGGCAAGGAGCTGACCGTGCGGGCGGACTGCGTGTGCGTGCATTCGGACACGCCGAACGCCGTCGAGCTCGCCCGGGCGGTCCACGCGGCCCTCGAGCCCCACCTGTCCTGATCCGGCGACCCCACCAGGAGCGTGCAGCGGTGACCCGACACGAGGTCCGATCCCCGATCCCCGGCGTGTTCTACCGGCGCCCCGACCCCGGCAGCCCGCCGTTCGCCTCCGACGGCGACGAGGTCGGGGCGGACTCGCCGGTCGGCCTGGTCGAGGTCATGAAGTCCTTCCACCAGGTCCCCGCGGGCGCCGGCGGGCGGGTCGTCGAGTTCCTGGTGGAGGACGAGGACGAGGTCGACGCCGGGCAGGCCGTGGCGGTGGTGGAGACCGGATGAGGACCCTGCTCGTCGCCAACCGCGGCGAGATCGCCGTCCGGGTCATCCGGGCCGCGCGGGACCTCGGGATCCGCACCGTCGCCGTCCACTCGAAGGCGGACGCGGACGCCCTGCACACCCGGCTCGCGGACGTCGCGGTGGCGATCGGACCCTCGCCGGCGTCGAAGAGCTACCTGGTGGCGGACGCGATCCTGGGCGCGGCCAAGGAGACCGGGGCCGACGCGGTGCATCCCGGGTACGGCTTCCTCTCCGAGCGCGCCTCCTTCGCCGCCGCGGTCGCGGATGCCGGGCTGACCTTCGTGGGCCCGGACGCGGCGGTGATCGAGCGCATGGGGGACAAGGTCGCCGCCCGCGAGGTCGCCCGGGCCGCCGGGATGCCCACGGTGCCGGGCACCCCCGGCGGGGTGGCCGGCGTCGACGAGGCGCTGGCCGCGGCGGACGAGGTCGGCTACCCGGTGATGCTCAAGGCGGCCGCCGGCGGCGGTGGCCGGGGCATCCGCGTGGTGCGGGACGCCGGCGAGCTGCGGGCGGCGTTCGGTCAGGCCTCGGCGGAGGCGGAGAAGGCCTTCGGCGACGGGACGATGTACCTGGAGCGGTTCGTGACGCGGGCCCGGCACGTCGAGGTGCAGGTGCTCGGCGACGGCACCGCCGCCGAGCACCTCGACGAGCGGGAGTGCTCGCTGCAGCGGCGCAGGCAGAAGCTGGTCGAGGAGGCCCCTGCCCCCACGCTCGCCGAGGACACCCGCCGGGGCATGACCGAGGCGGCGGTCGCGCTGTGCCGGGAGGTCGGCTACCGCAGCGCGGGCACCGTGGAGTTCCTGGTCGACGACGAGACCGGCGAGTTCTTCTTCATCGAGATGAACACCCGGATCCAGGTCGAGCACCCGGTCACGGAGCTCGTCACCGGCGTCGACCTCGTGGCCGCGCAGCTGAGGATCGCGGCGGGGGAGCCGTTGCGGGCCGTGCTGCCGGAGGTCCCGGTGGCACGCGGGCACGCCGTCGAGTTCCGGGTGCTCGCCGAGGACCCGGCCCGGGACTTCCTGCCCTCCCCCGGGAACGTCGGGCGGGTCGTGCTGCCCGCCGGCCCGTGGGTGCGCTGCGACACCTGGCTGGAGCCGGACGCCGCGGTGCCGCCCTTCTACGACTCGCTGGTGGCCAAGATCGTCGTGTGGGGCGCGGACCGGGACGAGGCCCTGCGCCGCGGCCGCCGTGCGCTCGCCGAGTTCTCCGTCGCGGGCGTCCCCACGACGGCGGGCCTGTTCGGCGAGCTGCTCGACCAGGACTGGTTCACCGCCGGCCGGTTCCACACCGGGACCCTCGAGCGCTGGCTCGCCGAACGGGAGGAGAGCGCGTGAGCACCGCTGTGCAGGCGGCCCGCTACAGCTGGGGCGGGGACGAGTTCGTGTTCGTGGAGCTGGCCGAGGAGATGAGCCTGCAGGCCAACTTCCGGGCCATGGCCATCACCACCGCGCTGCGCGACGAACGGCCCGACGGGCTGCTCGAGATCTGCCCCGCGAACGCGTCCTACCAGGTCCGCTACGACCCGGACGTGCTCGACCCGGGCACCCTGCTCGAGCACCTCAAGGACCTCGAGCGCAAGGTCGGCGACGCGCGCAGCGTGGCACTGCCCAGCCGGGTGCTGGACATCCCGGTGTTCTACCGCGACCCCTGGACCACCGAGACGCTGATGCGGTTCCGGGACCGCCACCAGGACCCGGACGCCACCGACATCGAGTACGCGGCCCGGATCAACGGCTACTCGTCCGTGGACGACTTCATCGCCGCGCACTCCGGCTCGCCCTGGTTCACCTCCATGGTCGGCTTCGTGGCCGGGCTGCCGTTCAAGTTCCAGATGGTGCCCCGGGAGCGGCAGATCCTCGTGCCGAAGTACCTGCGGCCGCGCACGGACACCCCGAAGCAGACGGTCGGCTACGGCGGCTGCTTCTCCTGCATCTACTCCGTGCGGGGCGCGGGCGGGTACCAGATGTTCGGGATCACCCCGGCCCCGATCTACGACCCGACGCAGACGCTGCCGGACTTCACGGACTTCCTGGTGTTCTTCCGGCCCGGGGACATCGTCAAGTTCCGGCCGATCGACCGCGAGCAGTACGACGCCGCCGTCGCCGAGGTGGAGGCGGGCACCTTCCGCATCACCGCCCGCGAGGTCGAGTTCGCGCTGCAGCCCTTCCTCGACGACCCCGACGGCTACAACGCGCGCCTGCTGGAGGTGCTGGTATGAGCGGCACGATCGAGGTCCGCAAGCCCGGGCTGGCCACGACCGTGCAGGACGCCGGCCGCACCGGCTACTACCACCTGGGCATCCCGCCGTCGGGCGCGCTCGACCAGTACTCGCTGACGGCGGCGAACCTGCTCGTCGGCAACCCGGCCGGCGCCGCCGTGCTGGAGATGGTCTACATGGGGCCGGAGCTGCGGTTCACCGCGGCGGCCACGGTCGCGGTGGCGGGCGCCGAGATGGTCCCGAAGGTGAACGGCGAGGAACGCCCGGTCTGGGAGTCGTTCCCGGTCGCCGAGGGGGACGTGCTCGACTTCGGCTACCTGCAGGCGGGGGCCCGGGCCTACCTGGCGGTCTCCGGCGGGGTCGACGTCCCCGAGATCCTCGGCAGCCGCTCCACCTACGGGCTCGGCGCCCTCGGCGGCCTCGAGGGGCGCCCGCTCACCGAGGGGGACGTGCTGCCGATCGGCGGCGCGCCGGGGCGGGCCGGACTGAGCGTGCCGGCGGACCTGCGACCGGCGTTGGGCAAGGAGGTCGAGGTCCGGGTGCTGATGGGGCTCTACGACCACCGGCTCACCGCCGCGGGGCGCTCGACCTTCCTCGACACCACCTGGACGCTCACGCCCGTCGCCGACCGGATCGGCTTCCGCTACGGCGGGGCGGAGCTGGAGACCGTCGAGCGGGAACCCCCGTTCGGGGCCGGGCAGGACCCGTCGAACATCGTGGACGCGCCCTACCCGATCGGCTCGATCCAGGTCCCGGGCGGGGTGGAGCCGATCGTGCTGCACCGGGACGCCGTCTCCGGCGGCGGCTACATGATGGTCGCGACGGTCCTCTCCGGGGACCTCGACGTCGTCGCCCAGTCGGCGCCGCGCACGAGGACCCGGTTCGTGGAGGTGGATCTCGACGGGGCCCTCGCCGCCCGCGCGGAGCGCCGCCGGCGGCTGGACCGGCTGCGGGAGGCGCTCGCGCCCTGACCGCCGCTACAGGAACCGCTGGTCCGCGGTCACCTTCGTCGAGGAGCTCCGGCCCCGCTGGTTGCCGTTCCCCTCGGCCGGCTCCTCCGGCAGGACGTCGTGCTGGCTGGGCTGCAGGATGGTGTCCCGGTGGTGCAGGGCCAGGGCCCGGGCGTAGCGGCGGGCGATGTCGGGCATGTCGGTGCGGCCGACGCCGAAGACGGTGCCGGAGTAGTCGAGCGGGCCCAGCAGCTCCCGGATGCGTTCGTGCTCCCCGGGGGCGACCAGCTCGGCCGGGTCGCCGCCCGCGAACCAGCCCATCGGCACGAAGGTGCCGGCGGGGACGCGCGTGTTGACGTGCACGACGGCATGGAAGTCGATCTCCGCGCCGACCTCGACGCGGGCACCGTTGAACACCATCGCGCCGGTCGCGATCCGGGTGTCCCCCTCGATCACGCAGCCGGTCAGGGCGGCGTGCGGCCCCACGAGCACGTGGTCGCCGAGCCGGGCCGGGTGCCGCGCGACGCCGCGGACCACGGCGTTCTCCATGATCACGCAGTGGGCGCCGATCTCGACCGGGCCGCCCTCCGCCGTGATCACCGCTCCGAACAGGACGCGGCTGTGCGGGCCGACGGTGACGTCCCCGCACAGCACCGCGTTCGGCGCGATGTACGCGGACTGCGCCACCCGCGGGCTCTGCAGCCGGTGCCGGACGAACAACGCGTCGCGGCCCACGGGCGGCGGAAGGGGCTGGTACTCCTCGGCCATGGCGGCCTCCCGGTGAACGCCTGACGAGCCCGGGGCGGCGGGCGTCCCGCCGACCCCGGCGCTCCCTGCCGGTCCTCGCGCGGACGGAAATTGTCCTCGGGTACCCGGGCGCCGACAAGGTACGGACGTCCGTCACTCGGCTGCGCGTCGCACGGGGGAGGTCCGGGTGCCTGCGGGGGTGCGACGCCGGGCCTCACCGGCCGCACCTCCCTCGCCCCACAGATGAGTTCCGCGCGCCTCCGAGGTCTCCAACGGCGGAACGTGATCACGACCTCGGAGGATGGACGCCCATGCACGCCGACCGGCACGCGACCACCCTGGAGCCGGGCGAGATCGAGGCCGCCGTGCGGACCGAGCGCCTGAACCTCTGCGGCTTCCTCGACGGGCTCGACGACGCGGACTGGGACGTTCAGTCCCTGTGCACCGCATGGCGGGTGCGGGAGGTGGTCGCCCACCTGACGGTCACCACCCGCGCGACGATCCGGTTCGTGCTCGTCCAGGCGATCCGGGCCCGGGGCAGCTTCGACCGTATGGAGGTGACCGTGGCGCGCGAGCGGGCGGCCCGGTTCACGCCCGCCGAGCTCGTGGCCCAGCTGCGGGAGAGCGCGGACTCGTCGCGCCGGTTCCCGGGCAGCGGCCCCATGGACCCGTTGATGGACCTGGTCATCCACGCCCAGGACATCGCCCGCCCCCTCGGGCGGCCGTACCCGACCTCGCCCGCGGTCGCGCTGCCCTCGCTCGTGTACGTCGCGGGCAGCCGCTTCCTCGGCGGGCCGAAGCGGGTGACCGGCCTCGAGCTGGTCGCGACGGACGCGGAGTGGTCCGGCGGGCAGGGCCCGGCCGTGCACGGCACCGTGGTGGACCTGCTGCTCGTCGCGTCCGGCCGGCCCGCCGGCCTGGCGGGGCTGAGCGGCCCCGGCATGGACCTGCTCGCCCGGCGGCTCGCCTGAGCCCTCCGCCGCGAGCGGGTCGACCGGCCCGCGGCGCCGACGCCCGAACCGACGCCCGGACCGAGGCCGGACCGAGGTCGGCCGAGGTCGGCCCGGCGTCGGCTACGCCTGGCCGGTGAGCGCGCCTGCCAGCGGCCCGAGCGGCGGCGCCCACTCGCGGATGTCGGCGCCGGCGACCACGCCCGCCGTGGTGAAGGGGTCCTTGTCCACGATCGCCTGCACCGCGGCCTTGTCCTCGGCGCGGAAGACCAACAGGCCACCGGGTGCCTCGCCGGGTGCCCAGGCCCCGGCGACCAGCAGCGTGCCGTCGTCGATGAACCCGCGCAGGTAGTCGCGGTGAGCGGGGCGGGTGTCGTCCCGCAGGGCGGAGTCGTCCGTGTAGGAGTAGATGACGGCGAAGGTCGTGGCCATGCCGCCGATCCTCGCACGCGGGCGGCCGCCGTCACGACGATCACCGGCCCGGCCTGATCGTCGCGGGAACATGCGGCGGGCGGGAACCGCGGGGCGACGGCGGTCGTTGAGCGGCCGTGCCCGTTTCGCCCGATAAGTCCGGGTGCGGGCGTGGACCTGCCGTCGTGCACGGAGAAGGAGAACTCGAGTGGGCCTGTTTGACAAGCTCAAGGAGCGTTTCGCACCGTCCGGACCCGCGGGGTCGCCGGGCGGCCACGGACAGGGCGGGTACGGACAGGGCGGCCACGGACAGGGCGGTACGGGCAGGGCGGGTACGGCGGACCGCGCGCCGCCCAGGACCCGGACGAGGCGGCGATCGAGCGCTACCGCTACATGCTGCGCACCGCGCCGCCGGAGACGGTGGAGCAGGCGCACGCCGAGGCCTTCGCGAAGCTGACCCCCGAGCAGCGGCAGAAGGTGCTGGCCGAGCTGAGCGACCAGGTGCCACCGGCGGAGCGGGCGACCTCGAGCGACCCGCAGGCCCTCGCGCGCATGGCCCACCCGCGCGGAGATGCGCCGGCCGGGCACGATGGAACGCACCCTCGGCGGCGGCCGCGGGCCCGGGACGGGCGGCATGATCGCCGGCACCCTGCTGGCCAGCGTGGCCGGCGCCTTCATCGGCACCGCGATCGCCGACGCCCTCTTCGACGACCCGGGCCTCGACGGCGACCTCGCCGCCGGGGAGGAGCCCGTCGACGAGGGCGGGTTCGACGGCGGCTTCGAGGGCGGGGACTTCGGCGAGTTCTGACCGCGGGTTCTGACCGCGGGGGTCCGGCCCCGCCGGCGTGCGGCCGGCGTCGTCCTGACGTCGAGGCGACGTCGCGGGGCCGGCTACTCCTCCCCGCTCCCGAACCGGTCCAGCGCGTCCGTGTGCTGCGCGAGCGGGTCGTCCGTGCGCAGGACGGGAAGCGGCAGGCGTCGTCGCCGAGGGACAGCAGCGAGGTCCGCTCGGAGACCAGCGCGCCCAGCGCGGGGTCGAGCGCGGTCATCCAGTTCGCGTCCCAGGCGCACAGCACGGTGGTGACCGGCCGGGCGTCGTGCCGGTCGAAGAAGTCGCGGAAGAAGCAGCGCCCGATCCGCATCTCGAAGAGGTCGTCGGTCCGCTCGAAGGTGGTCTCGTAGTAGCTGCCGTACATCGCGAAGTCGGCCCGGCAGGCGTCGTCGACCGCCCCGAGCGGGTCCTCCCTGCGGGCGAGCGCGCCGAACGCGGCGTCGACGGTGCGGCGCAGCAAAGCCCCGAACACCCGCCGCAGGTAGCGGACCGTCCGGTCCCGGTCGCCGTCGAACAGCGGCGAGCAGTTCGCGGGGCGCGAAGCGGCCCATCAGCCAGCTCCCCTCGCGCTCGAGCAGCGCCGTCCTCGCCTGCTCGCGGCGCCCGGCGACCCGGGACCGCACGGCGTTCGTGTGCTCGTCCATGTCCCCTCCCCGTGCCGGCACCGCGACCCGGCGGGCCCGGTGCGGGCGGCACCGTCCCACCGCCCGTGGGTCCGGCCTCGTCCGGTCGGGGTGAGAAGCCGTCGGACGGCGAGGAGAACGCCAGGCGGCCGCACCGACCCGTGAGGTTCGTCTCGACGAGCCCGCGCCGCGCGGGCGGGTGCGGCGATCACGGCCGGAGGGTGGTCGAGGCCGGTCGGCGCGGCCCTCCGCCCGTGATCACGGGTCACCGCCGTCGTCCCTGCGGGAGGGATGACGCGGGTGCCGGCCCCGGAAGGGCGATGCCAGAGAAGGAACGCATCCAGCAGGCCGGCTGCCCGCTGGGCGGTGCAACGAGCGACTCGTGCCCCGGATACTGCTTCGTCCGGCTCGTCGATCGGACGGGGGACGCGGCCGGGCGTTCCGGCACGTCACCATGCCCGAGAGGCCCACGTCATTGACGGTGACGCCATCGTCAACAACGCTCTTCGTGACGACGCCGTCGCGGTCCCGGCCGCGCTCCACCGATTGCCGAGGTTCTGACCAGCGTGTTCACCCGCCTCCTGATCGCCAACCGCGGCGAGATCGCCGTCCGGATCGCCCGCGCCGCCGCCGACCTGGGTGTTCCCGCCGTCGCGGTGCACACGACGGACGAGCCGGACGCCCCGCACGTCGCGAAGGCCGACGCCGCCGTCGCGCTGCGGGGTGCGGGCGTGGCCGGCTACCTCGACGCCGACGACGTCCTGCGGGCCGCGGAGGAGGCGGGCGCCGACGCGATCCACCCCGGCTACGGGTTCCTGAGCGAGAATCCCCGGTTCGCCGAGGCGTGCGGGGAGCGCGGGATCCGGTTCGTCGGGCCGTCCCCGGAGATCCTCGCCGCGCTCGGCGACAAGACCCGGGCCCGCGCGCTGGCCGACGCGGCCGGGATCCCGGTGCCCGCCGCCGCCGACCGCGAGGGTGCGCACGCCCTGCTGGCGGAGACCGGGGCGGTCATGGTCAAGGCGGTCGCCGGTGGGGGCGGCCGCGGGATGCGCCGCGTCACCGATCCCGCGCTGCTCGACGAGGCCCTGGCCCGCTGCGCGTCCGAGGCCGGTGCGGCGTTCGGCGACGACCGGGTCTACGTGGAGGAGCTGCTCGCCCCCGCACGGCACGTCGAGGTGCAGATCCTGGGCGACGGCACGGGCGCGGTCACCCAGCTCGGCGAGCGCGACTGCTCGGTGCAACGCCGGCACCAGAAGATCGTCGAGGTGGCGCCGAGCCCGGGGCTCGACCCGCAGGTGCGTGCGCGGCTGCTCGCCGCGGCCGTCCGGCTGGGCGTGTCCGTGAACTACTCCGGCCTGGGCACCGTGGAGTTCCTCGTCAGCGGCGAACGCATCGCGTTCATCGAGGTCAACCCGCGGCTGCAGGTGGAGCACACGATCACCGAGGAGGTCACCGGCGTCGACCTCGTGCAGACCCAGATCCGGCTCGCGGTCGGGGCCACGCTCGCGGAGCTGCGGCTGACGCAGGCGGAGGCGCCGGAGCCGCGGGGCGCCGCGCTGCAGGCCCGGATCACCCTCGAACGCACGAACCCCGACGGCACGACCACCCCGTCCGCCGGGGTGCTCACCGCCTTCGAGCTGCCGGCCGGCCGCGGGATCCGCGTCGACGCCGCCGGCCACTCCGGCTACCGCACCAGCGCCCGCTACGACCCGCTGCTGGCCAAGCTCGTGGTGCACGACCGGTCGCCCGACTTCGCCGCCCTGGCGGCCCGGGCGCACCGGGCGCTGTCGGAGGTGCACCTCGCGGGGGTCGAGACGAACGTCGACGTCCTCGCCGGGATCGTCGGGCACCCCGCCTTCGTGGCCGGAGAGCTGACCACGGACTTCCTCGACGCCCACCTCCCCGAGATCCTCGCCGCGACCCGGCCGCACCGGTACGTCGAGACCGTGGCCGAGGCGGGGCCGGAGCAGCGGCGGGAGGTGGACGGGCAGGCGGTCCGGGCCGATGCGCCCGGCACGATCGTCGCCGTCGAGGTCGCCGAGGGCGAGGTCGTGCGCGCCGGCGCGACCCTGGTCGTCGTCGAGTCGATGAAGATGGAGCACGTCGTGGCCGCGCCCGCGGCCGGCCGGGTGGGCGCGGTCGTCGTCGCGCCGGGGGACACGGTCGCGCCCGGCGACGCGCTGCTCGCCTTCACCTCCGACGCCGCGGCGGCCGAGGAGGCGGAGGCCGCGGCCGCCGTCGACCTCGACCACGTCCGCCCGGACCTCGCCGAGGTGCGCGAGCGGCACGCCCTCGGGCTCGACGACCGCCGCGGGGCCGCCGTCGAGAAGCGGCACCGCACGGGCCTGCGGACCGCCCGGGAGAACCTCGCCGACCTCTGCGACGAGGGCAGCTTCATCGAGTACGGGCCCCTGGCCATCGCCGCCCAGCGGCTGCGCCGCTCGCTCGACGACCTGATCGAGCGCACCCCCGCCGACGGCATGCTCGCCGGCACGGCCACGATCAACCGGGACCTGGTCGGCGAGGAGAACGCGAACGCCGTCGTGCTGTCCTACGACTACACGGTGCTCGCCGGCACCCAGGGCCACACCAACCACAAGAAGAAGGACCGTGTCTTCGAGCTCGCCGAGCGGCGGCGCTGGCCGGTGGTGATCTACGCCGAGGGCGGCGGCGGCCGGCCCGGCGACACGGACGGCAGCTGGGCCTCGATGCTCGACGTCCCGGCCTTCGAGCTGTTCGCCCGGCTCTCCGCCCGGGTCCCGCTGGTCGGCGTGGTGGCCGGGCGGTGCTTCGCGGGCAACGCCGCGCTGGCCGGGCTGTGCGACGTGATCATCGCCGTCGAGGGGGCGAGCCTCGGCATGGGCGGGCCGGCCATGATCGAGGGCGGCGGGCTCGGCGTGGTCGCGCCGGACGAGGTCGGCCCGATGTCCGTGCAGGCCGCCAACGGCGTGGTCGACGTCCTGGTGCCCGACGAGGCCGAGGCCACCCGCGTCGCGCGGCAGTACCTGTCCTACTTCCAGGGTCCGCTGCGCGAGTGGGAGGCGCCCGACCAGCGCGCGCTGCGGCACGTCGTCCCCGAGAACCGGGTGCGCGTCTACGACATGCGCGCCGCGATCGAGGGCCTGGCCGACGTGGGCTCGGTGCTGGAGCTGCGCCGCGCCTGGGCCGCGGGGATGATCACCGCGCTGATCCGCGTCGAGGGCAGGCCGATGGGGCTCATCGCCAACGACCCGACGCACCTCGGCGGCGCGATCGACCACGACGCCGCCGACAAGGCCGCGCGGTTCCTGCAGCTCTGCGACGCCTTCGGGCTGCCGGTGGTCTCGCTGTGCGACACCCCCGGCTTCATGGTCGGCCCGGAGTCGGAGACGCACGCGACCGTGCGGCACTTCAGCCGGATGTTCTCCGTCGGCGCCAACCTGTCCGTGCCGATCGGGCTCGTCGTGACGCGCAAGTGCTACGGCCTCGGCGCCCAGGCGATGATGGGCGGCTCGTTGAAGGCGCCGGCGTTCGCGGTGGCGTGGCCGACCGGGGAGTTCGGCGGGATGGGCCTGGAGGGCGCGGTCCGGCTGGGCTACCGCAAGGAGCTGGAGGCGGTCGCCGACCCGGCCGAGCGGGAGGAGCTGTTCCGCAAGTACGTCGCGGCCGAGTACGAGAAGGGCAAGGCGCTGTCCGTGGCCACCGTCTTCGAGATCGACGACGTCGTCGACCCGGCCGAGACCCGCCGCTGGATCGTCTCCTCGTTCCCGGAGCGCAAGGTCGGCCCGCAGCCGGAGAAGGTGCGGCCGAACATCGACACCTGGTGAGAAGGACCGGGGCCCTTGCGTCCCCTGGGTAGCGTGGGCCCGTGACCGACCCGACGCTGGGCGAGCTGACCGTCGGTGTGGAGGGCCTGGCGCTGCTGCGCCTGCTCCACGCCGACGACCGCGGGGCGGCCCAGGTCGCCCGGGCGGCCCGGATGGCGGAGACCCGGGAGGTGCTCGAACGGCTCGGGCGGGAGCCGTCGCTGCGGGGCCCGCTGGGCGTCGAGCTCGGCCTGCGCGAGGGGTACGCGCGGTGGGCCGCGACGTACGACGGCCCGCTGCGGCTGTTCTCGATCGAGGAGCCGCCGGTGCGGCGCCGGCTCGAGGCGTGGCCGGTCGGCGAGGTGCTCGACGCCGCGTGCGGGACGGGGCGGCACGCCGTCCGGCTGGCCGGACGGGGCCACACCGTGATCGGGGTCGACCAGTCCGCGGAGATGCTGGAGCGGGCGCGGGCGAAGGTCCCCGGCGGCCGGTTCGTCGAGGGAGGGCTCACCGACCTGCCGCTGCCCGACGCCGCGGTCGACGCCGCGCTGTGCGCCTTGGCCCTGGTCCACCTGCCGGACGTGGCCCCGGCCGTCGCGGAGCTGGCACGGGTGGTGCGGCCGGGCGGCCGGATCCTGATCAGCGACGTCCACCCGTTCCTCGTGCAGCTGGGCTGGCAGGCGCAGTTCCCGGTCGGGGACGGGCGGGCGTTCGTGCGGCTGCACCGGCACCGGGTGACCGACTACGCGGCGGCCGCGCTGGCGGCGGGCCTGGTCGTGAGCGGGGTCGAGGAGCCGGCCCTGACTCCCGAGGCCGCCCGTACCCCGACCACGGAGCTCGTGCCCGAGGCCACCGAGACCGCGTACGCCGGGCTGCCCGGCGTCGTGATCTGGGAGTTCGCCCGGCCCTGAGGCGTCCGCCACCCCGCCCGGTCGCGCTCGGTCGCCCGGCCGCGCGCATCCGCTCGATCGCTCACGCCTGCTCGCCGCGCATCCGCCAGGCGTCGACCACCAGCTCCTCCAGCCGCTCCGGCCCGACCCGCTCCAGCCGCACCATCACCAGCGGCAGTCCGTCGTAGCTCGGCGTGGTAAAGAACAGCTCCGGCTCGCCGAGCAGCAGCGCCTGCTTCTCGGCCTCGTCGCCGACGTAGAGCACCGCCACGTCCGTGCGGATCACCCGCCGCTGCCCCGGTGTCCGTTCCGGGTAGGACCAGACGAAGCCGCGCCCGCCCACGCGGAAGTCGAAGCCGTCGCTGTCGATCTCCTCGACGCCCTTCAGGGACAGCGCGAGCCGGCGCACGTCCTCCGCGTCAGCCACCGCCCCTCCCGCGCACGCCGGGAGCGTAGCGGGGGACCCCGACATCCCGTGCACGCGCGGAAGGCCGATCATCCTGCGGGTCAGCCCGGGGGCGGAGCGGTGGTCCCGCGTACCACGAGGTGGGGTGGCACGACCTGTTCCCGCTCGGACGCCGGGGCGGTCCCGTCGAGCCGGGCCGTGGCGCGGGCGACGGCGAGGGCCGTGAGCCGTTCGGTGTCCTGGGCGACCGTGGTGAGTGCGACGTGGGAGAGGCGGGCCAGGCTGCTGTCGTCGAACCCGACCACGGACACGTCCCGCGGCACGGAGAGGCCGGCGCGGCGGAGGACGTCGAGGACGCCGGTGGCGCAGCGGTCGTTGAACACGGTGGCCGCGGTGGGCCGGGGATCGGCCTCGAGCAGGGCCCGGGCGGCGGCGGCGCCCTCGTCCTCGGTCAGCCCGCCGGACAGGACCAGCTCCCCGGCGCCGAGGCCGTGCTCGTGGAGGGCTTTGCGGTAGCCGCGGCGGCGTTCGGCGGCGCCCGGGGCGCGTCCCCCGTCGACGTGGGCGATGCGGGTGTGGCCGAGCTCGACGAGGTGGTCGACGGCGAGGTGCAGGCCGGCGGCGTCGTCCGTGCGCACGACGTCCACGGCGCGGTTCCGGACGGCGCGGGCGACGACGACCACCGGCATCCGGGCCGTGAGCTCGGCCAGGTCCGAGGCCGCCAGCTGGGGGCCGAGCAGGATCAGCGCCTCGCACCGGTCCTGCAGCAGGCTCGCCACGGCCCGGCGTTCGTCCCGGCCGGGGGTGACCGCGCTGAGCGCGAGCTCGTAGCCGACCGCCTCGGCCGCGGTGTACAGGCCGCTGACCAGGTCGCCGTGGAAGGGATGCTGCACGCCGAACACGACGCCGATCAGCCGGCTCCGGGCCCGGCGCAGCAGCCGTGCCCGGATGTCGGGCCGGTAGCCCAGCTCCTCGGCGGCGCGCCGCACCCGCTCCCGGGTCGCCGCGCTGGCACCGGGGGCGTCGCGCATCACGATGGACACCAGGGGGACGGAGACCCCGGCGCGGGCGGCGACGTCCGCGAGGGTCGTGCGGCGGCCGCGGCTCGGCCCGGACACGTCCGTCATGCGGCGAGTCTAGCGGCCTACTTCTAGAACGTTCTAGCGTCGACCGTTGACGGCGAGGCTGCGCGCCCCCATACTCCTCTCGCTATAACGTTCTAGAACGTTGCGCGGCGGCGTGCGACTCGAGGAGGAGTGGGATGAGCCAGGTCGACGAGGGTGCGCCGGTCGGCGTGGCCCTGATCGGATCGGGGCGGATGGGCGCCTACCACGGCGGGACGCTCGCGCAGCGGCTCCCGGGCGCGCGGCTGGTCGCCGTCGCGGACCCGGCCCCCGGTGCCGCCGAGACGCTCGCGGCCTCGTGGGGCGCGCCGGCGGCGTACATCGACGCGGCGGCGGCGTTCGCCGACCCGGCCGTCGACGCCGTCGTCATCGCCGCGCCGGCCCGCTTCCACGCGGAGTTGATCGTCGCGGCGGCGCGGGCCGGCAAGGCGGTGTTCTGCGAGAAGCCGGCCGCGCTGTCGCTCGGCGACCTGGACCGCGCGATCGACGCCGTCCGCGCCGCGGGTGTGGTGCTGCAGGTCGGGTTCAACCGGCGCTTCGCCCCGGACTGGGCCGCGGCCCGGGCGCTGCTCGACCAGGGCACGCTGGGCACCCCGCGGCTGCTGCGTTCGGTGACCCGCGATCCCGGCGGCTTCGACCCGTCCCGGGTCGCCGCCGACACGATCTTCAACGAGACCCTGATCCACGACTTCGACACGCTGCGGTTCCTCAACCCCGGTGCCGAGGCCGTCGAGGTCTACGCCACCGCGGACGCCCTCGTCGAGCCGGAGTGGCGCGACCGCGGGCTGCTCGACACCGCCGTCGTCACGGTGACGTTCGACAACGGCGCCACCGGGATCGCCGAGGCGTGCTTCCAGGCCGCCTACGGCTACGACGTGCGCGGCGAGGTGTTCGGCTCCGGCGGGATGGCCACCCTGGGCGACGGGCGCCGCACCGGCATGGTCTTCTCCGGCCCTGCCGGACGGGCGATCGACACCGCCCGCAGCGACCAGGAACTGCTCGCCGGCGCCTACGTGGCCGAGCTGGCCGCGTTCGTCGAGGCCGTGCGCACCGGTGCCGCGGCCCCGGTCGGTGGGGAGGACGCCCGCGCCGCGCTGGCCGTCGCCCTCGCCGCAGCGCGGTCGGTCCGCGAGCACCGCCCGGTGCGGATCGCGGAGGTCGCGAAATGAGCGCCGTGACCACCGGGAGCGGCTACCGCCTCGCCGTCTCCGCCGAGATGCTGTTCCTCGACCTCCCGTTCGAGGAGCGCGTCCGCCGACTGGCCGACCGCGGGTACGAGGTCGAGATCTGGGACTGGACCCGCAAGGACGTCGACGCCCTCGCGAGGACGGGGGCGACGTTCTCCTCGATGACCGGCTACGTCACGGGCACCCTGGCCGACCCCGACGGCGCCGAGGAGCTCCTGCGCACCGCCGAGCAGTCGCTCAAGGTCGCCGAGCAGCTGGACTGCCCGCGGCTCAACCTGCACGGCACCGGCCTCGACGACCGCGGCCTGCCCGTGGTCCCCACCCAGGTCGTCACGCCGGAGATGTGGCTGACCGCCGCGAGGACGCTGACCCGCGTCGCCGAGCTGGGCGAGCGGGCCGGGCGGGTGTTCACCCTGGAGAACCTCAACACCGCCGTCGACCACCCCGGCGTCCCGTTCGCGCCCGCCGCGGACACGATCGCCCTGGTCGAGGCCGTCGACAACCCGCACCTGCGGCTCAACCTGGACCTCTACCACGCCCAGATCGGCGAGGGGAACCTCGTCGCACTAGTCGAGCGCGCCCTGCCGCTGGTCGGGGAGATCCAGGTCGCCGACGTCCCCGGGCGCTGCGAACCCGGCACCGGCGAGATCCACTACCCGGCCGTCGCCGCCGCCCTGGACCGGCTCGGCTACACCGGCGTCGTCGGACTCGAGGGCCGGGCCTCCGGCGACCCCGACCGGGCGCTCGACCGCTTCCGCGAGGCCTTCACCGTGCGCCGCTGAGCCGCCGATGCCGGCTGTCAGTCCTCGGTGACGTTCAGGGGCCGGTCGTGACGCCGCAGGACGAGCGCGATCACCAGCCCCACCACTGCGCTCGCGACACCGAGGACGGCGAGGGCCCCCTGCAGACCGCCGACGCCGGCGCCGACGGCGGCGAGGATCAGCGGGCACAGGAACTCGCCGAGGAACAGCGCGCCCGTCCACAGGCCGGTGCCGCGACCGCGCCGGTCGAAGCCGAGCCGGTTGACCGCCCAGGTCAGCAGGGTCGGCAACAGCATCCCGGTGCCGAACCCGGTGAGGACGGCACCGAGGGTGATCACGACCGGCGAGGCGGTGGCGAACACGAGCACCAGGCCGACCGCCGACAGCCCGAACTCGACGGGCAGCAGGGCGCGCGGGGTCCGGCCGGACAGCCGGCCGAAGAGGACCGCCCCGGCGGCGGTGGCCAGCGACATCAGCGCGCTGATCGCGCCGATGGTGCCCGTGGAGGTGATCCCGATCCCGCTGAGCACGAAGGACAGTTCCACGATCAGGGCGTAGAACACCATCCCACCGAACAGCGTGACCAGGCACGGCACGAACAGCTGCCGCCAGGGCAGGGGCGCCGGGCGGCCGGCCGGCGCCGCGGGCCGGGCGGGCTGCCAGATCGCGAGCGCCATCGGCACGGCGAGCACCGCGGCCACGGCATAGAGCCAGAAGGGGGTCCGCCACCCCGAG
Source organism: Pseudonocardia yuanmonensis (assembly GCF_039542425.1). Taxonomy (NCBI): domain Bacteria; kingdom Bacillati; phylum Actinomycetota; class Actinomycetes; order Pseudonocardiales; family Pseudonocardiaceae; genus Pseudonocardia; species Pseudonocardia yuanmonensis. The sequence continues at coordinate 162,702 of NZ_BAABIC010000015.1, forward strand.
GCGCCGAGGACGCCGCCGAGCGCGAGGAAGGCCGTGGCGGACAGCGTGGCGACGAGCGTCTGCAGGCCCAGGTACCGCGCCCGCCGCGCCCCGGACCAGTAGTCGCCGATCAGCGTGGTGCAGCAGGTCATGATCGCGCCCTCGCACAGCCCGACCAGGACCCGGCTGACCACGATCGCGCCCAGCGAGTCGAGGTAGAGCGGCGCGGTGCCGAACACGGCGTAGGCCAGCATCGCGACCAGCAGCAGGCGCTTGCGGTCGATCCTGTCCACCACGACGCCCGCGAACGGGGCGGTGAGCCCGATCAGCAGCGCGGGCGCGGTCAGTACCACCGGGACGAGGACGTCGACGCCGGGTGTCCCGGCGAAGGCCTGCGTCATCTGCGGCAGCACCGGGGCGATGAGCACGGCGCCGAGCACGGACAGACAGCTGCCGGCGAGCAGCAGGACCAGCTGTGCGGGCCCCGCGGTCCGCTCCGCGGCGGGCGGCGTCGCGGGGCGCGTCGCCCCGGGTGGCGGTGCGTTCAGGGCAGGGCTGTCGGACATGGGAACACCTGACCTCGTCGTCGGGGATCGTCGGGAGTGGAGCGGCACGGGGGCGTCGGCCTCGCCGTGACCTGCGACGAAGTGTGGGGACGACGCGCCCCGAGCGGAAATCACTTCTCCCGAAGTGCGTTATCAGCCCGGTGGATGGGCCGGGCGCTACAGCCGCCCCGCCACCCGGGTCAGGAGGTCGCGCAGGTACCGGTGCTCCGGGTCGTCGTCGTACATCGGGTGCCACCAGATCGCCTCGACGAGCGGGGCGACGTCGACGGGGCAGGGCAGCGCGCGCACCCCGAGCTCCTGGGGGATCCGGTCGGTGAGCCGGCGCTGCAGCAGCGCGACCCGGTCGCTGCCGGCGACCAGGCCGGGGACGGTCAGGAAGTTCTCCGTGACGACCTGCACGTCCGGCTCGATGCCGAGCATCCGCATCTGCCGCAGGGCAGGGGTCGAGGCCGTCGGGCCGTGGTAGGTGACGACCCAGGGCAGCGTCCGCAGCTGCTCGACGGTGAGCTCCTCGCCGATCGCCGCGTTGCCGGAGGCGACCAGGCAGACCCAGTCGTCGCGGTACAGGTCGACGTGCGGGAGCGCGTCGAGGAAGCCGTGCGGCATCAGCAGCAGGTCGGCGTGGGTGAGGGTCTGGGTGGCGTTGTCGACCACCTGCGGGGTGTTCGCGGTGAACCGCATCCGGGCCCCGGGCGCCTCCTCGCGCAGGCACGCGACGAGCTCGGGCCCCAGCACGGCCACGCCGTAGTCGGTCATGATCAGCGAGAACTCGCGCGTGGTGGTGGCGGGGTCGAAGTCGGGTTCGGCGGCGAAGACGCGTTCCACCCCGGACAGCGCGGTGCGCACGCGGTGGCGCAGCTGCACGGCAAGCGGTGTGAGCCGGTACTGGTTGCCGAACCGGGCCAGCAGGTCGTCGCCGAAGTGCCGGCGCAGCCGGGCGAGCTGCGCGGACACCGCCGGCTGGCTGAGCCCCATCTGCTCGGCGGCCCGGCTCACGCTGCGCTGCTCGAGCAGCGCGTCGAGCGTCACGAGCAGGTTCAGGTCCAGGCTCGCCAGGTTCACGAGGCGGCAGCGTATCCACCGTTTCGATACCGCGCATCACCCATTTCGTCTTCCCTGATGCGCTCGGATCACCGACCGTGGAGGCCGTCGCTCGAGGAGGAACCGACATGCTGGACCGCACCGACCCCGAGGGGGCCATCGCCGCCGCCGCGAAGCGCTGCTCGAACTGGGGCCGCTGGGGCGCCGACGACGTGCTGGGCACCCTGAACCTCCTGGACGAGGCCAAGCGCCGCGAGGGCGCCGCCCTGGTCCGCCGCGGAGTGAGCTTCCCACTGGCCCAGCGCTTCGACGCCGACGGCCCGCAGAAGGGCTGGCGGCGGCGCACCAACCCGGTGCACACCATGCTCGACACCGGCCTGGACGCCGAGCGCGGCACCCAGGGCTTCCCGCACGGGATCGGCGGGGCGGACGACGTCGTGTTCATGCCGCTGCAGGCCTCGACCCAGTGGGACGGGCTCGGCCACATCTTCGACCACGGCGTGGCGTGGAACGGCCGCCGCGCCGGCGACGTCGTGACCAGCGAGGGCGACCGGATCACCGGCATCGAGACCGCCTCCGGCCGGATCGCCGGCCGCGGGGTGCTGCTGGACGTCGGCCGGGTTCTCGGCCCCTCCCTCGGCACCGACGGGGAGCTGCCGGACGGGTTCGCCATCACCGCCGAGCACCTCGAGGAGACGATCGCCGCCCACGGGGTGGCCGTCGGGCGCGGCGACCTGCTGCTCGTCCGCACCGGGCGGCTCGCCCGGGCCCGCCGCGAGATCGCGGAGGGGAAGGGCTGGGGCGACTACGCCGGCGGCCCCGCCCCCGGGGTGTCGTTCACCACCGCGGACTGGCTGCACGGCACCGAGATCGCCGCGATCGCCACCGACACCTGGGGCTTCGAGGTGCGGCCCAACGAGTTCGACGAGGCCTTCCAGCCCCTGCACCAGGTCGCCATCCCGCACATCGGGCTGTTCCTCGGCGAGATGTGGGACCTCGACGCACTGGCCGCCGACTGCGCCGCCGACGGCACCTACGAGTTCTTCCTGACCGCCGACCCGCTGCCCGTGACCGGCGCGGTAGGGGCCCCGGTCGCTCCCGTCGCCGTCAAGTAGCCGAACCGACCCGCGTCCCCGACGCCACCGGACGAAGGAGTCCCATGCCCGCCGTCAACACCGTCCTCGTGGTCGGCAGCGGCCTCGCCGGCACGGCCACCGCGATCCACCTGGCCGACCGCGGCGTCGCGGTCGACCTGATCGAGATCGAGCCGGACGTCGCCGCCGTCGGTTCCGGGATCACCCTGCAGGGCAACGCCCTGCGCGAGCTGCGCACCCTCGGCGTGTGGGAGCGCGTACGGGAGAAGGGCCACGGCTTCGACAGTCTCGGCCTGCGCGCCCCCGACCCGGACGGGACCCTGCTGGCCGAGATCCCCGACGCCCGCACCGGCGGCGCGGACCTGCCCGCCACCCTGGGCATGCCGCGGCCGGACCTGGCCCGGATCCTGCACGACCGCGCCGCGGCGGCCGGGGTCAAGATCCGCTTCGGGCTGACCGCGACGGCTCTGCGCCAGGACGGCGACGGCGTCGACGTCGGCTTCTCCGACGGCTCCGCGGGCCGCTACGACCTGGTCGTGGGCGCGGACGGGATCCGCTCGGCGGTCCGCCGGATGCTCGGGATCGAGCTGGAGACCCGCCCCACCGGGATGGGCATCTGGCGCGCCTTCGGTCCGCGGCCGGCCTCGGTCACGCGCACCGACCTGTTCTACGGCGGCCCCTGCTACATCGCGGGCTACTGCCCGACCGGCGAGGACTCCCTCTACGCCTACGTCGTGGAGGACGCGCAGGACCGCAGCGCGCTGACCCCCGAGCAGCGGCTCGCCACGATGCGGGAGCTGGCCTCGGCCTACCACGGCCCGTGGGACGACGTCCGCGCCACGCTGACCGACCCCTCCCGGGTCCACTACACCTGGTTCGAGACCCACGTGCTACCCGCGCCGTGGAACCGCGGCCGCGTCGTCCTGATCGGCGATGCCGCCCACTCCTGCCCGCCCACCCTGGCCCAGGGCGGCGCCCAGGCGCTCGAGGACGCCGCGGTCCTCGCCGAGCTCCTGCTCGCCGCCGACACCCTCGACGCGGACCTGTGGACCGCCTTCACCGAGCGGCGCGTCGCCCGCGCCACCGCGGTGGTCGAGGCGTCCGTCCAGCTCGGACAGTGGCTGCTCGACCACGAGCAGGGCGACGTCCCCGGCCTCATGGGCCGTATCGCCGCCCTCGTCACCGAACCCGCCTGACCCCCTTCCCGTGAGATCCGGAGAGAGACCGTGACCGAGCGTCTGATCACCCACCTGCGGCACGTCGACCTCGCCGTGCCGGACCTGGCCCGCCAGCAGGACTTCTACACCGGGGCCTGGGGCCTCACGACCGAGCACACCGACACCGGGATCGCCTTCCTCGCCGCGGAGGGCTCGCCCGAGCAGTACGTCGTGCGGCTGCGCCAGGCCGCCGACAAGCGCATCGACCTCATCGCGTTCGGCGTGGCCACCCCGGCCGATGTCGACACCCTCGCCGCCCGCCTGGCCACCGCCGGGGTGCAGCTGGTGCGCGAGCCCGGCGAGCTGGACACCCCCGGCGGCGGCTACGGGTTCCGGTTCTTCGACAACGAGGGCCGCACCGTCGAGATCAGCGCGGACGTGGCCGTCCGCGCGCACCGCACAATCGAGGAGGGCGAGTCGATCCCCGTGCGGCTCTCCCACGTGGTGATCAACTCGGCGGACCCCGAGGGCACCCGCGCCTTCTACGAGCGCCATCTCGGCTTCCGGCTCTCGGACACGCTCATGCACCCGCGCATGGGCGAGATGATGTGGTTCCTGCGGATCAACTCCTGGCACCACAGCATGGCCATCGCCCGTGGCCCGCACCCGTCGTTGCACCACGCGTCCTTCGAGATGCGGGGGATCGACGAGTACATGCGCGGCACCGGCCGGCTGCTCCGGGCGGGCGTGGAGAAGATCTGGGGTCCCGGCCGGCACCTGGCCGGCAACAACACCTTCAGCTACTTCCTCGACCCGCACGGCAACACCGTCGAGTACACCACCGAGCTGGAGCTGATCGACGAGGACACCTGGCACCCGCACCTCTACGACTTCACCCTGCCCGAGGTGTCCGACCAGTGGGGCACGGCCAACGCGATGAACGAGTTCGTCGCCTCCCGGTCCTTCAACGACGTCGACAAGGGGCTCTTCGTGGCCCCGCCGGTGTGAGGGGGCGGCGATGAGGTTCGCGACCGTCGAGGAGCCGGACGGCACCGTCCGGTGCGGCGTCGTCGAGAGCGGGGTCGAGGGGGAGTCGCTGCTGCGGCTGCCCGCCGGCACGACCGTGCTGGACCTGATCCAGGCCGGGGAGCTGCACGCCGCCGGGGAGCGGGCGCAGGCGGCCGACGACGCGGTACCGCTCGCCGGGCTGCGGCTGCTGCCCCCGCTCGACCCGCCGACGGTCCGGGACTTCGTGGCGTTCGAGGAGCACGTCGAGGGCGTGGTGCAGTCGGTGTCCGGCGGCGCCGGGGTGGTGCCGGAGTGGTACGAGGCCCCGACCTTCTACTTCACCAACCCGTACGCGCTGGTCGGCGCGCACGACGACGTCGCGGTGCCGCCGGGCTCGGGGCTGTTCGACTTCGAGCTGGAGGTCGCGTGCGTGGTGGGCCGCGACGCCGCCTCGCCCACCCCGGACGAGGTCGACATCGTCGGCTACACGATCCTCAACGACTGGTCGGCCCGGGACCTGCAGCGCCGGGAGATGAAGGTCAACCTCGGCCCGGCCAAGGGCAAGGACTCGGCGACCACCCTCGGCCCGTGGCTCGTGACCGCCGACGAGCTGTTGCCGTACCGCGACGCCGAGGGATTCCTCGCCCTCGACATGCGGGTGGCGGTCAACGGCGTGGAGATCGGGCAGGACCTGTTGTCCAACATGGGCTGGCCCTTCGAGGAGCTCGTCGCCTACGCCGGGCGTGGCACGCGCGTGCGCGCCGGGGACGTCCTGGGCTCCGGGACCTGCGGCAACGGCGGGTGCCTGGCCGAGCTGTGGGGCCGGCGCGGCGCGCAGGACCCGCCCCCGCTGCGCCCCGGGGGCGTCGTCGAGATGACCGTCGAGGGGATCGGGACGATCCGCAACACCGTCGTCGCCGGCGTCGAGCTGCCGCCGGTGCGGCCCGCCCGGGTGCGGCCGCGGACCCGGAAGCGCACGTCGTGAGCGGGCGGGTGGCCGGCAAGACCGTGGTCGTGACCGGCGCCGGCCAGGGGCAGGGTGCCGCCGAGGCCCGGCTGCTCGCCGCCGAGGGTGCGACGGTGATCGGTGTCGACCTCGAGCCCGAACCCGCTGACGAGCTGTCCGGCGTGCACTACCGGCAGCTCGATGTCACCGACCCCGCAGGCTGGGCGGCGCTGACTGCGAAGCTCGACCGGGTGGACGGGCTCGTCGCGAACGCCGGGATCACCTGGCGCGCACGCGTCACCGAGCTCGACCCCGCCGATCTCGCGCGCGTCACCGAGGTCAACGTGGCCGGCCCGCTGCTGGGCATCCAGGCCCTGACCCCGCTGATGGGCGCCGGTGGGTCGATCGTGGTCGTCGGCTCGGTCGCCGCGCTGACCGGCCACTACCCGGCCGCGTACACCGCGAGCAAGTGGGCGCTGCGCGGGCTGGCCAAGGCCGCGTGCCTCGAGCTGGGCCCGCGCGGGATCCGCGTCAACACCGTGCACCCCGGCTACATCGAGACCCCGATGACCGCGTCCGCGGCGCCCGCCTTCCGCGCGGCGAACGTGGCCGAGACGCCGCTCGGCCGCACCGGGACCGTGGACGAGGTCGCCCCGCTCGTCACGTTCCTGCTCTCCGACGACGCCTCCTACATCAGCGGCGCCGAGATCCCCGTCGACGGCGGGATGACCGCGCACGGCGGCGTGAAGTCGATCAGCGACGCCGTCCGGACCACCTGAGAGGACCCCTGCAGTGTTCGAGTACTTCCCCGGCAACTACGTGTGGAACCTGGGCGTCGTCGCCGCGCTCAACTCCGGCGGCCTGATCGACGAGATCGACCGCGCCTGCCGCCCGATCCGGGAGGCCGCGGCGCAGGGCTCCGACGCCGGCACCCCGGACTTCCTGCGCGCCTGGACCGCGCTGACCGACCAGCTCGTCGCGCAGGCCGAGGCCGCCGAGAAGAACGGCCACACCCGCACCGCGGGGCAGCTGTACTTCCGCGCCACCAACTACCTCTGCCAGGCCGAGCGCATGCTCGCCCACTCCGACCCGAACCGGATCCCGACCTACCGGTGGGTGCTGGAGCTGGCGCAGAAGTCCTTCGACCTGCGCGACCCGCGGATCAGCCGGGTCGCGATCCCGTACGAGGGCACCACGATCCCGGGCTACTTCAGCGCCGCGCCCGCCACCGACGAGGGGCCCGCCCCGGTGATCGTGCTGGTCAACGGCCTGGACTCCACCAAGGAGCACATGTACGGCTCCTCCCACTGGGAGGAGCTTGCCGCCCGCGGCATCTCCTGCCTCATGCTCGACCAGCCCGGCACGGGCGAGGCGCTGCGCCTGCAGGGGCTCACCGCGCGCATCGACACGGAGGCCTGGGCGGGTGCCGCCGTGGACTGGCTCGAGCAGCGGGCCGACGTCGACGCCTCCCGCATCGGGATCGTCGGCTGGTCCCTCGGCGGCTACTACGCCCCACGGGCCGCGGCCTTCGAGAAGCGGTTCGCGCTCTGCGTGGCCTGGGGCGCCAACCACGACTGGGGTGCGGTGCAGCGCCGCCGCCTCGAGCGGGAGGGTGAGCGCCCCGTGCCGCACTACTGGGAGCACGTCCTCTGGGTCTGGGGCTTCGACCCCGACACCGACCTCGGCGCCTTCGTCTCCTTCGCCGACGACGTCCACCTCGACGGCGTGGTCGAGAAGATCACCGTGCCCTTCCTGATCGCCCACGGCGCGGGCGACCGGCAGATCCCGCTCGAGTACGCGCACCGCTCGTACGACCAGGCCGTGCACTCGCCGAAGCGTGAGCTGCGGGTGTTCACCCAGGAGGAGGGCGCCACGGAGCACATCGGGCTGGACCACCTGCCGCACGTCAGCACGGTCATCGCCGACTGGGTCGCGGACACCTTCGCCGAGCTCGTGCCGCGGTGATCGACCGGGTGATCGACCGGGTGATCGACCGGGTGATCGACCGGGTGATCGACCGGGTGGTCGACCGGGTGGTCGACCGGGGCCGGCCGGGCGAACGGTCAGGCGTGACTGTCGGCCCGCCTTGGCCTAGGCTCCGGGTGTGACGCCGACCTCGGACGTCGACCGGGTGGCGGCGCCGCCGCCTACGGCCGACAGCAGGACCCGCATCCTGGACGCGGCCGTCGAGTGCCTGGTCGAGGAGGGCTTCAGCGCCGCCACGACGCTGCGCATCCAGGCCAGGGCGGGCATCTCGCGGGGCCGGCTGCTGCACTGGTTCCCCTCGCGGGAGGCACTGCTGCTCGCGGCGGCCGAATACCTCGCCGACCAGCGGATCCGGGAGACGGTCGAGCGGATCGACACCCACCTGTCCGCCGACGTGCCGGGCCCGGCCCGGGTCGCGCAGGTCGTCGAGTTCATGTGGCTGACCTTCCACGAACCGCACTTCTGGGCCGCGATGGAGATCTGGACCGCCGCCCGCACCAACGACCGGATCGCCGCCGCGCTGCTCCCGGCCGAGCGCCGCCTCGGCGGGGTGATCCGTGCCGGGGTGGACCGGATGTGGGGCCCGGAGCTCGCCGGCCACCCCCGCTACCCCCAGTTGCGGGAGATGCTGGTTACCAGCATGCGCGGGGCGGCGCTGACCTACTCCTTCGACCACCGCGACCCCCGGCGCGACCCGCACCTGGCGGCCTGGACGGACGTCGCGCGGGTGCTGCTCGAGATCTGAGGAAAAAGGTCGAGATCGGACGGCAGTCAGCATTGACTGTTGGGCGAGCGACATCGTAGCCTCATGCGCGCCACACCCCGGCAGGTCGGACTCGACCTGCGAATCCCGGTCGACGGACCGTGGCGGGGCGGGTCCGCCGAGACGTCGGGACGGGCCCGTGGGCACCGATCAGTCAGAGTTGACCGACCCGCGAGCCGCGCTGCGGCGGGGCCGCGGGTCTGCACCCTGGAGATGACAATGCAGTCAGGAGCCGAGCCGGCCGCCCGCGAGGCCGCGCCGCCCCGTCGTTCGGCCCGGGCGTCCTTCGCCGCGGCCATCTCGACCTCGCTCGAGTGGTACGACTTCTTCATCTACTCCACCGCGGCCGCGCTGGTGTTCAACACGACCTTCTTCGCGACCGACAGTGCGGTGGTCTCCGCGCTGAACTCGTTCGCCACGGTCGCGGTGGGCTTCATCGCCCGGCCCATCGGCGGGATCGTCGCCGGCCAGCTGGGTGACAAGTACGGGCGCAAGCCGGTCCTGGTCGGCGCCGTCGTGCTGATGGCCGTGGCCACGTCGCTGATCGGCTTCGTGCCGAACACGGAGGCGGTCTGGCTCGCCCCGACGATCCTCGTGGTGCTGCGCATCTGCCAGGGCCTGGCCGTCGGGGCGCAGTGGGGCGGTGCGGTCCTGGTCGCCACCGAGAACGCACCGGCGCACCTGCGCGGCTACTACGGCAGCTTCGCCCAGCTCGGTGTGCCGATCGGGGTCGTGCTCGGCAACGTGGCCTTCCTGCTCGCCACCGCCTTCGCCTCCCCGGAGGCGTTCCTGTCCTGGGTGTGGCGCGTCCCGTTCTGGGTCAGCCTGGTCATGCTGCCGATCGCGTTCGCGATCCACCGGTACCTGGAGGAGACCCCCGAGTTCAAGGCGGCCGCTGCGAAGGCGGCCGAGCAGCCCCGGGCGCGCCGTTCCCCGTTCTTCGAGGTCCTGCGGCGCAACCCCGGCGCGATCCTGACCGCGGCGGGCGCCAACACCGTCGGCATCGTGTTCTTCTACGCCACGATCACCGGCTCGGTGCAGTTCGTGACCACCTACCTCGGCCTGCCCCGGGCCACCGTGCTGACCTGGATCCTGATCGCCTGCGTGGTGATGATCCCGCTGGTGCCGTTCTTCGGCTGGCTGTCCGACCGCATCGGCCGCAAGCTCGTGTTCGGCCTCGGCTCGGTCGCGATGCTGGTGTGGGCGGTGCCGATGTGGCTGCTCATCGCGGCCGCCGGCCCCGACCGGATCTGGCCGTTCGCGGTGGCGGTGCTGGGCGCGGTCGTCGCCATGTCGCTGCAGACCGGGACCCAGGGCACGCTGTTCGCCGAGCTGTTCCCGCCGGAGATCCGTTTCTCGGGCGCCTCCCTCGGCTACCAGATCTCCGCGATCATCGGCGGCTTCGCGCCGTTCGTCACCGTCGCGCTGATCAACGGCGACCCAGGCAACGCCTGGCGGGTCGGCGCGCTCGTCGCGGTGCTGGCCGCGGCCGCCCTGCTGTGCCTGCAGCTCATCAGCCGCCGCCGCTACCACTCGACGTCCGTCCCCGCCGCGCCTGCGGGCACCGAGGCCGCGGCCGCCCGCTGAACCCGGAGTACGCCGTGCAGAACCTCCCGCTCCCGTCCGACACCCCCTTCCCCGACGCCGTCGCGCAGACCGATCCCGCACGTCCGGCCTACGTCATGGCCGCGACGGGCGAGGTCGTGACCTACGGCCGGCTCGTCGACTCGTCCCGGGCGATCGCCGGGCTGCTCGCGTCCCGCGGCCTGCGGCACGGGGACTGCGTCGCGATCCTGATGGAGAACACCGCGGACTACCTGCCGGTGGCGTGGGCGGCGCAGCGCAGCGGCCTGCGCTACGTCGGGCTGCCGGTCCGGCTGGAGCCGGCCGAGGTGGCCTACATCCTCCGCGACTCCGGCGCCCGGGCGCTCGTCACCAGCCCGGCGTACGTCGGTCGGGCCGCGGCGGCGCTGCGCGAGGCGCCGGGGGTCGGGCTCCGAGTCACCACCGGACCCGCGAAGGAGGGGTTCGAGGAGCTGGCGGCGGCGGTCGCGGCCGCGCCGCCCGTCGAGCGGGAGGAGCGGGAGGGGGTCGACCTGCTCTACTCCTCGGGCACGACGGGCCGGCCGAAGGGTGTCGCGGCGGCGCTGCCGCTGGCGCCGCTGGGCACCCCGCCGGGCGTCGCCACGCTGCTGCACGAGCGCTGGGGCCTCGACGAGAAAGCGGTCTACCTCTCGCCCGCGCCGCTCTACCACGCCGCGCCGCTGCGGTTCTGCATGACCGTGCACCGCTACGGCGGCACCGTCGTCGTCATGGAGAAGTTCGACGCCGAGGCCGCGCTGGAGCTCGTCGAGCGCCACCGGGTGACCCACACCCAGATGGTGCCGACCATGCTCATCCGGATCCTCAAGCTGCCGCGCGCGGTCCGGGAGGCACGGGACCTGTCGTCCCTGCAGGTCGTCGTGCATGCGGCGGCCCCGTGCCCGCCCGAGACCAAGCGTGCACTGATCGACTGGCTCGGCCCGGTCGTGCACGAGTACTACTCGTCCACCGAGAACTACCTCTTCACCGCGATCGACTCGGCGGAGTGGCTCGCCCACCCGGGGTCCGTCGGGCGGGCGCTGGTCGGTCGCCCGCACATCCTCGACGAGGACGGCGCCGAGCTGCCGCCGGGGGAGATCGGGACGATCTGGTCCGAGGGCGGCCTCGCGTTCGAGTACCTCAACGACCCCGACAAGACCGCCGCGTCGCGCAACGACCGGGGCTGGACCACGGTCGGCGACCTCGGCCACCTCGACGAGGAGGGCTACCTCCACCTCGCCGACCGCCGCTCCGACCTCGTCCTGTCCGGCGGGGTGAACATCTACCCGCAGGAGGCGGAGAACGTCCTGGTCACGCACCCGGACGTCGCCGATGCGGCGGTCTTCGGCATCCCGCACGAGGAGCTGGGCGAGGTCGTGCAGGCCGTCGTCCAGCTGCGGCCCGGCCGCACCCCCGGCCCGGAGGCGGCCGAGGAGCTGATCGCCTGGTGCCGGCAGCACCTGTCGACCTACAAGTGCCCCCGCGCCGTGGACTTCGCCGACGAGCTGCCGCGCCAGGCCACGGGCAAGCTGTTCAAGCGCGAGCTGAAGGAGCGGTACAGGGCGCGCGCGGCGGGCTGAGGGCCCGAAACACCCGCTCGGCGGCTGCCCCGACCCCCGTCCGTCCCCGACCCTGGCCCTCCGCCGCAACGGGGGGAGGGACCATGATCACCACGGCGTTCACCGAGCTCGTCGGCTGCACGGCGCCGATCCAGCAGGCCCCGATGGGGGCGATCAGCACCCCGGCGCTCGCCCGTGCCGTGGCGGGCGCGGGCGGGCTGGGGACCGTGGCGGTCCTGCCCGGTGGGTCGACGGGCGAGCTGGAGGGCCGGCTCGACGCCCTCACCGCCGGACTCGACGCCGCGCCCGGCGCCCTCGCCGTCAACTTCCTCACCGAGGACGTCGATCCCGAGCAGGTCGAGCTCGCGGCGGCGAGGGTGCGCGTGATCGACTTCTTCTGGTCCGCGCCGGCCGCGGACCTGGTCAACCGCGTCCACCGGGCCGGGGCCCTCGTGAGCTGGCAGGTCGGGAGCGTCGGGGAGGCGCAGGCGGCGGCCGACGCCGGTGCCGACGTCGTCGTGGTCCAGGGCCTCGAGGCCGGTGGGCACGTGCGCGGGCGGACCGCGACCCTGCCGCTGCTCGCCGCGGCGCTCGACGCGGTCGACGTGCCGGTGCTGGCCGCCGGCGGGATCGCCACCGGGCGCGCCCTCGCCGCGGTGCTCGCCGCAGGTGCCGCGGGTGCGCGGATCGGCACGCGTTTCCTCGCGTCCACCGAGTCCGGTGCCCACCCCGACTACGTGGCCGCGGTGCTGGCCGCGGGTCCTGATGACACGGAGATCACGGACCGGTTCGCCGACTGTCCGCTGTGCCGCACCGAACCGCGCACCCGGGTGCTCCGCTCCGCCGTGCGCGCCGTCGAGGCGTCCGGCGACCCCGTCGTCGCCACGGTCCCCGGCCCGGACGGGCCGGAACCGGTGCCGCGGCACTCCGGTCTTCCCCCGTACCGCGCGATCGAGGGGGACATCGCCGCCATGGCCCTCTACGCCGGCCAGTCCGCCGGCGCGATCCGCGCGGTGGCGCCCGCCGCCGAGCTCGTCGAGTCCCTGCTCGGGCAGGCCGAGGCGGCCCTGCGGGCGCGGGCCGGCGCGCCCGTCTGACTCATCCCACGAGCGGCCGCAGGACCCGGTAGGCCCACTCACCCAGGGTGGTGGGCGTGGTGGTGAGCGCGGAGCGGGGCGGGTCGGGCAGGCGACCGCGGGTGCCCGCCGTCATGCCGACGATCCCCTCGACCGCGGCGTCGCCGAGGCCGGCGGCGCGGAGGGCGGCGCGGACGTCGTCGTCGGCGAGGCGGTGGTACGCGACGGGACGGCCGAGCGCCTCCGTGAGGGTGCCCGCGACCTGCGCGAACGTCAGGTCCTCGGGACCGTGCACGCCCTGGACGACCCGGTCCGACCGGTCCGGGCGAGCAGCCGCGCCGCGGCGACCTCCCCGACGTCCCGCGGGTCCACCCACGGCATCGGGTCCTCCGGGTCGCGGGTACCGGTGAGGACACCCTGCCGCAGCCCGTCGACGTCCATGAGCAGGTTGGTGAAGAAGTAGCCGCAGCGCAGGTGCGTGACCGCGACGCCGGTCGCGTCGAGCAGCTCCTCGATCCGCGCGAGCCCGTCGATGTGCCCGGCGCCGGACCGCCGCTCGGCGCCGACGCTGCTCAGGGCGACGTTCCGCCCGACCTCGCGGGCGGCCTCGGCGAACACCTCGCCGAGCGCGGCGGACTCCTTCACCGGGTCGTCCGCGATGTGCGGCGTGACGTCGAGCCAGAACGCGGCCGCCGCGCCCGCGGCCGCCCCCCGCACGAACCCCGGGTCCGTGAGGTCGCCCTGCCGCACGTCGGCGGCGGCACGGACGGCGGCTCGAGCCGATCCGGGTCACGGACCAGCAGGGTCGGGCGCGCGCCCGCCTGCAGCAGCAGCTGCACGACCCGGCTGCCGACCCGACCGGTGGGAGCGGTGACGACGATGCGTTCGGTCATGCCCCCTGCCTACGCGGTAACCATGACAGGGCCGGTCAGGGACCGGCCCCCGCGTCCGGATACAGGATCACGGCGACGGCGTGTACGTAGTTCTCCCCGCTGTGCACGGGCCGCCCGGGCGCGCACCCTGGCCGCATGACGATCCGACTGGTCAGCGGGCCACCCCGGCTGACCGGGACCGCGCCGGAACTCCCGCCGCACGACCGGTCCCGCTTCCGGGCCGCGGCCCACCACGCGCGCCGGCTGTACCCCGGTTGCGTCGGCGAGCTCCTGCACCGGGAGCTGCTCGCGTACGCCGAGTTCGGGCACCGCTTCGATCGTGAGGCGCTGATGCCGCGGCTCGCCGGCGAGATCCTCGCGTGCCCGATCCGCGAGGCCGACGGGCATCAGCCGGGGGCGTAGGCGCTCCACTCCGGCTTCGGGGTGCCGTGGAGGGCGGCCTCGAGACGGTCGAGGTACCAGTTCCAGCCGGCCTCGACGTCGGCCGCGTCGAGCCCCGGGAGCAGCCGCTGGACGAAGAGCAGGTCGGTACTCGCGCCGGCCGCCGTCAGGGTGACCTCGATCAGCCAGGCCTGCCCCTCCGGACCTTCGGGGACCTCGACGACGAGCCGGTGCGGCGCGGCGCACTCGTGGATCGTGACCGTGACGGGGTCGGCCACCTCGCCGCCCGCGTCGACCTCGCCGGTCACCGTGAGCTCGACGGTGCCGCCGGGGCGGCCGGTGCCGGTGTACGAGCCGAACCAGCGGGCCAGCCGGGCGGAGTCGGTGAACGCCGCCCACACGTCGTCGACCGGGTCGGGGTAGCTGCGGTGCAGCGTCAGGGTGCGGCGGTCGGCCTCAGGCACTGCCACGGTGCTCTCCTGTCCGGTCGGCGGGCGCGCCGTGCCGTGCACGGCGCCCGCGGTGCAGTTCGGTGTCGAGGGCGTCGAGCCGCGTTGCGGGCCCGGCCGGTGCCGGTTCCGCGAGCGGGCGGAACCGGTCGAGCCAGTGGTCGAGCTCGGCGAGCCCCGCGCGGCGCAGCGTGTAGACGCGGTGCTGGCCCCGCACCGCGGACTCGACGAGCCCCGACTCCCGCAGGACACGCAGGTGGCGGCTCACCGCCGGGCGCGTGACGGGGAACCGGGCCGCGATCTCGCCCGCGGTGACCGGGCCCCCGGCGAGCAGCTCGACCACCTGCCGGCGCAGCGGGTCGGCCAGCACGGCGAAGGCGTCCACGACCGAAATGTAACCGCAGGCGTACGTAAACCGCAAGTGCACACATCGACGGGCGACGGAGCGTGCTCGGTGAGTCGGAGGAGCGGGCGTGGCCCGATCAGCCCAACGCGATCGCACAGTGTGACGAAACCGCCAGGACGGGGATCACGATCGTGTTACCGGCCCCGACGGCGGGGGTAGGCCGAGCATTCGTGCTCCCCGCACGGCCGAACCGAGAAAGAGGAACGCTCCCCGTGTCGTTGGCCCCCTCCCCGGCCCGTCGTGTGCCCTTTCCCCTCGACGTTCCCCCCGCCCCTCCGTGGTCGCGCCTGCACCACGTCGTCGAGACCACCGCCCGCCGCTCGCCGGGGGCCGTGGCCGTCGACGACCACGGCGAGCTGCTGACCTACGCCGAGCTCGACGCCCGCGCCGACGGGCTCGCCCGCCTGCTCCGCGGCCGTGGTGTCGGTCCGGGTGGCCGCGTCGGCCTGCTGCTGGAGCGGTCGTGGCGCACCTACGCCGCGCTGCTGGCGGTGCTGAAGGCCGGCGCCGCGTTCGTGCCGATCGATCCGGCGTCGCCGGCAGACCGGGTCGACTACATCGCCGGCGACGCGGGCCTGGACCTGCTGGTCACGACGTCGGACCTCGCCCCCGGTGTGCCGGTCCCGGAGCTCTGCCTGGACACGGTGGAGCTGCGCCCGGCCGCCGGACCGCCGCCCGTCGACGACGCCGCCACCGGCGACGACCCGACCTGCTACGTGATCTACACGTCCGGCTCCAGCGGGCGGCCGAAGGGCGTGGAGGTCGCGCACTCGAGCATCACGAACTTCCTGCGGGTGGTCCCGGGCGTGTACGACGTCCGCCCCGGCGACCGCGTATACCAGGGCATGACGATCTCCTTCGACTTCTCGATCGAGGAGATCTGGCCGACCTTCGCCGTGGGCGCGACCCTGGTGGTCGGCCCGAACGACGAGCGGCGCCTCGGCGCCGAGCTGGCCGACTTCCTCGACCGCACCGGCGTGACCGTCCTCTACGCGGTGCCCACCCTGCTGGCCACGATCCCGCGGGACCTCCCGGCCGTCCGGGGGCTGATGGTCGGCGGCGAGGCCTGCCCCGCCCACCTGGTGGACCGCTGGGCCCGGCCGGGCCGCCGGATGCTGAACACCTACGGGCCCACCGAGGCCACGGTGACCGCGACCTGGGGCGAGCTGCTTCCCGGGCGTCCGGTGACGATCGGTCGTCCCCTGCCGACCTACACGATCCACATCCTCGACGAGGACCTGCGCGAGGTCGCGGGCGACGCCGCCGGCGAGATCTGCATCGGCGGGCCCGGGGTGGCGCGCGGGTACGTCGGGCTGCCGGAGAAGACGGCCGACCGCTTCGTCGAGTTCCGCGGCGAGCGGATCTACCGCACCGGCGACCTCGGGTGCTGGGACGGGTCCGGCGAGATCGTCTACCTCGGGCGGGCCGACGACGAGGTCAAGATCCGCGGACACCGGGTCGACCTGGGCGAGATCGACAGCGTGCTGCTCGGCGACCCCGCGGTGGGCAGCGCCGTGGCCGCGATGGTCGACGACGAGCTCGTGGCCTACGTGACCACGGACGGCGACCCCGGTGACGGCGGGCTGCGCGAGCGGCTGCATGCGCGGCTGCGGGAACGGGTGCCGGACTACATGGTCCCGGGGTACCTGGAGGTGCTCCCCGAGCTGCCGACGATGCCCAGCGGCAAGGTCGACCGCAAGCGACTGCCCGCACCGACCTCGCCCCGGCTCGTCACGGTGACGGGCGCGGTGGTGACCCCGGCGACGCCCGCCGAGGAGGGGGTCCGCGACGCCTGGGCCGAGGCCTGCGGCATCGACCCAGCCCAGCTGTCGGTCACCGCCGACTTCTTCGCCGAGCTCGGCGGGCACTCGCTGCTCGCCGCCACCGCCGTCTCGCTGATGCGCGAGCGCGGGATGGCGACGGTCGCCGTCCGCGACCTGTACGAGAACCCGACGGTGCGCGGGCTCGCCGCCACCCTCCCCGCCGCGGCCGCCAGCGACGGCTCCGGCCCCCGCCCGGAGCCGGAGAAGGCCTCGGCGCTGCGCTACGGGCTGGCCGGCACGGTGCAGGCGGGCGTGCTCTACGTGCTGCTGATGCTGCTCGCCGCGCCCGTCGCCGCGGTGTACGTCGCCGAGGACGGCCAGGTGTCGCTCGGGGTGCTGTCCGCCATCGCGCTCACGGCGACCGCGGTCTACCTCGCCACCCGCTGGGTGCTCGCCCCGCTCGGGATCCGGCTGCTCGGCCGGGGGATCCGGCCGGGCCGGTACCGGTTGTGGGGCCGGGTGCACCTGCGGTTGTGGGCGACGGACCTGCTGCTGTCCTTCACGCCGCTGCCGGTGCTGAGCGGGTCGGCGCTGATGCCGGGCTTCCTGCGCCGGCTCGGCGCCCGGGTCGGGTCGGAGGCGCACCTCGGGACCTCCTCGCTCTCGCTGCCGCCCCTGATCGAGATCGGCGACGACGCGAGCATCGGCTACGGCGCGGCCCTGCGCCCGTGGGTCGTGGAGGACGGCCGGGTGGTCGTCGGGCCGATCCGCGTGGAGGCCGGGGCGTTCGTCGGGGCCGGGGCGCTGCTGCAGCCGGGCGCCGTCGTCGGCACCGGCGCGGTGCTGGGGGAGCAGGCGCTGCTGGCCGGTGCGGTGCCGGCGGGGCAGCACTGGTCCGGCTCACCGGCCGTCCGGCTCACCGACCGGCGCCCGGACGACGCGGTGGCCGAGCTCGCCGCGCTGCCGCCGGCCCAGCCCTGGGGCGCGGCCGGGCGGCTCGGCACGCTCGCCGGTCTCGCGCTGCTCGACCTGCTGCCGATCCTGATGCTGGTCCCGACCCTGCTGCTGGTCTGGGGGGCGCTGCTGCAGTTCGGGCAGACCGTGGGGCTGCTCGCGGCGCTGTGTGTCGGGCCGGTGTTCGTGGCCACGGTGTGCCTGACGATCGCGGCCACCCGCCAGGCGGTGCTGCCGGCCACCCCGATCGGGATCCATCCGGCGCGCTCGACGCTCGGGGTGCGCAAGTGGGTGGCCGACAAGCTGCTGGAGATGAGCCTGGAGATCACCAACTCGCTCTACGCCACGCTCTACACGGTGCCGTGGCTGCGGGCCTTGGGTGCCCGCGTCGGTCCCGGCGCGGAGGTGTCGACCGTCGCGCATGTCGATCCCGACCTGCTCACCCTGGGCCGGGAGAGCTTCGTCGCCGACATGGCGAGTGCGGGCGGGGCGACCTTCCACCGCGGCTGGGTGTCGTTCCGGACCACGGAGGTCGGCGAGCGCGCGTTCGTCGGGAACGCCGCACTGCTGCCGCCGGGATCGCGGCTCGGACCCGGCTCGCTGGTCGGGGTGCAGACCGTGCCGCCGCCCGGGGGCGTGCCGGCGGACAGCGCCTGGCTCGGCTCGCCCGCGATGCACCTGCCCGCCCGGCAGGACAGCGGCGACTTCGCCGAACGGCTGACCTTCCGGCCGTCGCGCCGGCGGGTCGCCGAGCGGCTGGGGATCGAGTTCCTGCGGATCTGCCTGCCCTCGTCGTTGATCGCGGTGGCCGTCTACCTCTACCTGCTGACCTTGTCCACGATCGCCGCCACGGGTGCGTCGCTGTGGGCCGCGCTGCTGATCGCGCCGCTGCTGGCAGCGCTCTTCGGGGTGCTGGTCACCGGCGCCGTCGCGGCGGTGAAGTGGCTTGCCGTCGGCACCTACCGGCCGCGGGTCGAACCGTTGTGGAGCCGGTTCGTGCGCCGGTCGGAGTTCGTCACGGGGTTGTACGAGGCCGCCGCGGTCCCGGCGATGCTGCAGCTCTTCCGGGGGACCCCGCTGCTGCCGCCGGCGCTGCGCCTGCTCGGTGCCCGGATCGGTCGTCGCACCTACCTCGCCACCACCTACCTGACCGAGTTCGACCTGGTCGACATCGGTGACGACGCCGCGATCGGCCGGGACGCCTCGCTGCAGACCCATCTCTTCGAGGACCGGGTGATGAAGATGTCCACGGTGCGGATCGGCGCGGGCGCCACCGTCGGGGACCGGACCGTCGTGCTGTACGACGCCGCGGTCGGGGAGGGGACCGCGCTCGAGCCGCTGTCGCTGGTCATGAAGGGCGAGTCGCTGCCCGCGCACACCCGCTGGCGCGGCATCCCCGCCCAGGGCGTGGCCGAGGAGCCCGCCGCTGACCCCATCACGGAGCCCGTCCCGACACTCCGTCCGGCGCCGGCCCGGGACCTGGCCGCCTGATGCGGGCCCTGGTCTACCGCGGCCGGGCCTCCCGCCCGGCCGGGTGCGCCGAGGCCGTGGGCGCGCTGCTGGAACGGCATGGCCTGCAGGTCCGGTTCGTGGGTCGGCGCCAGCTCACCCCAGAGGTGCTCGCCTCGGCCGACGTCTACGCCCAGCCCGGCGGCGGCACGCTGGCCGCCGCCTGGCGCCACCTGCGCGGCCGCCGCTCCGTGGTCCGGGACTACGTCGCCGGTGGGGGCCGTTACCTCGGCTTCTGCCTCGGCGGCTACCTCGCGGGCGCGACCCCAGGGTTCGCCCTGCTGCCCGGCGACACCGACCGCTACGCCGGCTCACCCGGCGCCGCGACGGACGACACCGGCGACCTCGTGCTGCCGGTCTCCTGGCGTGGCCGCCGGCGCCCCGTCTTCTTCCAGGACGGCCCGCTGTTCCTCCTCGACCCCGGCGCGGACGCCGGCGTCGAGGTCCTCGCCCGCTACCCGGAGGGCGGCGTCGCCGCCGTGGCCTGCCCGTTCGGCACGGGCCGGGTCGCCGTCGCCGGTCCGCACCCGGAGGCGGTGCCGGACTGGTTCACCGACGCCGGCCTGCCCGTCCCCGACCCGCTGCCCACCGACCTCGGGCACGACCTGATCGACGAGGTGCTCGCATGACCGCCACCGCTCCGCTCCCGAGGACGGATCCGCCACCGTCGGCCCCCGAGGCGAGCTCGTCGCGGCTGCTCGGCATGGACGCCGCCCGCGGCGTCGCCGTGCTCGGCATGATGGCCGTCCACTCGCTCTACGACACCGCCCCCGACGGCGCGCCGACCGCGACGTACCTGGTCACCGCGGGGCGCTCGGCGGCGGTGTTCGCCGTGCTCGCCGGGGTCGGCATCGCCTTCACCACCGGGCGGCGGCGAGTCCGATGGGGCGCCGAGGGCAGGTCCGCGGCCACGTCGCTGGCCGCCCGCGCCGCCGTCGTCGGGGCGATCGGGCTCGCCCTGGGCTGGGGCTCCGCGGAGATCGCGGCGAACATCCTGCCGTACTACGCGCTCATGTTCCTGCTCGCGATCCCGCTGGTGTTCCTCCCGACCCGGGCGCTGGTCGCGGTCGCGGCGCTGCTCGCCGCCGGGATGCCGGTGCTGAGCCAGTGGGTCCGGCCGGGCCTCCCGGCCCCGTCGCTGGAGAACCCGACGGTGGCGCAGCTGGTCACCGACCCGCTCGGGCTGCTCTCCGAGCTGGCCCTCACCGGGTACTACCCGGCGCTGCCGTGGCTCGCCTACCTCGCCGTCGGGATCGCGGTCGGCCGGCTGCGGCTCGCCGACACCCGCGTGGCGGTGTGGCTGGCCGCGGCCGGGGCGGCGCTCGCGGCGGTGGCCACGCTCGTCGCCCGGTGGGTGATGGGCCCGCTCGGCGGCCACGCCGCGATCGCCGCCGTCACCCCGCCCGAGCTGCTCGCGTCCGCGCCGACCGTCCCGGACTTCGTCGCCGTGTCCCCGGAGGGCACCACCCCGACGACGACGTGGTGGTGGCTGGGCACGGACGCCCCGCACTCGGGGACCCCGCTCGACCTCGCCCAGACCATCGGCTCGGCGCTGGCGGTGCTCGGGGTGATGCTCCTCGTCGGCCGCCTGGCGAACCCGCTGGTGCAGGCGGTGCTGCGGCCGCTCGCCGCGATCGGGGCGCTCACGCTGACCGTGTACACGCTGCACCTGGTGTTCCTGAACTCGCCGCTCGACACGTTCGACGCCCTGGAGGGCTATCTCGTGCAGGTCGTGGTGGTGGCCCTCGGTGCGCTCGCCTGGCGACGGGCCGTCGGCCGCGGCCCGCTCGAGTCCCTCGTCCGGGTGGCGGCGCGGGCCGCGGGACGTGCCGTCGCGTGATCGCGGCGAGGATCCGGGCCGTGGGGCTCGGCGCGCTGCTCGTGACGCTGCTCGCCGGGTGTACCGCCGCGGTCCCCGACACCGCCGAGGACTGGCCCGCTCCGCCGGCGGACCGGCCGGTCGTCGACGTCGCCTTCGACATGGCGCCCGACCTCGCCTCCGCGACCGGCACCGAGACCGTCCGGTTCACCCCCGACCGGCAGGTCTGCGAGCTCGTCTTCCGGACCTGGCCGAACAAACCCACCGCCGCCCGCGCGGGGAGCGCCCTGGAGATCACCGGGGCCCGCGTCGGCGGAACCGCGCTCACACCGCAGGTCGCGCCCGACCCGACCCTGGTCACCCTGCCGCTCCCGGCCTGCGTGCCGGCGGGCACCCCGGTCACCGCGGACCTCGCCTTCCGGCTGACGCTCGGGAGGGACTCGGGCGAGCGCGTCGGGTACTCGCCGGCGGCCGGCACGGCCTGGTTCGGCACCGCCTTCCCGCTGCTGGCCTGGGTCCGCGGGGAGGGCTGGGTCCGCGACGCCGCGGTCGACCTCTACGGCGAGACCGCGACCAGCGAGGACGCCGCGCTCACGCTCGCCGTCACGGCCGCGGAGGGCCAGGAGGTCGTGGCGACCGGGACCGCGGCCGGCACCGCGACCCCGGCTCCGGGACGCGTGACGCACCGGTTCACCGCCGAGGCCGTGCGCGACGCCGCCGTGTCCGTGGGCGCCTACGACGTCACCACGCGGGAGGTCCGCGGAGTGCGCGTGCACGTGGCGACCCCGCGCGCGGGCAGCCGCGCCACCGGCGAGGAGTGGATCGACGAGCTGGACCTCGCCCTGGAGCGGCACGGCGCGGTGCTCGGCGCCTACCCCTACCCCGACCTGACCGCGACGATCGTGCCCTCGCAGACCGACGGCGTCGAGTTCCCGATGGCGCTGCAGTTCGCCGACGACCGCCGCGCCGAGATCCCGGGCCTGGTCGCCCACGAGCTCGCCCACCAGTGGTTCTACTCGCTGGTGGGGAACGACCAGGCCCGCGACCCCTGGCTCGACGAGTCCTTCGCGACGTGGGCGCAGGCGCTGGCCACCGGGCAGGAGGACCGCTACCGGCTCGACCGGGTCCCGCGCGGGCTGCGCGGGCGCACCGGTGAGCCCATGGGGTACTGGGCCCGCACGGGGGACTTCAGCCGGTACGTCCGGGGCGTGTACGACCAGGGCGCCGCGGCCCTGCTCGACGCCCGCCGCCGCGCGGGCGCCGACCGCTTCGACGCCGCCGTCCGCGCCTACCTGCGCGACGGCGCCCACCGCGTCACCGGGCCCGCCGACGTGGCCGCCGCCTTCCACGACGTCCCCGAGGCGCTCGAGGCCCTCCGGAACGCGGGCGCCCTCCCGGCGGACTGAGGGGATCCGAGGTCAGTCGGAGCCGGCCGGGTCCGGTTCCTCCGGCAACGGCCCGCTCGGCTCCTCCTGGCCGGGCGCCGCCGAGTGCTCGTCGCCGCGCTCGCTGCGGATCTCGTCCTCGGCGAGCGCGGGCACGCCCTCCTGCTCCGACACGGTGCCCTCCAGCCCGCCACCGGCGATGCGTTCGTCGGGTCGCTCCGGCATGTCGGCCTCCTCGGTTCCGGGAGCCCGGGCGTACCCGGTCCCGGGCGTTTCACCCCGCGCGGGCCGGGGCACGCCGCCGGTGTCCACCCCGACGACCCACGGAGGAGCCGTGCCGAGCACCGATCCCGACCCGACCGGCGACGAGGCGGCCCGGCCCGCGGCCGAGCCCGTCGAGGCGCCGACCCGCGACGTCGAGCAGGGCACCGCGCGCCCGACCGACGACGGCCGCGACGAGCGCACGGACGCCGAACGCGAGGCCACGGAGTTCGGCGGGGAGTAGCCGCGGCGAGGGGGCTCAGTCCGCCTCGTGCGGGTGCACGGCGACGATCGACCCGTCCGGGCGCGCCTCGAGGTAGCCGGTCTCGCCGAAGTCGTTGGACGCGTAGACCGCGATCCGGGGCCCGTCGCCCTCGTCGTCGACGATCATGTAGCGGCTCGTCGGGTCGGCCACCTTCAGGCTCTGCGGCGCCCCCGCCACGAGGCCGAGCGCGGTCCGCGCGTCGATCGTCGCGAGGTCGACGAGCGGCAGGTCGGCGTCCCGGGTGCCCGCCGGGCCCGGGCCGTCCAGGCCACCGCGGTACGTGTAGGACTGCGCGCGACCGGGCGACCCGTCGACCGGGACGGTCAGCACGGCGTACTCCGGGTAGATCGTCGCGTCGGCGACGGTCGTGGCCCCGAGCCGTGCGCGCAGGTCGTCGACGAGGCGGCCGAAGCCTTCGGGGGTGTGCAGCCCGGCCGGCGTGACGACGACCGGGGCGACCCCGCCGCCCGCCCCGCCGGCCCCGACGGGCGCGGCGGACGCGGCGGCCGACGGCGCGCTCGAGCGCCCGGCCGCGTGCCCGACGCCGAACCCGATCCCGAGCAGGGCCAGCGCGACCAGCACGCCGGCCCACCGTGCCCCCTTCGGACGCTGTGGCCGGTCCGGGGGCAGCAGCGCGATCGGGCGTTCCAGCTGCAGGTCCGCCACCAGCGCCTTCAGCTCACCCAGCGTGGTGGCCCGCAGCGCGGTGGCGGTGCGCTCGCGGTGCTCGGCCCCGTCCATCTGCCCCTCCGCGTAGGCGGCGTCGAGGGCGTTGCACAGCGCGTTCCGGTCGCCGTCGCGGGCCCGGGTGCGGAGGGAGGACACGGCCGGATCGTAGGACCCGGATCACAGCCCGCCCGCTCGACCCCGCCGATCACCGCTGGTCAGGGCAGCTCGTACGGGTCCTGCGGCGCGGTGACGGACCGGACCTGCTGTGCCGTGATCCGGGCGGCGTGCGGGCCGTCGCCCGGCGTGTAGGTGCCCGTGACCTGCTGCCAGGAGTTCCGGGTGGGCACCTCGGCGGCCGCGGCGCCGGCGACCTCGACGAGGTAGCTGCGGGCGTCGGCGGCGCAGCAGCTGATCACCATGCGGCTCAGGTACCAGCCGCCCCCCTCGCGCGGCGTGACGAATCCGGTCAGCACGACGCTGTGGCCGGCCAGCGTCCGGCCCTCGTCCCACGCCGCGCGCTCGGCGTAGTCGTGCAGCTCGACGGGCACGGGATCGGGCCCGGCGAGGCGGTCGGTGGCCACCGCCGCCGGGCGCGGCACCTCGGCCCCCGCCCGGCCCGCGGCGAAGGCGCCGAGCGCGGGCGGCGGGACGAGCAGGACGAGGAACACGGGCAGCACCAGCAGCCAGCCGACGCCCGGGAGCCGCGAGTGGTCGTGCCCCTCGGCCTGCTCCTCGGCCCGCAGCCGCTCGAGCGTGGCGCGGTCGGCCGCGAGCGGCCCGCGGGTGTGCGCCCGCGCGCGAGCCAGCCGCGCCGCGCTCGCGGGCTCCTCCGCCGACGCACCGGACGCGGCCCGCAGACCGGCGACGACCCCCCACAGCCCGGCGGCCATCAGCAGCGCACCGGCGATCGCGAGCAGCGGCCCGTGCCCGGGGCGGACGTAGTCGACGTAGTTGCCGAAGACGACGAGCTGCACGGCGACCGCGCCGAGCACGAAGAGCAGGATCGGGGCGACGAGCCGGTTCACAGCAGGATCCCGCCGACGACGGCGCTCACCGCGACCGCCACCACGAAGGTCGCGGGCGCGAAGCGCTGGGCGAACCGGCGGCCGAAGGTGCCCGCCTGCATCGCCACCAGCTTGAGGTCGACCGCCGGCCCGACGACGAGGAACGCGAGCTTGGCCGTCAGGGAGAACCCGGACAGGCCCGCGACCACGAACGCGTCGGCCTCCGAGCACACGCACAGCACCACGGCGAGCAGGGCCAGCACCAGCACCGACACGACTGGCACCCCACCGATCCCGGCGGTCCACGCCGGGTCGACGACGACGTTGAGCGTCGCGGCGGCCAGCGCACCGACGGCGAGGAAGCCACCGGCGTGCAGGAAGTCGTGCTGCAGGGTGGTGCGGAACCGCTCGCCGCGGGTGCCGCCCTGGGCGTGCGCGGGCCGCGGCGGGCGCAGCCACCCCGGCCGGCCCAGCACCGACCACAGCCACCCCATCACCAGTGCCACCGCGAGCGAGCCGACGGCACGCGCCGCCACCATCTCGGGGTTCTGCGGGAAGGCGACCGCGGTCGCGACCAGCACGACCGGGTTGATCGCGGGCGCGGACAGCAGGAAGGCCAGCGCCGCCGGCGCGGGCACCCCACCGGCCACCATCCGCCCGGCCACCGGCACGGACGCGCACTCGCACCCGGGCAGCACACCGCCCGCGACGCCGGCGACCGGCACGGCCGCGGCCGGACGGCGCGGCAGCACGCGGGCGAGCGCGCCCTCCGGCACGAACGCCGAGATCGCCGCCGAGAGCAGCACACCGAGCACCAGGAACGGCACCGCCTGCAGCACGATCGCCACGAACACCGTCGACCAGGTCTGCACGGCCTCGTTCGTGCCGACGAGCAGCTCGAAGGCGTACCGCCCGACGAGCGCCGCCACCGTCACGCCGAACAGGACGATCGGCACCACCGGCAGGGGCGGCGGCTGCCGCACCCGGTCGTGGTGCCCGGCGGGCCGCCCGCCGTCGGTCCGGGTCTCCGTCACGCGTTCCCCTTCCGTGGGCCCTCTGCTTGTCGGGCCGGGGCGGGGTCCGTTACGGAACGGGGTTCACATCACGTGATCCGCTCGAGGAGGTCGACGGCGACCGGCCCCGAGGCGTGGCCGGCGACCAGCAGCGTCCGCCCCCGCACCTCGACCACGGTCGCGGTGGTACCGACGCGGGCCCGGTAGCGGCCGTCGGGCGGCAGCGCGACGTCCGCGGGAGCGGTCAGCCGGTCCGCGCCGGGCAGCGCGGGCACCCGGTGCGGACGGCCGAGGACGTTCCGGGCACCGAGGAGATCGCCCGCGGCGACCAGCGAGCGGACACGGGTGGAGGAGCAGCCGGGCAGCAGCGGGACGCCGTGGGCGGTGAAGCCGTGCCGGGCGCCGAGGCGGCGGAGCAGCCGGACGTCGCCGGCGCCCCGGTGGCCGAAGCGGAAGTCCTCCCCGACGACGACGTCCGTGGCCCGCAGCGCGTGGACCAGCACGTCCCGCGCGAAGTCCACGGCAGGAGTGCGCGCGAGGTCCCCGTCGAAGGGCAGCACGAGGACGGCGGCGGCGCCGTGCGCACGGGCGAGCTCGGCGCGCCGGTCGAGGGTGGCGACGGGCGTGGTGTCGCGGGCGGGCCCGGCCACGGTCGCCGGGTGCGGGTCGAAGGTGGCGAGGACGACCGGGAGGCCGCGGCGGCGGCCCAGGCCGACCGCCCGGTCGAGCAGCCGGGCGTGCCCGCGGTGCAGCCCGTCGAACACGCCGAGGGTGACCACGGACCGGCCCCACCACCAGGGGATCTCGCCGAGGCCGCGCCAGTACCCGCGGACGGTGCCGGTCCTGCCGGTTCCGGCGGTGGGGGGACGTTCGAGCGTGACCGTCATGGCGGCCTCCTGGGTCGGCGACGGCGACCGCCCGACCCGGGCACGTGGGCCGGGCGGCCGCCGTCGGTCGGGTCGGGTCAGCCGCGGTTCCTCAGGAAGGAGACGTCGTCGTTGCCGATCAGGTCGGGGACGGTCCAGCCGTCGAGGTCGTACTCGGACAGGCACTGCTCGGCGAGGCCCTTCATCTGCGCGGTGGTGCCCTGGGCCTCGGCGGCG
>NZ_BAABIC010000016.1:0-187816 GCF_039542425.1 Pseudonocardia yuanmonensis
GCGAGGACCCGCGCGACGCGCTGGTGGCCCGGGAGGGCCGGGTGCTCGGCGAGCTGTCCGCCGGGTCGCG
This sequence comes from Pseudonocardia yuanmonensis, assembly GCF_039542425.1. NCBI lineage: Bacteria > Bacillati > Actinomycetota > Actinomycetes > Pseudonocardiales > Pseudonocardiaceae > Pseudonocardia > Pseudonocardia yuanmonensis. The sequence continues at coordinate 71 of NZ_BAABIC010000016.1, forward strand.
GATCGGCACCGGCTCGCCGCGGCGGGCCGTGCAGCTGCACGCGCTCGGGCTGGGGCTCGAGGTCGTCCCGATCCGGGGCAACGTGGACACCCGGATCGGCAAGGTGGCCTCGGGTGAGCTCGACGGCGTCGTCGTCGCCGCCGCGGGGTTGCGCAGGCTCGGTCGCGTGGGGGAGGCCAGCGAGCTACTCGACCCCCTGCAGATGCTGCCCGCCCCCGCACAGGGCGCACTGGCGATCGAGTGCCGGGCGGAGGACGAGGAGCTGGCCCGGTTCCTCGCCGCGACGCTCGACGACGCGGGCGTGCGCGCCGCGGTCACCGCCGAGCGCGCGGTGCTCGCCGCCCTCGAGGCCGGCTGCAGCGCACCGGTGGCCGCGCACGCGGACGTCGTCGAGGACCTCGACGACGCCGGCCGCGTGGTGGAGCGGCTGTCGCTGCGCGCGGTCGTGGGGATCGGGGAGGTGAGCGACGGCGCACTGCTGCGTGCGTCCGCCACCGCACCCCTGGCCGATGGCGCGATGGATACGGCCAACGCGCTCGGGGCTGCTGTCGCCCGCGAGCTCCTCGAGCCCGTCCCCGCCAGCCCGCCACGGGAGCGGTGATCGGAGGAGTCGGCGCTCAGATCAGGCCCAGGGCGAGCATCGCCTCGGCCACCCGGGCGTAGCCGGCGATGTTCGCCCCGGCGACGTAGTTCCCGGGGGCTCCGTACTCCTCCGCGGTCCGATGGCACCGCGCATGAATATCGATCATGATGTCGCGCAGCCGGGCCTCGGAGTGCTCGAAGGTCCAGGAGTCCCGGGAGGCGTTCTGCTGCATCTCCAGTGCCGAGGCGGCCACCCCGCCCGCGTTGGCGGCTTTGCCCGGGCCGAACGCGACCCCGGCCTCCTGAAGCACCCGCACCGCGTCGGGCGTGGTGGGCATGTTGGCGCCCTCGCCGACGGCCAGGCAGCCGTTGCGCACCAGCGCGGCCGCCCCGGTGGCGTCGAGCTCGTTCTGGGTGGCCGAGGGCAGCGCCACCTGACACGGCACCTCCCAGATCGAGCCGCCCCCGACGAAGGTGGCGCTCGACGCCTTGTCGGCGTAGGCGCTGATCCGCTCCCGGCGCACCTCCTTGACGTCCTTGAGCAGCTCCAGGTCGACGCCGTTCCGGTCGTGGACGAACCCGCACGAGTCGGAACAGGCCACGACCCGCCCGCCGAGCTCGTGGACCTTCTCGATGGTGTAGATCGCGACGTTGCCCGAGCCGGAGACCACGACGTCCTTGCCCTCGAAGGACTGGCCGCGAACCCGCAGCATCTGCTCGACGAAGAACGCGCTGCCGTATCCGGTGGCCTCCCGGCGCACCTGGGCGCCGCCGTAGATCAGGCCCTTGCCCGTCAGTACCCCGGACTCGTAGCGGTTGGTGATGCGCTTGTACTGACCGAACAGGTAGCCGAGCTCGCGCCCGCCCACGCCCATGTCACCGGCCGGCACGTCGGTGTACTCGCCGATGTGGCGGTAGAGCTCGAGCATGAAGCTCTGGCAGAACCGCATGACCTCGCGGTCCGAGCGGCCGCGCGGGTCGAAGTCCGAGCCGCCCTTCCCGCCGCCGATCGGCAGCCCGGTCAGCGCGTTCTTGAACACCTGCTCGAAGCCGAGGAACTTCACCGTGCCCAGCAGCACGGACGGATGAAACCGCAGCCCGCCCTTGTACGGGCCCAGCGCGCTGTTGAACTCGACCCGGAACCCGCGGTTGATGTGGATTCGGCCGTCGTCGTCCTCCCACGGCACCCGGAAGATGATCTGCCGCTCCGGCTCGCAGATTCGCTCGACGATCCTGGCGTCGGCGTACTCGGGGTGCTTGTCCACCGCCGGGCCGATGCTGTCGAGCACCTCACGGACGGCCTGGTGGAACTCCGTCTCGCCGGGGTTGCGGGACAACACCCGCTCGTAGATCGATTCCAGTGCCTCGTGCATGCCGTACCGTCCGTACCCTTCCACCCGCTATGCCGCGTTTGCCGGCCCCTGCATCCTGACCGGTGACCCGGCCTGGGCTGCGCACCGGGGTGGGAACCGACTGCCCGGCGATCCGCGCTACTGCTGGTTCTGCCAGTTCGGCACCGAGAGCACAGTGCCCATCCGGTCGAGCTCGAGCCGGTGCAGCCAGCTGAGCCGACCGAGGACCTCCTGACCGACGCCGGTCAGTTCCACCCGCACCACGCGCGCGTCCTCGGGATCCTGGCTACGGGTCACCAGCCGCTGGGCCTGAGCGCGATTGATCAACTCGACCGTGCTGTGATGGCGCAGCTGCAGCCGCTCCGCCAGCTCGCCGACCGTGGCCCACTCCCGCCCGGGAAAGCCCTTGAGGGCGAGTAGCAGTTGGTACTGCTGGGGCGTCAGTCCATGATCGCGCACGGTCTCCTCGCTGAAGCGCAGGTACCGGCGGATGCCGAAGCGGAAGCGGGCCAGGGCTTCGAAGTCCTGCTTCGTCAGTCCGCTCGCCGGCCCCTGCCCCGCTGCCTGCGGCAGCTCGGCCGGAGCGGAACCCTCGGCGTCGGTCGTCACCCCAGAATCAGACCACGCGACGGCTCCCACACGGTGATTCTATCGTGTTACGATACAAAATGTCCGTTCCGGGAGGTGGGGACATGGTCGACGACGACGACTGGCGGGTCCTGCGTGATGTCGAGCGCGAGCTCGCCCAGGATGCGAAGCTGGCTCGGGCGTTCGAGCAACACGAGCGTGCCCAGCGCACACAGCCATACCGTCGTGGGGCGCGAATCGCCTTGCTGAGCGCCCTGTCCGTCGGGTTGCTGCTCGTCGCCCTCGGTACGCCGATCGGTGCAGTGGCCGCCATGGCCACGTCCGGCCTGATCTGGTTGGCCTGGCGTTACCCGGACAGCACGAGCTGGGACCAGCGATGACTCTGCTGTGGATACTGATCGCGGCAGCTGGCCTTGTCCTGCTCGTCGCCGGCACCAGCCTCCGCGTCGTACAGGAGTACGAGCGCGGGGTCGTCTTCCGGTTCGGCCGTGTCCGACCGGGAACGACGGGGCCGGGGCTTGCCCTGCTAGCGCCGGTCGCGGACCGCATGCAGAAGGTCAGCATGCAGGTCGTGACCCTGCCCATCCCGGCCCAGGACGGGATCACCAGCGACAACGTCACCGTCCGGGTCGACGCCGTCGTCTACTACCGGGTGGTCGACCCGGTGCGGGTGGCCGTCGACGTCCAGGACTACGGCTCGGCGATCCTGCAGGTGGCGCAGGCCTCGCTGCGCTCGATCATCGGCAAGAGCGAGCTCGACGACCTGCTGTCCAACCGCGAGCGGCTCAACCAGGGCCTCGAGCTGATGATCGACAACCCGGCGGTCGGCTGGGGCGTGCACATCGACCGCGTGGAGATCAAGGACGTGGTGCTGCCGGAGTCGATGAAGCGGTCGATGTCGCGGCAGGCCGAGGCCGAGCGCGAGCGCCGGTCCCGGGTGATCACGGCCGAGGGCGAGCTGCAGGCGTCGCAGCAGCTCGCCGAGGCGGCCCAGGTGATGGCCGCCAATCCCGCCGCGCTGCAGCTGCGGCTGCTGCAGACCGTCGTCGAGGTGGCCGCGGAGAAGAACTCCACGCTGGTCCTGCCCTTCCCCGTCGAGCTGCTGCGGTTCCTGGAGCGCTCGACCCCCTCGGGCGGGCCGCTCACGACGCAGAACGGCAGCTCTGAACCCGTCGACGGACATCCCGAGCACGCAGGGTGAAGCGCAGCGGTCCGAGCTGGCCCCGTGTCCGCTGCGGCGAACCGGTCGCTGTCGAGCGGGGCCCGACCAGCGCGCCCCCGTCAGGAATGGCGGCGAGAGCCTGGCGCAGCCCAGCGACCGTCGCAACGGCGGCCTCGCTGTCGGCCGGATCGGCGAGTACGGCGTCGAGCTGCACCCGCCCGTCCATGACCTGCCCCGACTCGCGTTCGACGGATACGATCCCTGGTACGGCGCGGTGTCGATCACGCGATCCTGGAGCCCGCGTCGATGAGGACGATGGCCGACGAGCCAGTGCCGCCGGGGAAGCGCCGGCTCAGCGTGGCCTGGCCCTGCACGAAGTCGACCGCGGACTTGTCCACGAAGTAGAAGTCTGACTGCGCGACCCCGGAAGCCTGGAACTGCGGCGAACGCGGGAAGTGCGCCGAGCGCGACGGCAGTAGTGATCCACAGTCGCCCAGGTCGACGGCCGACGGCATCCGAGACTCGTGCCCACAGCCCGCCCGACGCCTCCCCGGTGCCCAGGCGTGGACGGACGGACCAGAACGCGGCCGCCCGGATAGCAGCAGGGCGGCGGGCAGGAACGTCAGGCAGGCGAGAACGGCTGCGAAACGGCGGACATCAGCTTCACCATCGAGGTGCTCGATGGACGGGACAGGTCTCCTGTCCCAGGCCCACCCCCACAGGACCCGCGGCCGTGCCTACTTCCGCATCGCAGCGCGAGCCGGGGCCACGCTCGGGCGGTCGCGCACGGGTCAGCGAGGGCGCGGAGGTGCTGTTAGGAAGACGGCGTGACGCCGCCGGAGCCACCGCTGTTGCTCGCGCTGGATCTGACCGGCACGTTCGTGTTCGGCCTGAACGGCGCGCTGACCGCCGTGCGGGCGGCCCGGCTCGACATCGTCGGTGTCCTCGCGCTCGCAGTGATTACGGCACTGGGCGGGGGAATCACGCGTGACGTACTGATCGGAGCGGTCCCGCCGGCCGCCTTCAGCGACTGGCGCTACCTGGCCCTGGCCCTGGGCGGCGGGCTCGTCGCATTCGCGCTGAGTCGGCGGCTGGAACGGCTGGAGACGCCGATCGTCGTGTTGGACGCGGTCGGGTTGAGCGTGTTCGCGGTGATCGGCGCCGCCAAGGCATTCGAGTTTGGCCTCGGGATCGGGCCGGCGATCCTGCTCGGGGTGATCACCGCGGTGGGCGGCGGCACGATCCGCGACACCCTGGTCCGGCAGATCCCCTCGGTGCTGCACTCGGACCTGTACGCGATCCCGGCGCTCCTCGCGGCCGCGCTGACCGCCGCTGCCGTGCGTACCGGGACCTACGGGCTGCCCACGGCGCTCGGCGCCGCCGCGATTTGCTTCGCCGTCCGGATGATCGGAGTCCGGTTCCGGCTCAACGCGCCCGGCCCGCCCGGCGGCGACCACCCCGACGACCACCCCGCCAGCCCCCGGGACGACGACCAGGACGATGGGTGAGTCAGCGCCCCAGCCAAGCCATTGCGGCGACGACGAGGGCTTGGGTGCCGGTGTCGAGGGTGGGCTGGATGACCGGGGCGAAGCCGGGGGAGTGGTTCACCGGGATGTCCTGGGCCACCCGGCCCGCCTCCTGCGCCCGCCGGTAGGTCTGCGGGTCGACACCCCCGATGCCCCAGTAGGTATAGGGAACGCCCAGGGCCGCAGGAATGTCGCTGAAGTCCTCGCTGGCAGTCTGCTGCTCCAGAGGTCCGGCGCGGTCGCCGAAGAACTCGGCGAACGCGGCGGCCGCCCGGTCTGTCACGGCCGCGTCGTTCGTGGTGAGCGGGAACCGGTCGAACAGCTCGAACTCCGGTTCGCGTGGGCAGTCCGAGGCCTGGCATTCGGCGGCCACGATGCGGAGTATCGCGTCCAGAATCGTGGCCCGGGTGGCGTCGCTGTAGGTGCGGACGTTGAGCTTGATCACGGCACGGTCCGGGATGACGTTGCTCTTGCTGCCTGCCCGCAGGGAGCCCACGGTCAGCACCGCAGTCTCCCCGGGCGGGGTCTCCCGCGAGACGATCGTCTGCAGCCGGATCACGATCATGGCCGCGAGCACCACGGGATCGACCGCGGCGTGGGGCATCGACCCGTGCGCGCCGCGTCTGTGAACGGTGATCCGCATGCTGTCCGCGGCGGAGAGCACCGGGCCGGCCAGGGTGCCCACCTGCCCGGCCGGTAGTGGCAGCACGTGCTGGGCCAGCGCCACGTCCGGGGTCGGGATCCGCGAGGCGAGCCCGTCGTCGAGCATGCTGCGGGCTCCGTCGCCGGTCTCCTCGGCCGGCTGGAACAACGCCACCAGCGTTCCGTGCCAGGACTCGCGACCGTCGGCGAGCAGCTGGGCGGCGCCGAGCAGGCAGCTTACGTGCACGTCGTGACCGCACGCGTGGGCCACGGGCACCTGGTCGCCCGCAGCGTCGGTCGTGGTGACGGTGCTGGCGTAGGGCAGCGAGGTGTCCTCCCGCACCGGGAGCGCGTCCATGTCGGCGCGCAACAGCACCGTCGGCCCGGTGGTGCCGTTGCCCAACACACCCACCACGCCGGTGCCGCCCAGACCGTCGTGTACCTCGTAGCAGGCCTGCCGCAGCCGCTTGCTCACCCGCTCCGCTGTGCGCCGTTCCTGATATGACAACTCCGGATGGGCGTGCAGGTTCTTGTAGAACTCCTCCTGCCAGACGTGCACCTGATCCAGCCCGGACAGCACCGTCGACGTCGTCATGGCGGCATCGTGGCCCTCGTCGGCCGCGAGCGCCCGACATGACGGCTCGGGACGACCTTGGGACGACCTTGCCTAACGCCTCCGGCATGCGTCACCAGGTGCTGTCGAAGGGGGCAGCGGGAGGCGGACTTCCGTTGAGCTCCCGACGTGTGCGGCCGCGGGCAGGAGAACCCGGTGAAGCTCGCAGAAGGCTGAGGGTATGGATGAGGAGCATGCCGAGCGAGACCGGTCGTGGGAGCTGGGCGGGAATCCTGCGATGCTCGCCGAGGCCCCGACGATCCTGCGGGCGCGGTGGGCGGAGTTCGATCGGGACAGTCCCTTGTCCGTCCAGTTGGTCTACAACGATCTCGGCGATCGCGCCGTAGGGCACGGCGAGGACGACGATCTCGCCGCTGATGGCTTGTCGGTGTCGGGCCTGCCGAGCTGCTCGACGGCATTGCCCCCTTGGCGACGACGCCAGCGATGGCCTGTCCCATGTTGCCCGTACCGATGATGCTCACGAGCGCCACGAGGATCGCTACTTCAGTACAAATGGTGCCTTCGACCATTCGACGCTTTCTCAGGGACGGGGCCACGCCCGGCGCAGGAGTTCCCCGAGCCCGGCTGCTCTCCTTCGGCGCCCAGCGGACCTGCGGCTGGGCGTGTCGGCCTATCCGGTGGGACGCCGGGAGCGCCGGACGACGGTGACGAAGGCGATCGAAAGCACAAGAAGGCGAGGGCGACACCAAAGCCCAGAGCCACCCCGCCCACCAGCGTGGCCTCGGCGACGATTCCACACAAGATCAGGACGCCGAGCCCCCCGGCGATCCGGGCCAGCCGGCGCTCGCCCGGCTCGGGGGCGGCAACCTGCCGTTCTCCGGTGTTTCCGTGGTGGGCCGGGTCCGATGGCAGACATCAGTCCGGGCCGTGCAGTTGATGCTCGAGGTGGGCGAGTATGGATCGTTCCCGTCGGGTCAGTGGACGCGCCCTGTGGGCATCGAGGGCTGTGTCGCGCCCTGGCCGCCGCCCGGTGTGCCGGGTCATCGCGAACGGGGGTCGTCGTCGGGCTGGGTCTCCCGCGAGACGCCCTGGGCCGCGACCTCGGACGGCGCCGGGTGCCCGCCGACGTGCGCCTCGGCGCGGGCCCGCTCCACCAGGTGCGGGTAGTGCAGCTCGAAGGCCGGGCGCTCGGAGCGGATCCGGGGCAGCTCGGTGAAGTTGTGCCGCGGCGGCGGGCAGCTGGTGGCCCACTCGAGCGAGTTGCCGTGGCCCCACGGGTCGTCGACCGTGACCACGCGGCCGTAGCGGTAGCTGCGGAACACGTTCCAGATGAACGGCAGCACGGACGCGCCGAGCACGAACGATCCGACCGAGCTGATCATGTTGAGCGTGGTGAAACCGTCGGTGTCGAGGTAGTCGACGTACCTGCGTGGCATGCCCTCGTTTCCCAGCCAGTGCTGGACCAGGAAGGTGGTGTGGAAGCCGATGAAGGTCAGCCAGAAGTGCAGCCTACCGAGCCGCTCGTCGAGCATCCGGCCGGTCATCTTCGGGAACCAGAAGTAGATGCCTCCGTAGACGCCGAACACGATCGAACCGAACAGCACGTAGTGGAAGTGCGCCACCACGAAGTACGTGTCGGAGACGTGGAAGTCGATCGGTGGGGAGGCCAGCAGCACGCCGGTCAGGCCGCCGAAGAGGAATGTCGCGAGGAAGCCGATCGAGAACAGCATCGGCGTCTCGAACGTGAGCTTGCCCTTCCACATCGTGCCGATCCAGTTGACGAACTTGATTCCCGTCGGGATCGCGATCAGGAAGGTCGTGAAGGAGAAGAAGGCGAGCAGGACCGCCCCGGTCGCGTACATGTGGTGTGCCCACACGGCGCTGGAGAGCATCGCGATGGCGATCGTGGCGAACACGAGGGTCTTGTAGCCGAAGATCGGCTTGCGCGCGAACACCGGGATGATCTCCGACATGATCCCGAAGAACGGCAGCAGCACGATGTAGACCTCGGGATGGCCGAAGAACCAGAACATGTGCTGCCACAGGATCGCCCCGCCGTTGGCCGGGTCGAACACATGCCCGCCGAGGTGGCGGTCGACCGCAAGCCCCAACAGGCCAGCGGTCAAGATCGGAAAAGCGATCAGGATCAGCAGCGCGGTGATGAAGATGTTCCAGGTGAAGATCGGCATCCGGAACATCGTCATGCCCGGAGCCCGCATGCAGACGATCGTGGTGATGAAGTTGACGGCGCCGAGGATCGTGCCCAGACCGGCGACCGCCAGGCCCATGATCCATACATCCGCACCCGCGCCCGGCGAACGGACCGCGTCGGACAGCGGGGTGTAGGCGAACCAGCCGAAGTCCGCGGCGCCGCCGGGGGTGAGGAACCCGGACAGCACGATCAGCCCGCCAAACAGGAACAGCCAGTAGGAGAAGGCGTTCAATCGCGGGAACGCGACGTCCGGGGCGCCGATCTGCAGCGGGACGATGTAGTTCGCGAAGCCGAAGATGATGGGTGTTGCGTAGAGCAGCAGCATGATCGTGCCGTGCATGGTGAACAGCTGGTTGTACTGCTCGCTCGACAGGAACTGCTGCCCGGGCCGGGCCAGCTCCGCGCGGATCAGCAGCGCCATCGCCCCGCCGGCCATGAAGAAGCCGAACGACGTGACCAGGTAGAGGATCGCGATGTCCTTGGGGTCCGTCGTGCGCAGCATCTTCAGGAACGTGGACCCCTTACCGGTCCGACGTGTCGGGTACGGGCGGGTGGCGGTCGGTTTCGGCTCGACAGCAGTCATGCCTTCGCTCCGTCTAGTGGGGGTTGCAGGCAAGCAAGCAAGGGTTTCAGGTAAGCGGGTCTAGCGTCACCGGGGACTAGACATCTGTCAACCTTGCTATTGACGGGCGTCAACTGGGGCATAGTGTGAGTCGCATGAGCGAGGCGCCCATCGGAACCGCTGAAGAAGACGCCTCCGGGGCAGAGGTCGCCTCCGGGACGTCGTCCCTGTCGTCCACCCGTGAGCGGATCCTCTACTCGGCGGTCGAACTGCTCACCGCCAGCGGTGCCGCGCATGTCACGGTCTCCGGGGTGGCGCGGGCCAGCGGAGTCTCTCGGCAGGGCGTGTATCTCCACTTCCCGTCCCGTGCCAGTTTGCTCTCGGCCCTGGTGCGACACCTCGATGACTCCCTCGGCTTCACCGCTGCGGTCGAGCAGGCGCGCCGACTGCCTCCAGTGGAGGCGTTCACCGCGCTCCTGCACGCCTGGTGCGACCACTTGCCGCGCATCTACCCCGTCGCAGTCCACTTACTCCGCGCCGGACGGGACGAAAACGACGCCGTCGCCGAGCGGCTCAGCGGGCTTCACACCGCCCTGCACGCCGCCCTCTTCCGTGTTCAGGACAACGGCACCCTCGCTGCGGCGTGGACCGTCGACGCCGCCGCGGACTGGGCCTGGACCCTCAGCCACGTCACCGCATGGCAGCACCTGGTCGAGGAACGCGGCTGGTCGCCCGAGGCCTTCCGCGCCCAGTTGCTCCAGACCCTCGCCCACCAGCTGCTGGTTCCGATCGAAACCGCCGCACAGCAGGGGCCAGCTAGGCCAGCTCCCTGAGCAGGTGTGCCGTACCGCCGCTCCGGGTCCTGGTCGGTCGCAGCCTTTCGCCGGTCGAGCAACGCCCGCCGACACGGTCGCACGCGGCCCTCGCCACGGGTTGGCCCTGGCCCGAGGATTCCGTGTTCGACTGCTAAGGGGAGACCCGTCCTCGTCCGAGGCAGGGCAGTGTTCGCGGCGGCGTGTGTCGTCATCGACCTCCTCGCCCGGCCGATCGCTCGAGCTCAGGGCCGGGCAGATCGGGTGGCGCCCGGCTCTTCCAGGACGCCTGCGAGTTGCTCGATGCTCACGCGAATGGCTCGTGTGCGGTGCTCGCCCAGTGCCAGGACCAGCGCCTCGGCCAGCCGGATGCGGATGGCTACGACCTGTTGCACGACGATCCGCCCCCGTTCGGTGATGTGCAGCATCCGCGCTGTGGACGCGCCGCTCGCCGCGGGATGGTGATGGCGGCCCACGAGAGCGCGCTGCAGCAGTGTCTGCACGGTGGCAGCCGCAGCAGCCTCCGGCTGGCGGGTGGCGCGAGCGACCGCGCGTGCATGATCTGCACCCTCGGAGACCGCGAGCAAAGCCTCCAGCTCACCAAGCCGCAGTCCCGTCATCGCCTCGATCCGCCACAGCATGCCAGTTGGCCTGATGAGCCGATCGAGTTGATCGGCCAGCTCGAGGACGTCGCTCACGCCCACGACGCTGTGCACTGCGTGGAGCTCGAGCTCCCCTCGGGGTGACTGCACGAACATGCTCCCTTCTCCGGCTGGCCTTGCCCGTTCTCGCTCTCGGTCCTGCAAAGCACCGCTTCATGCGGTGTTGAAGATGGTTTCGTTGCCGCCCCGTCACGGAGCGAAGGTGGAGCCGTGTTCGGCGTGAACGCGGTGAAGCAGGGACATCAGCTCCCGCTCGTCGCGGATCCGCGCGCGGTACTTCTCCGGCAGCGCGCGGATCTTCGCTTGCTCGGCGAGGAGCTTGCCGAAGGTGTCCTCCCGGCGGGCCGGGTCCTCCGCCCCGTCGAGATAGTCGGTCGCGTGCCGGCGAGCGGCGGACACCGCCTTCTGCGCCTTGCCCCTGGCGCTGGTCAGCGAGGCGAGCACGGTGATGGCAAGAACTCCGACGATCACACTGAGGGACAGCCCGGTGCTGATCTCGACGACGTCGACGGGTTGACCGTCGTTGAGGAACGGAACGTTGTTCTCGTGCAAGGCATGCAGGACCAGCTTGACGCCGATGAAACCCAGGATCGCGGCGAGGCCGTAGCTGAGGTAGATCAGCCGGTCGAGGAGCCCGTCGATGAGGAAGTAGAGCTGGCGGAGCCCGAGCAGGGAGAACGCGGTGGCGGTGAAGACCAGGTAGACGTTCTGCGTCAGCCCGAAGATCGCCGGAATGGAGTCGAGCGCGAACAGGATGTCGGTCCCGCCGATCGCGACCATGACCAGCAGCATCGGGGTCATGACCCGCTTGCCGTTCTCCACGGTGAACAGCTTGTCCCGGTCGTAGCGCTCGGAGGTGTGGAAGACCCGCCGGGCGACCCGGACCACGACGTTCTCGCCGCCGTCGTCCCGCGAGGCGGGCCTGACCAGGTTGATCGCTGTGACCAGTAGGATCAGGCCGAACAGGTAGAAGGCCCAGGCGAACGAGTTGATCAGCGCGGCGCCGAGAAAGATGAACCCGGTCCGGGCGATCAGGGAGAACACGATGCCGAACAGCAGGACCTTCTGCTGGTCGGCCCGCGGCACCTTGAAGCTCGCCATAATGATCAGGAACACGAAGAGGTTGTCGACCGACAACGCCTTCTCGGTGACGTAGCCGGCGAAGTACTCGGCGCCCATCGTGCCGCCGCCGAAGGCCGTGACGGCGACACCGAACAGGATCGCGATCCCGACGTAGAGGGCCGACCAGACGGCCGCCTCGCGCAGGCTGGGGACATGCGCCTTGCGTACGTGGAAGACGTAGTCGAAGGCGAGCAGGGCGACAATCCCGACGATCGTCACCGCCCACACGGACCCCGGCACGGCCATGAGGTACTCCCGTCAGCTTGGGCCCGGCCAGGTCAGGCCGGGGGCATCGCGCCGCTGACACACGAGGCGGCCACGATGGGTGGAGGTAGGAACCGGAGGCTGAGCCGACTGGGAAGATGCATCCTGGACATTCGCCCAGCGTCGACCGCCCCAGCCCACCGTGATCAACGGACGACCGCAGTCAGCGGCATCGACCGCCGCCAGGACGGTCGGATATCAGGCAATTCCGGCGACGCGAGCGGCCTCGTCGAGGCAGCCGGACTCGACCTCCACGGCGTAGCGGGCCGCCTCGAGGTTCTCGACGCTGGCGAAGTCGCGTTGCCCGTGATTGGCCCACTGCGCGACGAACCCGAATGCCGCGCCCCAGAGCCCACCGAGCACGAGGCCACCGAAGAGAGCTGCCACCACCCCGGTCTCCGATCCGAGCGTGAGCAGGCCGAACAGCAGGCCCACCAGTAGACCGAACCAGGCGCCGCCTGCAGCTCCGGCGGCAGCGGCGCGACCCTTCGTCAGCCGCCCGGTGACCTGCTCGACGGTCCTGATCCCGGTACCGACGATCCGCACCACCCCGACCGGGAAGCCTCGATCCGCGAGCCGGTCGACCAGCTCCTGAGCCTGCCCGTAGCTGTCGAACTCCCGCAGTACCTGCGAGCCAGTGCGCGCAGGGCGCTGGTCGTGGCTGTAGGTGGCGCTCATGTGGTGTCCTCTCGTCATCTCGCTTGCCTTTCACCTGGCCCAACGGGATGGAAAGTTGGGTTGTTCCATCCATATACTGTGAGTAGGCTCGCGGGATGGTCGAGGAGACGACGCAGCGGGCGAAGCCGGACGAGCCGGAAGAGGTCGGGAAGCGGGTGCTCGCCGGGGTGACACAGATTGTGCGGTGGGCGACCCGCGGCGACGTGCGTCGCCGGCTGCTCGGTGCGTCCGGGCGGGAACTGTCAGTGGTGGAGGTGGATCTGCTGCGCACCGTTGCGGCGCACGGGCCGATGCGGGTCTCGGAGCTCGCCGAGGCCAAGGGCGTGGACAAGTCGACCGTCGTCCCACCGGTCAAGCGTCTTGAGGAGCGTGGGGTGCTCGAGCGCAGACCCGATCCTCGCGACCGGCGCGGTGTCCTTCTGGTCGCCACCGCCCGTGGGCGCCGGGTGCGGCGGGACATGGACGCGGTGGGCGCCGCGGTCTTCGACGAGATCCTTCACAGTTGGCCGGCTGAGGACCGCCGAACCCTCGCGGCGCTTCTTGAACGCTTCACACGGGACCTGGCCGAACGGCCGACCGGGCGCAGCCCCGCCACATCTTCAGCGGACGCTGAGCTCGACCTCTAACCGCCGCGCGCTGGCTGGGCGCTCGGTCCGGTGAAGGTGGCTGGTGGTCGCGACCCGGGAGCTGGGCGATGATCCCGACCAGCAGCCGGATCTGGGTGGTGGCGACGGTGGCATAGGCCGACTCCAGCACGGGCGGCTGGCGCAGCGCCGGAGCCCGCAACACCGACTGGATCCGTTCGGCGCGGGCCTCGACATCACGACGACGGGCCCGCTTCAAGATCCCGACGATCTTCGACTGGGACAGCCGGGCCGCCCGATCCGGGTCCGGGGCCCGCTCCAGCAACTCCAACGCGTCCGGATCGGTCAGCTCGAGCTTCTCCGCGGCGAGCGCGTCCAGGGCCGCGGGGAAGTACTCGCGCAACGCCGCCCGCAGCCGCTGGGCGTGCCGGGTCCGGTCCCAGACCAGCGTCTGGCGGGTTCGGGCGATCATCTTCAGCCGCTCCACCTGCGCGCTGTCCCCGGCGACCGGCCGGTGGTGGTCCAGGTCAAGGCGCACGATCTCGGCCAGCACGTGCGTCACCCGGGTCGGACTTCGCCCCCGCGGTGGAGTGGCGCTCCCAGTAACGGGTTACCGACATCGGGTTGATGGCGAACCTGGTAGCCGGCCGCGGCCAGCGCGGTGACCCACGGGCCGCGGTCGGTCTCGATTCCGACCACCACCGCCCCCGCGGCGAGCGTCCCGGACTCCGGGTCGACCGCGTCGTCGTCGAGGTGCTCGGCGATCAACTCGTGCAGCCGGGCCATCCCAGCCATGCCCTCGGGCAACCGGGCCCGGCCCAACCGTTTCCCGGTCTTGGTCGAGGATCTCCACGTCGTGGTGGTCCTCGACCCAGTCATCGCCCACGAACAGCGCCATCCGGCCTCCCCGGTCCACTGCCACGGCCTTCTGCGACGGCAGCGTGGAGAAGACCCCCGCGCTGTAACTAAGGAGGGCACGAGCCACGTCACTGTGAATCGGAGGGCCAGCGTCGCCGCTGGTTGAACAACGCACGGACATGCAAACCGGGCGATCGGCGTTTCCACCAGGCAAGGGTGGGTCTTTCCGCCGCGGCGCTCGCCGGTCAGGGTCATGTGCGTCGTCCCAGCGCTCATGCAGGGCGGCGGTCTGAGCGTTCTAGGGTCGCGACGAGTCGGCGCGCTACCTGCGCGGCGGCCTTCAACTCGTCGTCTGTCCAATCGGCGAGGACTTTCTCGTAGAGCGAGCGGGCTGTCTGCTTCGTTCGTCGATGGCGCGCAGCCCCTGCGCGCGTGGCGCTGACAAGGACCGCCCGGCCGTCCCGCGGGTCGGCGTCGCGGTCGACCAGTCCCAAGATCTCCAGCCGCCGGACTTGGGTGGTCATCGTGGAGCGGTCGACCTCCTGCCAGTCGGCCAGCTCGGACAGCCGGACGGGTCCGGTATCGGTGATCCGGCCCAACAACCAGGCATCGGTCCAGGAGAGGTTCGGTTCCGCGTCCGCAAGCATCGAGCGCTTGACGTCGCTGCGCGTGAACCACCGCACCAACATCGGCACGGCTCGTTCGAGCGCGCCGGCGGCGTCAGCAGCGGGCCCGGGCGCTCCTCGATCCATGCGGCGAGACTACCGTCACTACTTTGATTGGATTAGTCCAACCATCTTGTTGGTTGCACACAGTGAAGCCCGCCAATCGAAGGAGTGCGAGATGACCGTGACACTCACTGCCTCACGCACCGCCCCACGTGTGGCAGGAGAGGGACGCCCGCGTTCAGAGCTGCCGGCTTCTCCCGCGCACCCGAAGCGCCGCGTCGACGCCGCGACGACTGTGCCGGACATCGTCGACATCTGGGGGCACGACTCCTTCCCGGCCAGCGACGCGCCTGCCAACTGGTAGCGCCCGACGACCCAGCGCGGCGACCGCCGTAATGCACCCAACTCAGAGGAGGAAGACATGACCAACAGTTCCAACCAGTTCCCCGGCTCCATCGGCAGGGTGCCAGAGGAGGGCATCCCGACCGAGGTGGACGTCGTCATCGTCGGGTCCGGCGGCGCCGGCCTGATGGCGGCGCTCACCGCCGCCAAGGAGGGCGCCCGCGTCCTCGTCCTGGAGTCCCGCGAGCTCGTCGGCGGCGCCACTGGCATCTCCGCGGGTGCTGCATGGATTCCTGACCATGGCTTCTCGACCAAGGAGCTGAAGATCGAGGACGATCTGGACCAGGCTCGGCGCTACATCTTCGGCCAGGGCCGCGACGAGGTCCTCGACCACGCCATGATCGAGAAGTTCCTGGAGACCGGCCCCCATGTCGCCCGCTACATCGAGGAGCACACCGCCTTCGGCTGGATCCCGACGATCTGGCCGGACTACCGCTCGGACATCGACGGCGCCTCCATCGGGAGGGCGCTGTTCCCCGGCCCGTACTCCCCCCGGGGACTGGGCGAGGCCGCGAAGTTTGTGCGGCCGGCCCTGACCACCGGCATGGCGAAGAACCCACTCCCGTTCTGGCTCCTCGGCGGCATGGGCATCGACGAAGCATGGCTGGCCGGCCCGGCGCTTGTGGGAGCGCTGCTCGAAGCCGGTCTGCGCAACGGTGTAGACTTCCGCGTCGAGGCACCCGCCGTCCGGCTCATCACCGACGAGTCGGGAGTACGCGGAGTCGTTGTACGCGCCCACGGGACCGAGCACTCGGTGCACACCACCGGGGGCGTCCTGCTGGCCAGCGGTGGCTTCGAGAGCTCGACCGAGCTGACCACGGCCCATCTCGACGCACCCTTCGGCACCCAGGTCTCCCCCAAGGGGCACGACGGCATCGCCGTCCAGCTTGCCGAGGAAGTGGGTGCCGACCTGACCGGTATGCAGGACGCCTGGTGGATGCCGGGGGTGCAGCTGCCCGGCGAGGAGCTGGAGGGACGACCGCTCAGCCGCGTCTTCCTCGGCGAGCGCGCGCTACCCCACAGCATCATGGTCAACAGCAAGGGTGCGCGCTTCGCCAACGAGGCGCTGGCCTACGACCAGTTCGGCGCGATCATGCGCGAGGTCGACCCCGAAACCGGGGCCATGCCCAACGCGACCGCGTGGCTGATCTTCGACCAGAACTACTGGAACAAGTTCGGCATCTTCGGCATCACCCCGGGCGGCGAGGTGCCCGACTACCTCCACCGTGCCGACACTCTCGCCGAGCTGGCGGCGGACATCGGCGTCGACGAGATGGGACTGCTCCGCACCGTCGACCGGTTCAACCCCGAGGCCCGCCGGGCGCGCGACCCGCAGTTCCACCGCGGCGAGACCCTGTTCGACCGCTACTTCGGCGCGTTCTACCCGCGGCTGGGCAGATACTCTCCCGACGCGCGGTTCCCCGCTGCCACCGCGAAGGCCCGGCAACGGATCGCCGCGGCGATCGGCCCGGTCGTGAACAAGCTCGCCGGATGGGCAGCGAGGAAGGACAAGCCCGAACAACTCCGTTCGGTCGTCGTCGGGCCGTTGGGCAGGATCATCCGCCCGGTGCTCAAGAGTCCGAGGTCCAGCGTCCTGGCGCCGGTCGACACCGCGCCCTACTACGCCCTGAAGGTCGAGGCCAGCGCCCTGGGCACCGTGGGCGGTCCCAGGACCGATGCGCACGGGCGAGCACTGGACACCGACGGCAACGTCATCGCGGGCCTCTACGCCGCGGGCAACGCCGGAGGCGCCCCCACCAAGGGCTTCTACGGTGGCGCCGGAGGAACGATCTCCCTCGGGCTGGTCTTCGGCCACCTCGCTGGGCTGGAGGCGGCACGTCACAAGAACTACGCGACCCAGCAGAAGGCAGCCTGATCATCGCTCCCCGACCTCGATCGCCACCTCGGCGGTCAAGGTCGGGGAGACCCCACCTCCCCAGTTCAGGGAGCGCGTGTTCTGCTGACGACGGAGCAGGCGGCACGCACCGATCTCCATCCGAGCTACGACTGCTGTGGCCAGCGGTAATGATCAGATCTCTCGATCGAGACCGAACTGCGTCATAGGCCTGCGATCTCATGACACCACTCATGACACGAAATTCCGTTCAAGGGCGCTGCCAATGGGGCTGGAGAGGCTGTCGGCGCCAGCCTTGTTGCTGGTAGAAGGCCCGAGAGGGAGGTAGTGCGCGCTTTACACCCGAGCGGTCGCAGGTTCGATCCCTGCCGCGCCCACCCTTTGACCAGGAGAAACGTCTACCCGACACGCTCAACTCGAGTGTGTCATGACACGGGCGTGACACGAAATGGCGTCGAACGGTGCCGCCCTCAGGGGCTGGAGAGGGATCTCCCGTCAGCACTGCCGCTTCTAGGAGGTCAGGGAGGGGAGTAGTGCGCGTGTACCGCCCTGTACTTCCCGTTGGCGGACGTCGCAACCTGCACGTGATGTCGGGATGCGTCCTGGCTCGCTCCGAAGCGATGAGCTGATCGTCGCAAACGATCTCCACCATCCGATGGGACGTGATCCGTTCATGCACGGCAGAGCGTGAACGTCCGGGAGTCCGTCCCGAGCGCCGCGACCGGCGCCGGGGACCCGCTGGCGGAGACGACCCAGGTCGGTCCGCTGGTCTCCGCGTGCAGCGGGACCGGGTCGAGGGCTACATCGCCAAGGGCAAGGCCGAGGGTGCTCGGCTGACCGTCGGCGGCGGACGCGCGGACGGCCTCGACCACGGCTGGTTCATGCAGCCGACCGTGTTCGCCGATATGGACAACAAGCACACGATCGCCCAGGAAGAGATCTTCGGTCCGGTGCTATCGGTGATTCCGTACGCCGACGAGGACCAGGCGGTCGCGCTCGCCAACGACAGCGACTTCGACTTCGGCCTCGGCGGCTCGGTCTGGACCCGCGACGGCGAGCGGGGCGAGGCCTTGGCCCGCCGCGTCGTGTCCGGCACGATCGGGATCAACGGCTACGTCAACGACCCGACCGCGCCCTTCGGTGGGGTCAAGACCAGCGGAATCGGCCGCGAGCTCGGCCCGGAGGGCCTGCACGGCTACCAGGTGCTTAAGACGATCTACCTCGACGCCTCGTCCTAACCTGCTGAGTCGGGCATGGTCCCCGTCGTCTGCGTGACGGGGGATCGCGCACGCGCAGACCCCTGTGCCCGTCCGAGGACGCCGCCACGTCCCTCTCGTACGAAAGCTTGGCGGCGACGGCCTTGAGGAGTGTCGACCTTGCGTCATCGCACCATCACTGTCGGCGACTGGGTGGCTCGGTAGGATCGGCGCGTGGGTCGGACGGGCAAGGAGCAGCTGCGCGGCAACGTCGCGAGCGCGATCCGGGACCAGATCATGGCCCGCACCGTGCAGCCGGGCGAGCCCCTGCGACTCGGGCAGTTGGCGGAGCAGCTCGGAGTGAGTGTGACGCCGGTTCGAGAGGCGCTGCTGCTGCTGACCCAGGACGGTTGGGTGACCCACGAGCCGAACCGGGGCTTCCGGGTGTCGGCGGTCCGCCGTAAGGACGTCGAGGACACCTATCTGATGTGGGGCACCGCCGAAGGGGAGCTCGCGGCACGTGCCGCCACCCGGGCCACGGCCCGGGACGTGGACGAGCTGCGAAAGCTGGACGCGCAGATCCGCGGCGCAGACCCGGCCGACGGGCACCTGGCCACCTCGCTGAACTCGGCGCTGCACCACTACGTGTCGGTGATCGCGGACGCCCCCAAGCTGGAGTGGTTCGCCGAGGCGGCGAGCAGGCTCGTCCCCCTGCAGTTCCCGGAGAACTTCCACGTCGTGCCGGGTTGGTCCGAGGTGAATCGCACCCAGCACACCCCTCTGATCGACGCCATCGCCGCCGGGGACGTCGACCAGGCACGCCTGCTGGCCAAGGAGCACTTCATGGGCACGGGCGATCTGCTCATGCAGTGGCTGGACTCTTTGGACTTCTGGGGCGAGCCGGACGCGCCGCAGACCCCTCGGGGTCCAGGCCGGCTCGCCGGCTGACCCGCCGGGAGCAGACCGGAATCGAGCGCCCGAGCGCCCCGCCGAGGGTCCGATCGGTGCCGAGGCGTGCATCTCCTCGGGTCGCGGGGCGCTCACCGCCGCCCAGGGTGTGCCGATGACACGGCCTGATGCGCGGCTGAGTCGACGAGCTCGCCCCGATGACTGTCGAGATCGCGAGGCCGCGCTTCCACCAGTCAGCACACGTGCAGGCGAGGGCCGCGTGCGCAGGGGCATGGGCGGACGTCGAGCTTGCCACATCGTCACGTAGGCACCCAGGTCACAGGCTCTGGACAGTGCGCCGGGTTGAACGTATATTCTTCTGCACAAGAATATACGATCGGGTAGTCGCCCGATCGTGCTCCCACCACGGAGGTCGACGGTGACCGACTCGCAGATCGCTGCCCGCAGTGCCGACGGCACTCCGGCAGTCGATCCATCGCAGCAATCCAGCCGCCGCATGCGGAACCGAGTGCTCCTGTCGAGCTTCTTCGGTTCCGTGATCGAGTGGTACGACTTCTATCTGTTCGGCATCGCGTCCGCGGCAGTGTTCAACCAGCTGTTCTTCCCGGAGTTCAGCTCCACTGCGGGCACGCTGGCTTCGTTCGCCACCCTGGCCGCGGGCTTCATCGCCCGGCCTATCGGCGGCGTCATCTGGGGCCACTTCGGCGACCGTGTGGGCCGCAAGGGCATGCTCGTGCTGTCCATCGTGCTGATGGGCGTGTCCACCACGGTCGTGGGTCTGTTGCCCACATACGCGACGATCGGCATCGCCGCGCCGCTGCTCCTGGTGCTGATGCGCCTGATCCAGGGCGTCTCCGCAGGTGGTGAGTGGGGCGGCGCCGTGCTGATGACGATGGAGCACGCGCCCAAGCGCCGCGGGCTGTCCAGCTCGGTGGCGCAGATGGGTCTCTACGGCGGCATCCTATTGGCCAACGGTGTGTTCGCGCTGGCCTCGGCGCTCACCGGAGACGCCTTCCTCGACTGGGGTTGGCGGATCCCCTTCCTGATCTCGGCCGTGCTCGTGGTCATCGGCCTGTGGATCCGGCTCGGCGTCCAGGAAAGCCCGATCTTCAAGCAGGCCCGCGAGCAGGCGCAGCAGGCCGAGGCGCCGAAGGTGCCCCTGGTTGAGGTGCTGCGCCACCCGAAGAACCTGCTGCTGTCGATCGCGCTGGTGCTGGGTGCGTTCGCGGCGAGCGCGGTGTACGGCACCTGGATCGTCAGCTACGGCATCCAGGACGGCTTCCCCCGGGCGGACATCCTCAACGCCGTGCTCATCTCCGCGGCGATCGGCCTGGTGTTCCAGCCGGTCTTCGCCTACCTGTCCGACCTGTGGGGCCGCAGGCTCGTCGTCGGGGTCGGCGCGGTGCTGCAGGCGCTCAGCATCCCGGTCATGTTCGCTCTGATGGACACGGGCAGCGTCGGGGCGATGTATCTGGGCATCTCGCTGGCGGCGTTCACCCATGCCATCGTCTACAGCCCGCTCGGGGCGTGGCTCGGCGAGCTGTTCCCCACGACCCAGCGCTACACCGGAGCCTCCCTCGGCTATCAGATCGCCGGCACCGTCGGCGGCGGCTTCGCCCCACTCATCTGCGCGTCCATCCTGGCCGCGACCGGTGGGACGACCGGGATCTCCCTGTTCATCGGCGCCACCTGCCTGCTCACGGTCGTCGCGGTGTTCTTCGCCGCCGAGACCAGCCGCAGCGCCCTGTAAGGAGCGAACCATGACCCTCACCGACGTCCGCCCGGCCGAGACCCCGGTCGAGGAGAAGCTCGGCATCATCGACACCGACTTCCACCCGATGCCCCTGCCGACGGACCCGCAGGTGGCCGAGCACCTGCCGCAGCGCTGGCGCGACTACATCGCGCGCTACGGCCTGGGCAGCTTCGGCGGCGGGGTGTCGCCCTCGCAGCGCGAGTTCACCCACCGGCTCGACGCAGTGGACGAGCACGGGCGGGTCGGTGTGGACCCGCACCTGGCCGTGGAGCAGGTGGTGGACAAGTACGACATGTCTGCTGTGGTGCTGACCTGCCCGCAGACCTACATCATCACCCACGGCGGGGCGAACATGCCCTACGAGTGCGCGTTCGCGATCTATCGTGCCTACAACGACGCCCTGGCCCACACCTGGGCGGGCGCGGACGACCGGTTCAAGGCGAGCATCACCCTGCCCCGCGACCTCGCGGGCGCCGCGGACGAGATCGTCCGCTGCAAGGAGGGCCCGAACGGCGACTCCTACGTGCAGGTGCTGATGTCGCCGGCCGGGCAGGACCCGCTGGGCAAGCAGCGCTACTGGCCGATCTTCGAGGCGTGCGAGCACTACGACATCCCGCTGGGCTTCCACGTGCCGGGCATGGGCCGCCAGCCCACCGGCGCGGGGCGGCAGAACTTCTACGCCGAGATGCACGCGGCGTTCGCGGTGCTGCCGATCTCGATGGTGTCCAGCCTGGTCTTCGAGGGTGTGTTCGAGCGGTTCCCGAAGCTGAAGATCGCGCTGCTGGAGCTGGGCTGGGACTGGGCCGTGCCGTTCTCCTGGCGGCTCGACGCGACCTTCGACAAGCTGCGCGACGAGCTGCCGCACCTGACCCGGAAACCCTCGGAGTACCTGCGCGAGCACTTCTGGTTCTCCACTCAGCCGATCGAGGAGCCCGAGAAGCCGGCCTGGGTGCCGGACGTCTACGCGATGTTCGAGGAGTCCGGCTTCGCGGACCGGCTGATGTTCTCCTCCGACTACCCGCACTGGGACTTCGACTCCCCGCACGAGTCGGTGCCGAAGACCATGCCGATCGAGCGCCGCCGTCGGATCCTGGGGGAGAACGCGAGCGCCCTCTACAAGATCCCGCTGCGGCCCGGGCACGGGATCCCGGCGTGAGCGCGCTGGTCGAGGCCACGTGCCGCAGGCGGGCCGCCCGGCTGCTCGACTCCGCGGACGCTCAGCGCGCCGCGGCCCGGGTCCTGCCGCGAGGCATCCGGGAGTACGTCGACGGCGGTTCCGAGGGCGAGGTGACGTTGCGCCGCAACGCCCGCGCGTTCGAGGACGTGGCGTTCGCCCCGCGCATGGCCACCTGGGTCGACGAGCCGGACCTGTCGACGAAGGTGCTGGGCACGCCGATCGACCTGCCGGTGCTCACCGCCCCGTGCGGGGGGATGCGCCTGGTCCACCCGGACGGCGACCTCGGGCTGGCGACGGGCGCCGCGCGCGCCGGCTCGATCCACGTGGCCAGCTCCGCGGCCGGCTACACCCTCGAGGACATCGCCGCGGTCGACGGGCCCCAGTGGTTCCAGCTCTACCGGTTCTCCTCCCAGTCGACGATGGAGCAACTGGTCGGCCGGGCCGCGGCGGCGGGCTACTCCGCGCTCGTGGTGACCGTGGACACCGCCGTGGCGGGCTTCCGGTCCCGGGACTACAAGAACGGCTTCAGCTACTCGATGCGGGTCAACGCCCGCAACGCCGTGAAGCTCGCGCCCCAGCTGCTGCCCAAGCCCGCCTGGCTGATCCGGTACCTGCTCGACGGGCTGCCGTTCGAGATCCCCAACACCGCCGAGGTCACCGTCGACGGCAAGCCGATGGTGCTCACCGAGATGACCAAGGGCGGCGCCGGCTCGCACTCGCCGACCTGGGCCGACTTCGGCTGGCTGCGCGAGAACTGGCACGGCCCGCTCGTGGTCAAGGGCATCATCACGCCCGAGGACGCGCGGCGGGCGGTCGACGCGGGCGCCGACGCCGTCATCGTGTCGAACCACGGTGGCCGCCAGCTCGACGGCTCCCCGGCCACCCTCACCGCCCTGCCGAAGGTCGTCGAGGCCATCGGCGAGCACGCGGAGGTGTTGCTGGACAGCGGGATCCGCCGCGGCAGCGACGTGCTGAAGGCACTGGCCCTGGGCGCCCGCGCGGTGCTCGTCGGCAGGCTGCCCGCCTGGGGGCTCGCCGCGGCGGGCACCGCGGGCGTCGAGCGCGTGCTGGAGAACCTGCGCACCGAGATGGTCCGGACGATGCGGCTGCTGGGCTGCCCCGCCGTGGCGGACCTCGACCCGAGCTGGCTGGAGGCCGCATGACCACCACGGAGAGGACCCAGCGCACGACCCGTTTCGTGGTCGGCCGGGTGGACGAGATCGCACCGGGGGAGCGTCGGATCGTCCAGGCCGGTGGCCGCGAGATCGGCGTGTTCAACATCGACGGCCGCTTCTACGCGATGCTCAACCGCTGCCCGCACCTCGGCGCGCCGCTGTGCGAGGGCGGCGTGGTCAACCAGATCGACTCGCCGGTGCCCGGCGAGGTTAGCCTCGACACCGGCCAGACGTTCGTGACCTGCCCGTACCACAACTGGGAGTTCGACGTGGAGGACGGCCGGTCCTACTGGAACCCGCGGATGCGGGCCCGGTCGTTCCCCGTCGCGCTCGAGGGCGCGGACGAGGTGCAGGCCGCGCTCGAGCGCGGCGAGCTGGACCGGATCCCCGGCCCGTACACCGCCGAGACCGTCGACGTGACGGTCGAGTCCGACTACATCGTGCTGTCCCTGCGGCCCGCACGAGGAGGTGCGAAGTGACCGCTCCGTTGCTCCACGGCACCACGCGCGACGCCGTGTGGACCGGCCCCGTGATCGACTGCGACGTCCACGCCACCCCGCCGTCGCTGGAGGCCCTGTTCCCCTACACCGACCCGGTGTGGGTGCAGGGCGCGCAGGAGCGCGGCTGGAAGGGCCCGAACGGCCAGGCCCTGGCCTACCCGCCGAACGCGCCCACCACCGCGCGGGACGAGTGGCGGCCGGCGGGCCGCCCGCCCGCGTCGCGGCTGGAGGACCTCCAGCAGCACGTGCTGGACCCGTGGCGGACCGAGTTCGCGCTGGTCAACACCGCCTACGGGGTGGACTCGCTGCGCCACCCGGACTGGGCTCCGGCGCTGGCCCGTGCGGTCAACGACTGGCTGATCGCCGAGTGGCTGGACCGTGACCCGCGGCTCGTCGGGTCCATGGTCGTCCCGGCGCGCGACCCCGCCGCGGCCGCGGCGGAGATCGAGCGCGTGGGCTCGCACCCGCGGATCGTGCAGGTCACCATGCCGGTGCGTTCGGAGCGGCTCTACGGGCAGCGGGTGTTCTGGCCGGTGTACGAGGCCATGACCCGCCACGACCTGGTCATGGGCCTGGCCTGGGGCGGGACCTCGGAGGACGCGCCTTCCCCGACCGGATACGCCTCCTGGTACGCGGAGGAGTACGCGGCGGAGATCCAGGTCTACGGTGCGCAGCTGACCACCTTGATCTACGAGGGGATCTTCCAGAAGTTCCCCGGGCTGCGGGTGACGATGCTGGAGAGCGGCTTCGCCTGGGTGCCCACCTGGAGCTGGAGCATCAACAAGAAGTGGAAGGGCCTGCGCCGCGAGATCCCGTGGGTCGACCGGCTGCCCACCGAGATCATCCGGGATCACTTCCGGTTCTCGATCGCCCCGGCCGACCTCGGCCCGGACGCGCACGCCCGCCGGATCATCGAGTGGCTGGGGTCCGAGGACGTCCTCATGTTCGCCACGGACTACCCGCACCTGCACACCGACGACCTCGCCCGGGTGCTGAGCGTCATGCCGGAGTCCATGCGGCCCAAGGTGATGCACGAGTCCGCGCGGGACTGGTATCGGCTGGACAAGGTCCTGTCGTGAGCTACGCCGTCGCCACCGCGGCACACCCCAACCGGCTCCGCGGGATCCTGGAGTCGGGAGGAACGGCCGTCGGCCTGGCCTGCCATACCGGGGACCCGCACGTCGCGGAGACCCTGGCGTTGGCCGGGTTCGACTACCTCTACCTCGACCAGCAGCACAGCGTGGGCGGGCTCGCCAGCCCGGTGGAGATGCTGCGGGCCACCGCCCGGACCGGCACCACCGCGCTGGTCCGGGTCGCGGCCAACGACCCGGTGCTGATCGGCCGGGCGCTCGACGCCGGCGCCGAGGGGATCATCGTGCCGAACGTCGAGTCGGCCGAGGACGCGCGGCGAGCCGCGGTCGCGGCGCACTACCCGCCGCTGGGTGTGCGCAGCTGGGGGCCGACCCGTTCGGCGTACGGCCTCGGGCCGGACCCGGCCACGGTCAACGGCCAGGTGCTGTGCCTGGTCATGATCGAGACCGCGGAGGGGGTCGCCCGGGCGAAGGAGATCACCGCGGTCCCCGGCGTGCACGGCGTGTACGTCGGGCCCGGTGACCTCGCCGTGAGCCTCGGCCTCGACCCGGTCACCGGCCACCGCGACGAACGGCACCGCGCCGCCGTCGCCGAGATCGTCGCCGCCTGCGCCACAGCCGGCATCGCCGCCGGGATCACCGGCGACCCCGCCACGGAGGCGGACCGGGGCTTCCGCCTGGTTACCGCGGGCTCCGACGTCGGCTTCCTCAAGGCCGGCCTGGCCGCCGCCCGCGCCCGCCGCGACGCCCTGAGGCACCCCACCAGCGACATCGAAGGAGATGCCACCGCATGAGCACCGTCAACACCCTGCGCGGCCCGATCGACAGCACGCAGATCGGCACCACGCTGATGCACGAGCACATCATGGCCCGCAACCCGGAGCTCGAGCAGAACATCGTGCACCCGGAGTACGACGAGGCCGCGATCTTCGAGCGGGCCCGGAAGAGCCTGACCTCCCTGCACGAGGACAAGGGCATCGACACCTTCGTCGACCTGACCGTGCTCGGGCTCGGCCGGGACATCCCGACCGTGCAGCGCCTCGCCGAGGGCGTGCCGTTGAACATCGTCGTGGCCACCGGCTACTACACCGCCAAGGATCTGCCGACCTACTTCCACACCCACGGTCCGGACGGGCTGGTCGGGAAGACCCTCGGCGGCCCGGACGTGCTGGAGACGATGTTCGTCGAGGACATCACCAAGGGCATCCCGCGCACGGACGGCGTCAAGGCCGGGATCATCAAGATCGTCACCGACGAGCACGGCATCACCCCCGACCTCGACCGGGTCTACCGTGCCGCCGCCCGCGCCCAGGCCGAGACCGGTGTGCCGATCTCCACGCACACCAACGTCCACTTCGCCAACGGCCGCGACCAGCAGAAGTGGTTCAAGGCCAACGGCGTGGACCTCGAGCGCACGGTCATCGGGCACAGCGGCGACTCGACAGACCTCGACTACCTCCGGGAGCTGATGGACAACGGCTCCTTCATCGGCATGGACCGCTTCGGCATGGAGTTCGTGCTCGACGACGAGTCCCGCGTCGACACCCTCGCGAAGCTCCTCGAGCAGGGCTACGCCGAGAAGATCACGATCTCCCACGACGCCGGGTTCTTCTCGATCAACACCCCGCCGTCGTGGCGCGCGAGGCACACCCCGAACTGGCACCACCACCGCATCTCCGACTACGTGCTGCCCGAGCTGCGCAAGCGCGGGGTCACCGAGGACCAGATCACCCAGATGATGGTCGTCAACCCCGTACAGGTGCTCACCGGCGACGTCGAGGCGACCAAGGCCGTGGCCGCGAAGGTGCTCGGGCCGTGACGGAGGACCTGACCGCGGTCGTCGCGGCGATCGAGGCCGAGGCGGACGGGATCGTCTCGCTGCGCCTGGAGCCCGCGGTGGGGGAGAAGATGCCGACCTGGGAGCCCGGCGCGCACGTCGATCTCGTCCTCGGCCCGGACCTGGAGCGGCAGTACTCGCTGTGCGGGGACCCGACCGACCTGTCCCACTGGCGGCTGGGCGTCCTGCGGGAGCCCGAAAGCCGTGGCGGCTCGGCTCACGTCCACGAGCGGCTGGCCATCGGCGACCAGGTCTTGTGCCGAGGTCCACGGAACAACTTCGCCCTGGTCGACGCGAGCGAGTACCTCTTCATCGCAGGCGGCATCGGGATCACCCCGATCCTGCCGATGATCGCGGCCTGTGAGGACGCCGGGAAGCCGTGGCGGCTGTTCTACGGCGGCCGCCACGAGTCCACGATGGCGTTCCGCGGCGAGCTCGCAGCCTACGGCGAGCGGGTCATGGTGTGGCCGCAGGACACCCACGGCCTCCTCGATCTGGCCACGATCCTCGGCACCCCCGTCGCGGGCACCGCGGTCTACTGCTGTGGACCCGGCGTATTGCTCGACGCCGTCGAACAGCACTGCGCGAGCTGGCCCGCAGGATCACTTCACCTGGAGCGGTTCCGGCCCAAGGAGGGTGCGCTCGAGGGGGCCAACATCCCCTTCGAGGTCGAGCTCGACGCCTCGGGCATCACCTTGACCGTCGGGGCCGACCAGACCCTGGCCGAGGCGATCGAGGCGGCGGGGGTGGACCTGCCGACCTCCTGCCGCGAGGGCACCTGCGGGACCTGCGAGACCTACGTCCTCGAGGGGGAGCCGGATCACCGCGACTCCTACCTCAGCGCCGAGGAGCAGGAATCCGGCGAGGTGATGATGCCGTGCTGTTCCCGTTCCCGATCGCCCCGGCTCGTCCTCGACCTCTGACGAGCCGCCTCACCCCGCCAGGCGCCCCGGACCCCGGGGCGCCTTCGGCGTGTCCGGGTCCCCCAGAACCCAGCGAGTCCAGCTGGCGCATCAGCAGCTCGCCCATGCGCGGAAGTGCGCCGCCGTCCCGTTCCGGGAGGCCCCAACGCTCGGCCGCGAGCGTGTCGATCAGGGGGCCGTGCTGGGTGCGGTTGACCTCGGACCAGCCTCGGTTCGCCGCGTTTACGAGAGCGTTGATGATTTACGCTCACGTTGATAGCGTCCTCGGGTATCACCTCGACGAGGAGGAGGAATCCGTGGGAGTGCTCGAAGGCAAGGTCGCGCTGGTCACCGGGGCGGCGCGGGGCCAGGGACGGAGCCATACGGTACGGCTGGCCGAGGAGGGCGCGGACGTCATCGCGGTCGACATCTGCGCGCAGATCCCGTCGGTGGAGATCCCGATGGCGACCAAGGAGGACCTCGACGAGACCGTCCGGTTGGTCGAGGCGTTGGACCGGCGGATCGTCGCGAGCGTGGCGGACGTGCGGGACGGAGTGGCGCTGCGTGAGGCCGTGAACGCGGGTGTGGCCGAACTGGGTCGGCTCGACATCGTGTGCGCCAACGCCGGCGTGTACGCGCTGACGCTCGATGAGCCGACCGATCCGGTCCAGCGGCGGCAGTTCTGGCAGGACACCATCGACGTAAACCTGACCGGGGTGTGGAACACCGTCGATGCCGCGGCACCGATCATGATCGAGGCGGGCAACGGCGGGGCGATCGTGTTGACCGCCTCCACGGCGGCGTCGAAGTCGGCGGCGAACCGCAGCCTGGCGATGGACGCCTACACGGCGGCCAAGCACGGTGTGGTCGGTCTGATGCGCAACTTCGCGGTGGATCTTGCGCCGCACAGCATCCGGGTGAACACGGTGCACCCGACCGGCGTGCACACGCCGATGGTGGAGAACGCGGTGGTCGAGCGGTACATGGCGGAGAACTCCGGCTTCGCGAAGCTGGTGCTGAACTCGCTGCCGGTCGACGCCGTCGACCCGGTCGACATCAGCAACGCGATCGTCTACCTGGCCTCGGACGCCGGGCGCTACGTGACCGGTGTCCAGCTGCCGGTCGACGCGGGCTTCCTGGTCAAGTGAGCGGGACCGGGTGCGGGCAGCCTGCCCGCACCCGGCCGTCTCACTCCGCTGCGGGCACTCCTGGGTGGGAGGGGGCCGCGGCGGCGATGTCGAGCGCCCGGCGGATCGCAATGCGTCCCGCACCGAGGCGGACGGCGTTGGCCAGGTGCAGTCGGACGCCGGGCAGGTACCGGTGGGTGGGTGTGGCGTCGCAGGCCATCGCGATCAGCTCCTTGAGCCGCCCGCGGACGGTCCCGCTCCGCCAGGGCAGGGCACAGTAGGCGAAGAACGCCTGGTAGGCGCCGGGGGAGTGCTCGAGCAGGGCGTGCAGGAAGCCTGGTATCTCGCGGTCGAAGTCCGCCCAGTAGGGGTCGTCGCCCTGCAGGCGGGACCGCAGCCCGGCCCGCTCCTCGTCGATCGGCGCGGCCGGCGTCCCGCGCTCGCGCAGGATCGCCGAGAGGCGCCGGGTGCCTTCCATCAGGGTGTGGACGCCGAGGGCCGACACCAGGACGAGGGTCTCCTGGACCTGCTCGGGCGTTGCGCCCGCGTCGAGCGCCCGGCAGGTGGCGTCGTCGATGCCGGCGGGATCGAGGGTGCAGACCGAGGCATGGACGGCGAGTCGGATCAGCGCGGCCGAGAGGCCGTCGAGGTCGGGCCCGTCGGGAACCGGTTCCAGGAGCGTCTCGGCGGCCTCCCGCACCTCGGCGACGGTGACCAGGGTGCGTCGCAGTCGTGTGGTCACGAGGTGCTTCCCACCTCGGCGAGCGGTGCCGCCGGCGCGGCGACGCGGGCCCGCAGCTCGTTCTTGTTGATCTTCGTGGCGGATCGGGGCCACTCGTCCGCGGTCAGGAAGTGGAAGGCCCGGGGCACCTTGTAGCGGGCGATGCGGCCCGCGCAGAAGTCCAGGAGCTCGGCTTCGGTGACGGTGTGCCCGGCCCTGACCTCGACAAAGGCCACCGGGACCTCGTCGAGCCGGGGGTCCGGGCGGCCCACCACCTCCACCCACTCCACGGCGGGGTGGCGCGCGACGAAGGATTCGATCTCGACGGCGGCGACGTTCTCCCCGCCGACCTTGAGCATGTCCTTGAGCCTGCCGTGGAAGGCGACCTGGCCTTCGGGGGTGAAGCTGTAGAGGTCGCCGGTGTGCAGCCAGCCGTCGGCGTCGAGCGCCTCGGCGGTCTTCTCCGGAGCGCGGTAGTACCCCTCCATCACCGAGTAGCCGCGCAGCAGGATCTCGCCGATCACCCCCGGTCCGACGTCGGCTCCGGATTCCACGTCGATGATCCGGATCTCCATGCCGGGGCAGGCCTTGCCCTGCGCGCGGGACCTCAGGTCGACGTCGTCCTCCCGGTCGCTGACCGCGTAGATTCCGGCGGCTTCGGTCATCCCGCAGGCGGCGACGAGCTCGCACCCGGGTAGCAGCGTCTGTACGCGTTCGAGCAGCACGCTGGGGCCGATGAGGAGCAGCGAGCGCAGTGCCGACAGGGCTGCCGGGTCGAACTCCGGGTGGTCGAGCAGCGGCTGGACGAGGGCGGGGAACCAGGGGAACGCGACCGTCACGCGCTCACGGACGAGCAGTTCGAGCGCGCGCGTGGGGTCGAAGTGGACGTCGGTCACGAAGGTGCCGGCGGACCCGATGACACCGAGGAACGGGGAGAGGGTGCCGATGTGGAACAGCGGGCCGGGGGACCAGGTCACGTCGTGGTCGCCGGTGCCGAAGCGGTGGCGCGCCCGGTCGACGGGGCCGCGGGTCATGGCCTCGTGGGTGAGCACGCAGCCCTTGGGGTTGGCGGTGGTGCCGGAGGTGTACATGATGGCGCCGACATCGCGGAGCCGGACCCGGGCGCGCAGCACGTCGACCTGCGCGGGATCCACGCCGTCGGCGAGGGCGTCGAACCGCGACCGGGGGAGGAAACCGGGGCTGGACTCGCCGGCGAGCAGGGCGGCGGCGCGCAGCCGTCGTGCCTCGGGAAGGTCGAGGGCGGTGGGGTCCGCGGCGGCGGTCAGCGACGGCAGCCCCTCGCGCAGGGCCCCCGCGAGGTCGCTGTGTTGACCCTCGGCCGCCGTGGTCAGCAGCACGACGACGTCCGCGTCGTCGATCACGTGACCGAGCTCCGCGGCGCGGTGGCGGGCGTTGAGCGGCACGACCACCGCGCCGATCAGGCTCACCCCGAAGAACGCCTCGACGTACTCGACCCCGTTGGGGGCCAGCAGCGCGACGTGCTCGCCGGGCCGGACCCCGAGACCGAGCAGGCCACGGGCGACGCGGTGCGCCCCGGCGAGCAGGCCGGCGTAGCTGACCCGCGCGGTCGGGAAGACGAGGGCGGCCCGGTCGGGGTGTTCGGTGGCGGCGCGGACGAGCAGGTCGGCGATGGGGGATGCCTCCGTCCACCGCGCGGTGCGGTCGGGCGACGCTCTCATGGGTCCTCCTGAACTTCTCAGACGCCGTCGTACGGCTGCACGAATTGTGGTCATTCTTCCATTACTGCGGCAGCCGGGGAACATTTCCGGCAAACGCGGTGGTATCGTCCGCCACATGGCTTCTCCCACCCGGCGTCCACCGGAGTCCGCGGCGGGCAGCGGGTTGTCGAAGCGCAGGCGCAGCGCACAGATCGAGGGCAGCGCCACCTACCAGGCCAAGCGCAACGAGCTGCTGCAGATCGCCGGGGACGTCTTCAAGGAGAAGGGCTTCGAGGCGGCCACCCTGAACGACATCGCCGCCCGCTTCGGCACCGACCGCGCCGCGATCTACTACTACTTCGCGGGCAAGGAGGAGATCTTCCAGGAGGTCTTCCAGGCCACGGCGAAGAAGGTCCTCGACGAGAACCTCGCCGAGGCCGTCCGGATCTCCGGGCTGGAGATCAGCGCGCACGAGAAGCTCCGCATGTTGATCAGGCTGCAGATCACGTCGTACGAGGCGAACTACCCGTACGTCTACGTCTACATCCAGGAGGACATGGGCAAGGTCGCCTTCCAGTCCACGCCGTGGGCGAAGGAGATGGTCCGTAAGACCCGTCGTTTCGAGGGAATCGTCACGGACATCATCGCGGAGGGCATCAAGAATGGCGAGTTCCGGTCGGACCTGTCCGTTCCTCTGGTGGTTCGCACCCTTTTCGGAATGGTGAACTGGACGCATCGCTGGTTCAAGCCGGGGGACCGGAAATACACCGCCGAGCAGACCGTCGAGACGTTCTCGGCGATCTTCTTCGACGGGCTGCGCCACCAGGACTGAGCGGCGCAGCCCGGCCGGGGTCATCGCGGACTCACCGTCCGGTCCACACCGGCTTGCGCTTCTCGGCGAACGCGGCGAGGCCTTCGAGCTGGTCCTTCGTGCCCGCGTAGGCCTCGATGGGCTCGTAGCGGGTGCCGAGCGCCTGCTCCAACGACATGTCGAGGCCCCGCAGCGCGGCGTCCTTCGCGGCCTGGACGGCCAGCGGCGCGCAGGCCATGATCTTCGCGGCCCAGCGGTCCGCCGTGGCGGCGAGCTCGTCGACCGGGACGACCTCGTTGACCAGGCCGTACTGCTCGGCCTTGGTGACGGGGAGCCGGTCGCCGGTGAGGATCATGCCCATGGCGACGTGGTGGGGCAGCCTGCGCACGGCGCGGTGCAGGATCCCGGACTCGCCGATGATCCCGGCCTTGACCTCCGGGATGAAGAACTGGGCGTCGTCGGCCGCGACGATCACGTCCGCGCACATCGCCAGCTCGAAGCCGCCGCCGATGACGTAGCCGTGCACGGCGGCGATCAGCGGCTTGCGCAGGACGTAGCGGGGCCCGCCGACACCGGTCAGGCCGCCGCCCAGGGCCATCCGCCCGTCGCGGTCGGTGCCGCCGGAGACGTCCGCCCCCGCGCAGAATGCCTTCCCGGGGGTGGCGTCGAGGACGGCCACCCAGATGTCGGGGTCCGCGTCGATCTCGGTCCAGGCGGCGAGCAACTCGTCGTCCATGGCGGGGGAGATGGCGTTGAGCGCCTTGGGGTTGTCGAGCGTGACCCGGGCGACGTGGCCGTCCTTGGTGAACCCGATGCTCATGTGCGTTCCTCCGGTGGTGTGCGGAACTCGGCGATGGCCGTCTTGAGGCCGACCTCGCCGATCCATTCGCGCAGCTGCAGCACCGACGGGGACAGGTGCAGCAGCGCGTCCATCTCGGGCACCTGGGCGGCGGCGGTGCGCACGCCCATGGCGTCCATCGTGCGGTTGATCGAGAGCTTCTTGATGCGCAGGACGTCGGACGGGATCTTCGCCATCCGCGCGGCCAGTCCCTCGACGGTGGCCTGCACGCGGTCCGCGGGCACCGCCTGGTTGGCCCAGCCCCACTCGACGGCGGTGCGGCCGTCGATCGCGTTGCCCGGCAGGAAGGCGAGCTCCTTGGCACGCTTCGGCCCGACCAGCGGGGCCCACAGCGGCGCGATGTAGCCGCCGCCGAGGGGAAGTGCGGGTTCGCCGATGCGGGCGTCCTCGGCGACGATCGTGAGGTCGCAGAACACGCATAGTTGCGTCGCGCCGGCGATGCAGTACCCGTGCACGGCCGCGATCACCGGCTTCGGGTGGTCCCAGATCGCCAGGTAGCGGTCGATGTTGCGGGCCAGCCGCTCCCGGTCGGCGACGGGGTCGGCGGCCTTCGGCTTGCCGACCTGGTCGACGTCGTAGCCGGCGCAGAACCCCCTGCCCTCGCCGCGGATCCCGACGACAGGCCCGCCGGCGTCGGTCAGTCGGGCCAGCGCGTCGGAGAACTCGTCGAGCATGGCGTTGGACAGGGCGTTGGCCTTGTCCGGCCGGGCGAGCACGATCCAGGAGATCGGGCCCGCGTGCTCGACGCGGATGTCGCGGTACGTGGGTAGGTCGCGCTGAGCCGAGGGTTCGCTCGCGAGCTGGCTCACCCGCGGCCGATCGGGATCTGCTGCTTGACGTGGAAGTCCACGACACCGGAGGCGCGCAGCTCGCGACGGGCGAACCGCCACTCGCCGTCGACCTTGACCAGCTCGTCGTGGTACTGGCCGAAGAAGTGTCCGTCCGGGCGGTCCTTCGTGTACTTGTGCCAGGCGTAGAGCACCGAACGCACCGTGGCCGTGCTCAAGTCGTCGCCGAAGTCCACGACGATGTTCGAGACGTGGTGGCTGGTGGCGGCGAAGAAGCTGCCGATCCCCGAGAGCGTCTCCCGGTAGGCGGCGCGGCCCTCGGCGCCGAAGTTCGGCCCGTACGCCACGTAGCAGTCCTCGGTGAACAGCGCCGCGATCTCGTCGGGATGGTTCATGTCGAGGTGGAACGCGTAGTCGAACAGCAGGCGGTGGACCTTCTCGGTCTCGACCAGCTCGGCGACGAGCGCTTCGCTGGACTTCTGCGTGGTCGTCACAGGGGACCCTCCGGATCTCGTGCGGGAGGGGCATGCGTGGGCGTCCCCGGACGCCTCCTGGCCGCCACCTCCCTGTGCGCGGTCGGCAGCCACCGTATCTACATCGATGTAAACGCGCAATGAGTGTCGGGCGGCTGATCTCGGGCTGACGACCCGGCCGGACGATCGAGAGTTACGAGAGCGTTGACAGTTTACGTCGGTGTAGATAGCTTCGGTCCCGTCGTCGAGCGACGAGGCATCACCTCGAAGGGGAGGAGCCGCATGATCGAGCTCGAGAAGGTGACCGGGGACCCCGCCCGGCTGCGGCAGGTCTACGGGTGTTTCCCCAGCGGTGTCACCGCCGTCTGTGCGTTGGACGACGGCCTGCCCGTGGGCATGGCCGCCAGTTCCTTCACGTGCGTGTCGTTGGACCCGGCCCTGGTGTCGGTGTGCGTGCAGAACACCTCGACCACCTGGCCACGGCTGCGTGACCTCCCGCGGTTGGGGATCAGCGTGCTGGGCCAGGACCAGCACGGCACCGCCGGGCAGCTCGCGGCCAAGGACGGGGACCGCTTCGCGGGCCTCGAGTGGACCGAGACCCCGGAGGGGGGCCTGCTCATGCACGGCGCCGTCGCGTGGCTGGACTGTTCCGTGTACGCGGAGGTCCCGGCGGGCGACCACGCCGTGGTGCTGCTCGCCGTGCACGGGATGCACGCCGAGCCGGGCGCCGCACCGCTGGTGTTCCACGGCAGCCGGTTCCGGCAGCTCGTGGCGGTGTGAGATGGACACCATCGAGCAGGCCCTGGCCGAGATCGCCGCGGGTCGCCCGGTCGTCGTCGTGGACGGCGAGGACCGGGAGAACGAGGGCGACCTGATCGTCGCCGCGGACCTGGTCGACACCGCGACCATGGCGTTCGTGGTGCGCCACACTTCGGGATTCGTGTGCGTCGCGCTGCCCGAGCAGGACTGCGAGCGGCTGGACCTGCCGCCCCTGCACCACACCAACGCCGACGGTTTCGGCACCGCGTACCGGGTCACGGTCGACGCGGCGGACGGGGTCTCGACCGGGATCTCGGCGCGCGACCGGGCCCGCACCGCTCGGGTTGTCGCCTCGCGGGCTTCGACGTCCCGCGACCTCGTCCGGCCGGGGCATGTCGTGCCCCTTGCGGCCCGGCCGGGTGGAGTGCTCGAGCGGACCGGGCACACCGAGGCCGCGGTGGACCTCGCCCGCCTCGCGGGGCTGCGTCCCGCGGGCGTGCTCTGCGAGATCGTCAGCACCCGGGAGCCGGGTCGCATGGCGCGGCGTCCCGAACTGCTGGACTTCGCCGCCGAGCACGGCCTCGTCATGATCACGATCGAGGACCTCGTGGCGTACCGCAGGCGCCGGGAGACCCGGGTCGAGCGGGTCACCGCGGCTCGCCTGCCGACCGTGAGCGGGACGGTCCACGCGGTGGGGTACCGCGGTGTCCCGGACGGTGGCGAGCACCTCGCACTGGTCGCAGGGGAGGTCGCCGCGGCGGCGGACGTCCCCGTGCACGTTCACGTCGAATGCCTGCCGGGCGATGTGTTCGGGTCCGTGCGCTGCGGCTGCGCGCGCAGGCTCGACGCCGCGATGCGCGAGGTGGCGGTGACGCGCTGCGGAGTGATCGTCTACCTGCGCTCCGGTGCGGACCCGCACCGCGCGCTACGCGAACAGGGCGCCTGTATCGGCAGGTTGGAGGCGCTCTGCGGCCCCCTGGACCCCGCACTGGTGGCGGCGGTCCTCGACGACCTGGGTGTCCGGTCGATCCGGCACCTGCACAATCCCGCACCGGTCCGAGCGGCCCTGGGAGGCCTGCTCGGCGAGACGGTCCGGATCGCCCGTCCGGGTACGCCGTCCGGCGAGGTCGCCTGACACCTGCACCGGAGAAGACCACCGAGGAGACGGCTCTTGTGAGATTCAGTTTGATGCAGACCGGCGTGATCGGACGCCGGCACGAGCTCGAGGCCGGCATGGCCGGCCAGCGCGGTGACCTCTACCAGCGGTTCCTCGAGGAGATGGTCGGCTACATCAAGCTCGCCGACGAACTGGGCTACGACGCCTACTGCTCGCCGGAGCACCACCTCCAGGTCGAGGGCTTCGAGATCACGAACCACCCGGGCATCCTGGCCGCCTATGTCGGCCTGCACGCCCAGCGGCTCAAGGCGGGGATCCTCGGCTACGTCCTCCCGACCCACAATCCGGTCCGGGTCGCCGAGGAGATCGCGACGCTGGACCACATGCTGCGGGGCCGGCTGATCGTCGGGTTCACCCGCGGCTATCACGCCCGCTGGGTCGACGCCTACGCCGCGGTCCGGGGCATCGGGGCCACCAATGTCACCCACGCCAAGGCCAAGAACGAGCAGGACGCGATCAACCGCGAGATCTTCGAGGAGTCCGTCCAGATCGTGAAGAAGGCCTGGGAGAACTCGATGTTCTCGCACAAGGGCAAGTACTGGGAGTACCCGCCCGAGGGCGGTTCGGCCGGTCACCCCGGTTACGCGGAGTTCGGCGCCGGGCAGGACGAGAACGGTGTCGTCCGGGAGATCGGCATCGCGCCGCGTCCCTACACCGACCCGCACCCCAAGCTCTACGGCGCGTTCGCCTACTCCATGCGCACGGTGGACATGTGGGCTCGCGAGGGCGGCAAGCAGATCGTGTTCGCCAACGACCTCGACTTCTGCGACGCCCTGTGGAACCGCTACATCGAGACCGCCAAGAAGGCGGGGCGGGACGTGAAGCGGGAGGACGTCGGTGCCTGGGGCGGGTTCCTGATCCTGACCGACTCGAAGGAGGAGGCGCAGGAGCTCGAGGCGGAGCACCGCTGGTTCTGGGACAAGTGGTTCATCCCGCACGGCCAGCAGTTCCCCAACGTCCTGATCGGGACCCCGGACGACATCTCGCGGCAGATCGAGCAGGCCCACGAGCGGCTCGGGTTCGACGAGTGCTTCCTCATGTTCGGCCAGGGGCACCTCGAGCCGGAGCGACAGAACGCCGAGCTGGTCCGGTTCGCCGAGGAGGTCGCCCCCCGCTTCTCCAGCAAGGCCCCAGACGGAACCCTCGTCTGATCCGTCCCGCTCATCCGAGGAGGCAACGATGCCGAGCACCGAGGACAACAAGGCCGCCGTCACCCGGTTCCTGGAGATCTTCTCCGAGGGGAACCCCGAGAAGACCCTCGCCGCCCTCACCGACGACGTCACCTGGTGGGTCTCGGGGAAGCTCGAGGGCATGTCCGGCTCCTACGACAAGGCCGGGTTCGGACAGCTGATCGGTGGCGTGGCGGACGTCTACAAGGCGCCCCTGCGCATCGCTCCGCGCTCGATGGTCGCCGAGGGCGACTCCGTGGCCGTCGAGGCCGACTCGTACGCGGAGCTGAAGGACGGGCGGGTCTACGACCCGCGCTGCCACTTCCTGTTCCGCGTCGCGCCCGACGGGCGCATCGCCGAGGTGCACGAGTACCTCGACACCCAGCACGCCAAGGACATCTTCTTCGGCGGCTGACCCTCCGGAAACCCCGCACCTGAACGACGACGTCCAGCAACGAGGAGCACAGAACAGATGGATTCCGGTCTCATCCACATCCCGTACATGCGCCCGGAGCGCACCAGCCGGCAGACCTTCGAGTGGGCGCTGGAGAACGCTCGTCAGGCGGACCAGGCCGGGCTGACCGAGTTCATGGTGGCCGAACACGCGACCCAGAAGTGGGAGTGCATCCCCACCCCGGAGCTGGTCATCGCAGCGGCGGCCACGCAGACGGAGCGGATCAAGTTCGCTCCGATGGCCCATCTGCTTCCGCACCACCACCCTGCCGACCTGGCGATCCAGGTGGGCTGGCTGTCCCAGATCCTCGAGGGCCGCTACTTCCTCGGTGTGGGCGCGGGGGCGTACCCGCAGGCGTCGTACCTGCACGGAATCACCGACCTGCAGAACAACCCGAAGCGGGTCCGCGAGTCGCTCGAGATCATGGAGAAGATCTGGAAGCGCGAGCCGTTCTTCCACGAGGGCGAGTTCTGGAACGCCGGCTACCCGGAGGAGGTCGACGACGGCCTCGGCCACGACGACCACAAGCTCGCCGACTTCAGCCCCTGGGGCGGCAAGCTCGACATCGCCGTGACCGGGCTGTCGGTGAACTCGCCGTCGATCCGGTTCGCCGGTGAGCGCGGATTCATGCCGGTCTCGATCTACTCCGGGTCCTCGATCCTCAAGACCCACTGGGAGACCTACGAGAAGGCCGCCCTGGAGAACGGCCACACCCCGGATCGGTCGAAGTACCACGTCTCCCAGACGGTGTTCGTCGCAGACACCGACAAGGAGGCCAAGAAGCTCGCCATGGAGGGCGGCATCGGGTACGCCTTCGAGCGGTACCTGTGGCCCATCTGGGAGCGCTTCGGCATGCTCGAGGGCTACATCAAGGACGCCGGCGCCGAGCCGGGCGACGTCGACCTCGAGTGGATCTGCGACAACGTGTGGGTCGTCGGCTCCCCGGAGACGGTGATCGACAAGCTCAACACGCTCTACGAGTTCACCGGTGGGTGGGGCACCCTGCAGGTCGAGTCCCACGACTACATGGACGATCCGTCCCCGTGGTTCCAGTCCCTGCAGCTCATCGCGCAGGAGGTCGCTCCGAAGATCCAGCTGCCCTTCAGCTCCTCGGGCCGCTGAGTACGAGCGGGTGCGGGGGCGGGTCCCAGGTCAGGCCCGCCCCCACCCGCTCCTCCCATCGCCACGTCGAGTTCGACGAGATCGACACCGAGCCCCTCCACTCCCGAGCACGTCGACCAGGGCTACGCCGACCCGGACCACCGAAGGGGCGTGTCCTCGACCCTGTCACCGACAGCACCGCCGCCTGACGGCGCCCGACAGCGGAGAACACCATGACCGAGATGGCGGCCACCAACGACGCCACACCCACGAGCCAGGTCATCGATGTACGCGCCTCGCGGCGTGCGCTCGTCGCGGGCTCCATCGGCAATCTCGTCGAGTGGTACGAGTACGCGCTCTACGGCTACATGGCGCCCGTCATCGCCGGGCTCTTCTTCCCGACCGGCGACGGCGTGGCGGGCCTGCTGGCCACCTTCTCGCTGTTCGCCCTGGCGTTCTTCCTCAGGCCCGTCGGAGCGGCGGTGTTCGGCCGCTTCGCCGACCGGGCGGGCCGTCGTCCGGTGCTCGTCCTCATCATCACCCTGATGTCCGGGGCCACGGCGTTGATCGGTGTCCTGCCCACCTACGCGACGATCGGCGTCTGGGCGCCGCTGCTGCTCACCGTGCTGCGGGTGGTGCAGGGACTCGCGGCGGGCGGGGAGTTCGGTGGTGCGGTGTCGCTGATGGCCGAGTACGCGCCGCCAGGCCGGCGTGGGCTCTACGGCTCGTGGTCGTTCTTCACCACGGTGATCGGGTTCGTGTTCGGGGCCGGGATGGCCACCGTGCTGATCGCCGTCCTCCCCGACGACGCCCTGGCCTCCTGGGGCTGGCGCATCGGCTTCCTCGTCGCCGCCCCGATGGGCCTCATCGCGCTCTACCTGCGGATGCGGGTCGACGAGACACCGTCGTTCCGCGCCGCGACTGGCGCGTCACCCGTCACGTCGACGCCCGCGACAGTGAGCGCGCGGGAACCGGGGCTGCTGCGGCAGGTGTCGACCACGGTCGGGATCGTCGTCGTCTACTCCTGCACCGGCTACACGTTCATGGTGTTGATGCCGACCTACCTGTCGAAGACCCTGGGGATGTCACTGGAGCAGTCCTACGTGCTCACCCTGATCAACGGCACGGTCGCGGGTCTGGTCGTCCCGTTCGCGGGTGCGTGGTCGGACCGCGTCGGCCGTCGCGCCGTGATGCTCGTCGGCACCGTCGGCACCCTCGTGCTGTCCTACCCGCTGTTCCTCATGCTCCGCGGCGGCTTCGGTGCCGCTCTGGTCGCCCTCGTCGTGGCCGGCGTGCTGATCGGCCTGGTCGGCGGACCGCTACCGGCGCTGCTGTCCGAGCGGTTCCCGACGCGCACCCGGGTCACCGGAGTCTCCTTGGCCTACGCGGTGTCGGTGGCGCTGTTCGGCGGGACGGCCCCGTTCATCATCACCGCGGTCGTCTCGGCGACGGGCAACTCGCTGGCCGCGGCCTGGTACACGATCGCCTGCAGCCTCATCACGCTCGCGACCCTGCTGGCGCTGCGGGGAACAGCGGCCCACCGAGAGGCCCTGCGGGACTGAGAATGGCCGGACACGACGTCAACTCGGACCGCACCCTGCGCGGGTTGCTCGACCAGTGGGCGGCCCTGCGGCCCGGAGAGCCCGCCCTGGTCCACCTCCGCGACCCTGCTGGACCCGCGAA
Organism: Pseudonocardia yuanmonensis; assembly: GCF_039542425.1. Taxonomy (NCBI): domain Bacteria; kingdom Bacillati; phylum Actinomycetota; class Actinomycetes; order Pseudonocardiales; family Pseudonocardiaceae; genus Pseudonocardia; species Pseudonocardia yuanmonensis. The sequence continues at coordinate 40,517 of NZ_BAABIC010000016.1, forward strand.
GCCGGGCACGGTGACCTGGGAGCGCCTCGCCACCGATGTCCACGGCCTTCGGCACCGACTTGCGGGGATCGGCGTGCAGGACGGGCGAAGCGTGGTGTTGGCCCTGCCCAACAGCCCACTCACCGTGGCGTTGTGGCTGGCGATCCCGGCCAACGGCGCGATCGTGCAGGTGATCGACCCGGACTCCGGGCTGCTCGCCGTCGAGAGGGCCTTCCGGGCAACCGAGCCGGTCGCCGTCGTCGCGGCCGTGTCCAACGCCGGCCTCGTCGCCGACGCCATCGCCCGGGCAGAGGTGCCGACGCGGCTACTGGTCCCGACCGACGAGGAGCTGTGGACCACCGCCTGTCCAGCCGACCTCGGCACAGCCGGCAGCGAGCCCCCGTCCGCCACGCCCGACCTCGTCGCGGGGCTGCTGCCGACCTCCGGCACCAGCGGCGCCCCGAAGTTGGTGCAGCTCACGCACCGCAATTACGTCATGTCCGCCGAACGACTCGCGCGCAACGGCGGCTATCTGGGCACCGACCGGCACTACCTCTGCTCGCCGTTCTTCCACACCAACGCGCAGCTCTACCTGTGCGCCCCGCCCTTCGTCACGGGCGGCTCGATCGCGATCGTGCCCCGGTTCAGCGCGAGCACCTGGTTCGAGGCCGCCCGCCGCACCGGCGCCACGATCGCCTCGATGGTCGCCCCGCCCATGCGGATGGCGCTGCACCGCGCCGTCGGCTCGGGACGACCGGTCGACCCGGGCCCGCTCCGTGCCGTCCACTACGGAATGACGCTCAGCAGCGCGGACTGGCAGGAGTGGGACCGGCTGGTTCCCGGAATCCACATGCGCCAGATCTACGGACAGACCGAGTCCGTGACCGGCGTCCTCGGCGGGTCGCCGTGGGAACTGGATGACCGCGCAACGATCGGGCGCCCGTTTCTCGGCGTCGACGGCGTCCGCCTGGTCCGCGACGACGGTTCCGACGCTCCGGACGGCGAGCCGGGGGAGCTGTGGGTCCGCGGGAGCCCGGGCAACACGCTCATGCTCGGCTACCTCGACGCTTCCGATGCCACCGCCGCGACCCTCGTCGACGGCGAATGGCTGCGGACGGGCGACATCATGGTCCGGCACCCGAACGGCCGCTTCGAGTTCCGCGGCCGCGGCATGCACATCATCCGACGTGGCGGGGAGAACATCTCGACCTACGCGCTGGAGATCGATCTCCAGGCCTGCCCGCTCGTCCGCGACGTCGCCGTCACGGCCCGTCCCGACGAGACCCTCGACGCCGTCGTCGTCGCGCACGTGATCCCGGCTGCCGGCTACGAGGAGAGAAGCTTCCGCGCCTGGTGTCACGAGCACCTGGGCCGCCGTGGTGTCCCGGACGAGATCCGGGAGCATGCCTCGTTCCCGAGGACCGGAAGTGGGCGAGTGATCGTGCGAGAGCTTTGACCGCTCGTCTGTGCGAAGCTCCTACGAGCGTCAGGCGACGCACGATTTCCAGCGGGTGATACGAGCTGTCGGCATGACACCACCCGTGACACGAAAGTCCGTCCAAAGGTGCTGCCGGAGGGGTTGGAGAGGGAGTTCGCGCCAGCGTTGTCGCTGCTAGGAGGCCTGAGAGGGGAGTGCTGCGCGCTTTACACCCGAGCGGTCGCAGGTTCGATCCCTGCCGCGCCCACCCAGTTCAGCACGGCAGAGCTGTTCAGTTCTGTCACGACACACCGGCCTCATGACACCAGTTGTGACCCCAACTCCTTCGGTCGCGCTCCAGTGTGTGGCGGACCCGGGGTGGAGTTGAGTCACGACACGCCGACGGCGTGTCGCGGGGTGGTGATGATGCCCGGTTCGGCGCCGGCAGCGTTCGTTGCTCGGGCTCGGGCCGATAGACCTGTTACGTCCATCTGATCAGCAGCAGAGGCGCGCTCGCGCTGGTCGCGCTCTCTCTGCGGACAGGCGTTGCGAGATATCGTGGGACGACCTCACGGCACTGTGTCTGGCGAATCCACCGGGCTCGGCACGTCACCGACCGGGTATCCAAACTCACCGGCGCCACTGCCCGCATTGCGGGCCTGCTCCACCTCGCCGAGACCCTCCCGACCGCGTAGCTCCAGCCCGTCGGCGCCCGTCACGTCGACGGCGCCGCCCGCCTCGGCCAGTACTTCCTCGCCCACGCCCTCGCCGTCTTCGACCGCGTGGGCGCGGACCCGACGATCGACGACGCGCGCGCCGTGCTGGACTGGTCGCCCGCACGGCCACTGAGCGCTTCAGCCGCCGCGACGCCTTCTCCGCCCTCTCCAGATTCCGCTTCAAGAGCGTCTCCGATCTGGACCCGGCGCTCGCCCTGCTCGAGGACCACGGCTTCATCCAGACCGACGAGCAGGCTCCGAGGCCGGGACGAGGCCGTCGAGCCTCCCCCGACCTGGGCGGTGCACCCCCATGCCGCAAAAACCGCAGAAATCGCAGAAAAGCCCGGCTGACGATTTCTGCGGATTCTGCGATTTCTGCGGCAGTGGAGTCGGTGGGTCGTCGGCGTCTGGTTCCACGCATCGACCGACGAGGCCATACCACAGTGTCGTCGGGCCAGTGGGGAGCCCGATCCCTCCTCGCCCGGTGTCTGGACGCGGGCGAGGGAGAGGAGCCGAGAGGCCGGAACCGCCCGAAGCGTGGTTTCAGAGCGCGGGCACCCAGAACCGGCCTGCATCTGGCGGAGGCGCTGATCTCGCAAGGAGACTGGCGAGCTGGCTGCTCCGAGGAAGTACGACTCGGAGACGATGGACCGGGTGGCGATGTATCGGGACACTGCCCAGCTCCGCGCGCAGGGAGCGGAGCATCGCAGCGGCCTTCTCCTCCTCGGAATACCGACGCGTGCTCGGCTTGACCGGCGACTGCTCTCTCGGCATGGCTCCATCCTCGTTTCCAAGGCCCGGAGCCTCCACAGGACCCAGGGCGACTCACATCGGTCGCCAGATCGAAGGCCCGCAGCTGCTCGCCGGTCGGCGGGTGGAGGTCGCGCAACCGAAAGACGCCGAGCCGGACCAGCACGTTGTGCACCCCGGCCGCGGAGATGCGAGTGCCGTCCTCGCGGCGCAATTCGTAGGCGATGCGGCGGGCCGAGCTTGCGGTCGCGGCGCAGCCGCTCGATCCGGGCCTGCAGCTGCGGTGGGGTGCGCCGCGGCGAGTGGTGTGGGCGCAAGGAGTGGTGCGGTTTCTCGACAGCTTCACACCTCGCCCGGAGGTCCTCCCTACATCACATCATCCGTCCTGGCGTGTCCGCACCCGCCGCGTCACCAACGTCCGTAAAGCGGGACATCGCTAGGTCGAGAAGCTAACGCTGTCGTGCCGACAAATACGGAGGGAGGTGCACCGGGGGCGACGCGGCAAGGCCGTGTTCAGGGCGGCTGGCCCGACGGATCGTCCTCCTGCCCCCTGCCGCCGCTCTCGGCAAGGACGAGCAGGCGATCCTGGTCGAGCGCGGGTGGCGGCGTGTGCCGGATCCGGGTGCGCTCGCTGCCGTCGGCGCCGAAGAACCGGACGGCCGGGCCCGGGAGCGTGATCGGCCCGGCGACGGGGTGGTCGACCGTCACCACGAGGCGTTGGCTGGCCACCTGGTCCCACGCGTAGACCTCGTCCAGGGTGCGGACGGCGCCCGCGGGAACCCCGAGCCGGTCGAGCTCGTCGAGGAGCTCCGCCTTCGTCCGGTCGGCGAACGCCGCCTCGATCACGCCGATGAGTTCCTCCCGGTGGGCGACCCGGTGCGCGTTGCGGTCGAAGCGCGGGTCGTCGCCGGGGATGCCGAAGCCGTCCGAGAGCCGTCGCCAGAGTGCCTCGCTGCCCACCGCTATCTGGATGGCGCCGTCCTTGCAGGCGAACAGTCCGTACGGCGCGATCGTCGGGTGGTGGTTGCCGCTGGCCCGACCGAGTTCGGCGCCCACCGTCCAGCGGGTGCCCTGGAAGGCGTGCAACCCGACGCCGGCGGCGAGCAGGGAGGTCCGGACGATCTGGCCGCGGCCGGTCCGGGTCCGTTCGAGCAGGGCGGCGAGGACACCCGTCGCCCCGTTGAGGCCCGCGGCGAGGTCGCAGATCGGGACCCCGACCCGTTGGGGATCGTCCGGGCCGGAGCCGGTCAACGACATCAGCCCGGTCTCGCCCTGGGCGATCTGGTCGTAGCCCGGCCGGTGGGCGTCCGGCCCGTCGTGCCCGAAACCGGTGATGGAGAGCACGACCAGCCCAGGGTTGCGCCTGAGCAGGGTCTCCGGAGCCAGACCGAGCCGGTCGAGGACGCCGGGCCGGAAGTTCTCCACCAGGACGTCGGCCTCCGGCACGAGCGCCTCGAGGACCGCGCGGTCGCCCGCGTCCTTGAGGTCGAGCGCGATCGACTCCTTGTTGCGGTTCGCCGCGAGGAAGTAGGTGGCAACCCGCTCCGCAGAGTCCTCACCCCCGACGAACGGTGGACCCCACTCCCTGCTGTCGTCCCCACGGCCGGGCACCTCGACCTTGATCACGCGGGCGCCGAGATCGCCCATGACCATGGCGGCGTGCGGCCCGGCAAGCGCGCGGGACAGATCGAGGACGAGCATCCCGGCCAGAGGGCCGGGACCCGGCTCACCCATCGCGGCCGCCCTCGTGAGGCGTGGATTCCTCGGATCCCGAGGGGCCGCGGTGCTGGGCCGCCCGGTGCTCGGCCAGGACGTCGATGCCAAAGTCGTTGGTCGGGTCCCGCCACACCGCGTGGACATGGTTGGCGCCGTCCTCGGTGTTGTCGAACTCGACGAGGGTGACCGGGCCCTCGATGCGGAAGTAGTGCGGGGTGTCGATCGCGTGTCCGCCCGCCCAGACGAAGTGCAGCTCGTCCAGTCCCGCCGACCGGATCCGGTCCATCTCACGACCCAGCTGCGCGGGTCGCACGTTGCCCAGGAAGGAGCCGAGCAGCTCGTCGAACGCCGCGGCCTGGGTCGCGGACATCGCCGCCCGGGCCAGGCCGCGCGGGGCGCCGCGGACGTACCGCAGTGCGGCGCGATCCGCGTCGGTGATCATCGCGTCGCGGCGGCCGACCCCGTGGACGTCGGGCCATTCCTCGGCCCCGATCACCGGGACACAGCGGGTGGCGAAGTCCGGCGGCGGTACCGGATGAATCGTGGCGGTCGCGCGCTGGGCCGGGTCGAGCGCGTCGAGCAGTGCGAACGCCCGGTCCTCCTCCTCGCCGAGGATCCGGAAGGGGCCGATGCGGGCCGGCTCCGCCCCGAGCAGGAAGGGCGTCACGGCCATCCGATCCTGGCCGACGACCGTGACGTTCAGCGAGAGATGGTGGCCGACCAGCCGCCACCCCCAGCTGGCGTCAGGCTGGGGCTGGTCGAAGAACGTGAGGTAGTAGCCGTTCGGGTCGCGGAAATGCGCCGCGACGTGGCCGAAGGCCCCGACGTTGAGCTCGCGCAGCACGTTCTCCAGGCTCATCACCTGGATGGCCTTGGCGTAGCCGGTGAGCGAGGTGCTCTGGGCGACCAACCGGTGGGTCAGGTAGCGCTGGGTGTCGGTCATGTCGCGCAGCGGGAGCCCGGCGCGCCCGGACTCGGGCAGGAAGTTCCAGTGCATCCGGTTCTCATCGCTCAACGGCACCACGATCCGGGCGCGCTGGGCGGCGTCGAGATGGTCGAAGAGCGCCATCGCGGCAAAGGTGACCGCGGTCGGGTCGAAGTCACCGTCGATCGGCCGGTTGCGCGGCGGGTGGGCGTGGTGCAGCTGGTCGTCGGCGGTCATGAGGTCGCCCTGATCACGAGCATGCCTGCCGGGACGTCGCCCTCGTTCGTCACGCTGCGGGCCTCGCCCTTGGCGAAGTGCACGGTGTCTTCGGGGCCGGCCAGGACCCGGTCGCCCCCACTCTCGAAGGTGAGCCGGCCGGAGAGAATCACGTAGACCGTCTCCGCCGGTTGGACGGTCGGCTCAGCCCGGCCGCCGGGGTCGTAGCGCGAGAGGACGACCGTGAACCGCTCGACGGGCGTGCCCGGCCCGCCTTGCACCCAGCGCGGTGCGACCCCGCTGTGACCGGGGGACTCGAATGCCTCGGCGTCGGACAGGCTGACGACTCGCATGGGCTCGTACCTCACGTTCCAGTGATGGTGGGGTCCTCGACCGGCGTGCTCACGGCGCCGATTCCCTCGACCTCGACCTCGACGACGTCGCCGGGCTGCAGGAGCCGCGGGGGGTTGCGGGCGTACCCGACGCCTGCCGGGGTACCGGTGGCGATCAGGTCTCCCGGGGTGAGGGTGAAGGTCCGGCTGATGAAGGCGAGCACGTCCGGGACCCCGAAGATCATCTGGTCGGTGGTGGACTCCTGCATGACCTGGCCGTTCACCCGGCTGATCACCTTGCGGCGGCCGAGCTCGCCGACCTCGTCCCGGGTCACCAGCTCCGACATCGGCCCACTGCGGTCGGCGTTCTTGCCCAGCGTCCACTGGGTGGTGAGCTTCTGGGCGCGTCGGGCGGTGATGTCGTTGAACGCGGCGTAGCCGAAGACGGCCGTCGCGGCTTCGTGCGGTTCGGCGCAGCTGAGCGGACGACCCACCGCGACCAGCAGTTCCGCCTCCCAGTCCAGTCCCTCCTCGTCGACGGGGACGCGGACCGGGGTGTCGCCGACGGCGAGCGACGGCGTCCAGCGCCCGAAGATCGTCGGGTGTTCGGGGACCTCGAACGGCCCCTCCGCCGCGTGCTCGCGGTAGTTCAGCCCGACGCAGAGGATGCGGGCCGACGGCTTGACCGGGGGCGCGAGCCGCACGCTCGACCCGGGGATCCGGGTGCCCGCCCGCAGACCCGCCTCGAGCGCCGCGTCGGGGTCCTGCCAGAAGTCCGCGACCGGGCCCAGTGGGATGAGCGCCTCGCCGTCCCGCGCGGCCACGTGGACCGCGCCCGCCCGCTCGTATCCGATGATCCGCATCCTCAGCTCCCGTACTGGCGGGCGAGCCACCCGCCGGGGGCCGCACCGGTGACGACGATCGACCGGTCGCTGATCAGCCAGCGTCCGTCGGGTCGGCGCACGAAGTGGTCCTCCCAGCGGCCCCAGTGGTCGGGTGCGGCCTCATCGGTGATCGCGATGTACATGGTCCGGACGTCGGCCTCGTCCGCGCCGACGAACTCGATGTCCATCGTGGTGGCGTGGTGTTGGATCATGGTCGGCTCGGAGCCCTTGACGACCTTCGCCATCTCGTGCGGGCCGACCTCGAGCCCGTCGGGGAAGCGGATCGTGGCGTCCTCGGTGTAGAGGACGGCCATCCCGGCGAAGTCCGCCTGCTCCTTCGCCATGGTGCAGTAGCGGTGCATGACCGCGGCGATCAGTGCCCGGTCCTCGACGCGGGCCTCGCTCAGGCTGGTGTCGTTCATGACCCGTCTCCTTGCTTCGTCGCGGTCTGGAGGTGGCTGCCCAGGAACGCTGCGGTGACGGCGATCGTCGGCGGCTCGTCGAACGCCGGGTCTTCGTGGCCTGCACCGCCGAGGACCATCAGCGTGCTCCGCGCGCCCGCCCTGGTCAGCTCCTCGTGGAGCCGCCTGCTCTCGCCGATGTCGACGAGGTGGTCGCGGTCCCCGTGCGCGATGAGGAACGGCGGCGCCGCGGCGTGCACGTGGTGGACCGGGCTCGCCGCGCGGACCAGGTCCGGCACGGCGGCCAGGTCGTCGACGCCGAGCAGCGCGTGCGCCGGGCTTGTCGGCGGGAGCAGGGCCTGCTCCAGCGGGCTGCGGGAGCAGCAGGCCGCGATGTCGCTGAACCCGAACCAGGACACCACGGCCTGCACGTCGGCCGGGCCGGACAGGCCGACGAGGGCGGCGAGCACCGCGCCCGCCGAGGCGCCCCATAGCCCCACCGCGTCGGTGCCCGCCCCGAGCTCGTCGAGATGCCCGCGAACCCACGCGAGCGCCGAGCGCACGTCGTCGACCTGGTCGGGGAATCGTGCCGCGGGGGCGAGCCGGTAGTCCGGTGCCACGACGGTGATGCCGTGCCCGGCCAGCGCCCGCATCCGTTCCCGGTGCATCGTGCGATCACCCGCCACGAACCCGCCGCCGTGCAGGTGGATGACGGTGCCGCAGCTGCGCGCCGGTGCCGGGTACACGTCCAGCCGCAGACCGGGCGCGAACTCGTGGGTGCGCACCGCCTCCACGAGTTCACTCACGCGGGCACCGGGGCCGGGGCGGGGGTCTGGGCGAGCAGATCGTCGACCAGGGCCAGCGAGTCGTCCGCGCCCGCGGCTAGGCCGAACAGGTACACGTCGGGCCGGGAGAGCAGGGTGGTGGCGCCGTGCTCGGCGAGGTAGTCCCGGTAAGTGCCCTCGACGTCCACGACCCCGCCGTCGCCGAGGTGGAGCACCTGCACGCCGAGCTGGGCGAGGCGGGCGAGGCGCTCGGCGCCCAGGATCTCCGCGAGCGGCAGTGTGGAGATCAGCTGGAACCCGTAGCCGACGAGATCGTCCAGCAGCCCCTCCCGCTCACCGATGCGGACCACGCCCTGGATCGCGACCTCGCCGGCCTGGTCCCCGTACTCGCCGTCCGCCGCGCGGTGCTGGACGCCGTTGCGCAGCGGCGGGATCGGGGGCGTGACGTCCCCGCCGGTGGCGGCCAGGTAGCCGTCCCGAGCCGCGGCCTCCTCGGGGGTGGCGGGATTGACCATCTTGTAGGCGGCCAGCGACCCCTCCACGAAGAAGCGGGCGTGCGAGAGCCGCTCCGCCTCGTAGGTGTCGAGGAGCGCGTCGCGGGCGAGGCCGCGCAGCACGAGATCCAGCTTCCACGCCAGGTTGGCCGCGTCGCGCATGGCGGTGCAGGCACCCTGGGCCATGTACGGGGTCATCGCGTGGGCGGAGTCGCCGCCGATGAACACATTGCCCCTCCGCATCGCGCCGGCGATCTGGCTGCGGAAGGTGTAGATCTTGCGACGGGTCTGGCGGACGTGGGCGCGCGGGATGCCCACCCGCCGCTCCAGGAACTCCAGGCCGCGCTCCTCGGCGGCCTCGACCTCCTCGTCCTCACCCGGGAGCATCCGCACGTCCGACCGGACCCGGCCGGCCCCGTTCGGCCCCCAGAAGTACGGCTGGTCGAAGTCGAGATCGAAGTAGCACCTGTTCTCCAGGTCGTGGGGCAGGGGCTGGAGCACGTCGTAGTCCGTGAGGATCCAGCGGTCATGATGGCGGTGGATCACCTCGACGTCGATCCCCACGGTGTCGCGCACGAAACCGCTCGCGCCGTCCATGCCCACCACGTACCGGGCGGTCACCGTGTCGCCGGCGGACGTGGTGACGGCGTACCCGTCGCCCTCGGCGCGCAGGCCCACGACGCTCGTACCCCACCGGACCTCGACGCCGGGCAGCGTCGCGATGCGCCGCTCCATCGCCGCCTCGATGTTCGGCTGGTGCAGGGTCAGGTGCGACCAGTGACCGCCCCGCTTGTAGTCCCAGTCGAACCGGCCCTTCTGCTCGCCGTCGGAACCCCAGATCTCGACGGTCCGCATCGGCAGCGACTCGGCGAGCGCCTCCGCGGGGTCCGCCGCGTGCTGGAGCAGCCGCGCGACCTCGCCGTCGAGGGTGCTCATCCTGGGGAGCCCGTAGGGCTCCGGGAACTTCTCGCACACGACGATGCGATGGCCGCGCTGCCCGAGCAGCGAGGCCAGCATCTCCCCGGCCGGGCCGAACCCGACGATGACGACGTCGACGGTGTCACTCATCCGTTGCTCCATCTCACGCGCCCTCGCGCTGAAACTCACGAATCCTTCGGGTGTTTGACGGATCCTTCGGCGCCTCGCGCCGGATGTCAAGCCCGCGTCGTAAAGTGGTCGGGTGTTTTCCGTGCCGCAGACGCGCGCCCAGTCGCTGGCCACCGAGATCGAGCGGTGGATCGTCGAGCGTGAGCTGGCCCCGGGCAGCCGCATCGCCACAATGGACGAGCTACGCGAGCAGACCGGTCTCGGTCGCGCGACCATCAGCGAGGCGGCCCGGCTGCTCGCCGAGCGCGGGGCCGTGGACGTCAGGCTCGGCCGCAGCGGCGGCCTCTTCGTCGCCCAGCCGGCCGCGGTGGTCCGCCTGCGGCACACGTTGCTGTCGGTGTCCCAGGACCCGGCGCGGATCACGGACGCGCTCGCGGTCCGGGACGCCCTCGAGGAGCTGATCGACGTCGACGCGGCCCTGCACCGCACCCGGCGGGACGTCCGCGAGCTCGAGGCGATCGTGGCGACGATGCGGACCCATGCCGCCAGCCGGGCGGACTTCCTGCAGGCCAACTGGGCCCTGCACCGGCGCATCGCCGAGATCACCCCGAACGAGATCGCCCGCAGCGTCTACCTGAGCACCATGGCCCAGGTCGAGGGCCTGCCCAGCAGGCCCGACGCCGACACCGCGGACGAGGACGAGGCCTATCTGGCCAGGCGGGTGGACGTGCACGTCGAGCTCGTCGCGGCGATCGCCGCGGGCGACCCGGAGCGGACCTCGCGGGCCGTCGTCGCGCATCGGGCGTTGACCTCGCCGAACGCCGAGGTCGGCGCGCCGCAGGACTGAGGGGACCGGCTACGCGGCCCCGCGGGTCGCGAGCTCGTGGTCCTTCAGGTCGAACCCGGCGGACCCGACCTCGGCCGGGCTGGGCAGCACCCCGCCGGACAGCAGCCGGCGCGCGGCCATGTGGTCGCGCGTGCGGTTCACCGACTCGACGGCGACGAGCCGTCCCCGGCGGAAGCGGCAGACGGAGAACCCGTCGCCGTCCGGATCGCCCACGAGCACGCAGTCGTCGTCGGGGAAGCCGAGCCCGACGGTCTGCACCCGCAGCGCGAACTGGTGGGTCCAGAACCAGGGGACCCGGCCGTACGGCTCACCGAGGCCGTGCGCGATCGACGACGCGACGTGGCGGGCCTGGTCGATCGCGTTCTGCACGCACTCGATCCGCCGTGGGGCGCCGAGTTCGCGGTCCGGGCGCGCCACGCAGTCCCCCACGGCGAAGACGTCGGGGACGGAGGTCCGCAGCCACGGATCGACCAGCACGCCGTCGTCCACGGCGAGACCGGCAGCCTCGGCGATGCCGCTGTTCGCCACGACCCCCACCGCGATCACCACCAGGTCCGCCGGGAGCTCCGAGCCGTCCGAGAGCACGACGCGTCGGACCCGTCCGTCGCGTCCGAGGAACCGCTGCACGCCGGTGCCCACACGCAGGACGGTGCCCGCGGCCTCATGGGCCCGCCGGACCGCGTCGGAGACCGGGGGCGTCACGGCCCGGGCCAGAAGCCGGGCCTGCGGCTCGACGACGGTGACCGCGCGCCCGACCTCGGCGCAGGCCGCGGCGATCTCGAGGCCCAGGAACCCGCCCCCGACCACGACGACGTCCCGGGCCGCACCCAGTCGCGCCCGCAACGCGGCGGCGTCGGTGAGCGACCCCAGCTGCGCGATCCCGTCCAGCTCGTGGCCCGGCACCTGCAGCCGCCGCAGCGACGATCCGAGCGCCAGGACGACGTGCGTGTAGTCGACCGTGCCGCCATTGCGCAGCTCGACCCGGCGTCGCGCCGGGTGCAGCGCGGCAACGGCGGTGCCCAGGCGCAGGTCGATGTCCTGGTCGGCGAAGAACGACGCGCTGCGCAGCAGTTGCGGCTCCCCGGCACCGGGTCCGAGGAACTCCTTCGACAGCTGCGGGCGGTGGTAGGGGAGGTGGTCCTGCCCGTCCAGCAGGACCACGGGACCGAGGTGCCCCTCCGCCCGCAACGACGCGGCGACCTGCACGCCGCCGTGCCCCGCGCCGATCACGACGACGGTCACAGCTGCGTCTCCGGGACGTCGAAGGTCATCTCGTCCCAGTCGTCGGCGATCTCCACCTGGCAGGACAGCCGGCTCGCCGGTGTACGCGGTGCGGCCGTGGAACCGAGCATCTCGTCCTCGACGTCCGACACCGGCGGTAGCCGGTCGGCTGCGTCGGCGTACACGTGGCAGGTGGCGCACATGGCGTTCCCGCCGCACTCGGCGACGATGCCCGGCAGGTCCTCGGCCATTGCCACCTCCATGACGGAGAGGCCGGCCTTCCCCTCGACGGTGCGACGCGTCCCGTCGGGCAGCACGAAGGTCAGGGTGGGCATCGCGCTCAGGCCTCCACAGTGGTCACGTGGAGCTGCTGGGGCGAGCGGAAGAGCCACCCCTTCATCGCCCAGCCCGCCTCCGCCAGGCGCAGGGCGGGCGCCACCGCGACGAGCTCTTCCAGCGCGATCCGGGCGAGCTCACGGCCGAATACGTTCCCGGCGCAGAAGTGTCGGCCCCCGCCGAAGGATAGATGGGTGGGGCCGGAGCGTCGGAGCTGGTAGCGACCCCCGTCGCTGAACCGGCGCTCATCGTGGTTCGCCGAGGCGACCATGCACCACACGACGGATCCTGGCGGTAGCTCCTGGCCGTGGATCGTGACCGCACGGGTCGTCTCGCGGAAGACGCCACCGATCGGCGCGATCCAGCGGAGGCCCTCGGCGAGGGCCGTGGGAATCAGATCGGGGTCGGCGACGATCTCGCCGTAGGTGCCTTCCCGGAGGAGGCCCAGCAGGGTGGTGGCCGCAGCGTGTCCCGGTTCCTGCATCCCGCCGGTGAGCTCGATCAGGAACGCGGAGTAGATGTCCTCGCGCGACCGGATCCGGCCGGGTGGCATGCCGGCGTGCAGCAGGTGCGACAGGCCCGAGCCGTCGGGATCGGTCTCGAGCCGGGTGAGAATCGGCTCGAGGACGTCCTTGATCTCCGCGACGACCTCGTCGCTCCTGCGGAAGGGTTCCTCCTGGAAGGTGTAGTTGCCCGCCGCACCGATGATGGTGTGGAACCAGCGGCGCAGCGTCTCCGACGGCACGTCGCCGATGCCGAGCATGGCAGCGAGGCCTCTCGTGCTGACCGGCTCCAGGTACTCCGCGACGACGTCGTAGGTGCCTGAGACGGGCAGCCGCGCCGCCTCCTGCGCGGCGATCGGACGGACCAGGTCCTCGATGTAGCCCGACACCGCACCTCGCCGGAGCGGCGGGTCGACGGACGCGCGGCGGTCACGATGGACCGCGCCGTCGGCGATGAGGATGTTCTCCGGGCCGAAGGTCCGTTCGAGCACCGGCTGGACGCTCGGTGCGCGGCCGAGATCGGTGTCGGCGAGGAAGGCGCGCACCTCGTCGTAGGTCGTCAGCAGGTAGGCGTTCAACGCCGGGACGAACACGCACGGCGCCTCGGCACGCAGCCGGGCGTAGAGCGGATACGGATCGGCTTCGAGCGCGGCGATGTCGATGTCGTCGATCCAACGGATCCCCGATGCCGTGACGGCCACTCGTCCTCCTCGACGGTTAGTGCCTAAAATACCCGAATATTTTGTGTGCTTCGGCGGATTCTGCTGGCGCCCGTCGGAGGTGTCAAGCGGCTCGAGTCGCACTTGACACCGCCCGCCGCCCTCGTCAGCATGCCGTGATACAACCCGAAAGATTCGGGTTGTTTATGTCGGCGAAGGAGCTGCCGTGAAGTTGTCCGTGGACCGGGACCGCTGCGAGGGCTACGGCCTGTGCGTCGACGAGGCGTCGTCGCTGCTGCACCTCGACGACGACGGGGAACTCGTCCTCGACGCCGAGGAGGTCGAACCGGAGCTGTCCGGTGTCGCCGAGGCCGCGGTCCGGGTGTGCCCGGTCGCCGCTCTGACGATGGACTGACGGCCGGCGCCCACCCCCTCGACCGGAGGCACAGCGATGACGCTCACCCGCACTTCCCACTCGCAGGTCGACCTGTTCAGCGACGAGGTCCTCGTCGATCCCTATCCCGTCTACCGCGACCTGCGCGACCGGGGCGGCGCCGTCCATCTGAGCGCCCTCGATGTCTGGGCGATCCCGCGCTACGCCGACGTCCGGCGCGCGCTCGCCGACTGGGCGGGCTTCTCCTCCCGCGGGATCGCCCTCAACGAGCCGGTGAACCGGATGCTCGTCGGGTCGGTGCTGGCCAGCGATCCCCCGTTTCACGACACCCTGCGGGCTGTGCTCTCTGCACGGCTCGGTCCGCGCGCCGTTCGGCCGCTGCAGGCCGAGATCGCCGGCCGGGCCGAACGGCTCGTCGACGAGCTGGTCGAGCAGGGCTCGTTCGACGCGGTCACCGACCTTGCCGTGGCCTTCCCCTTCTCGGTGGTGTTCGACCTCATCGGCATCCCGGACGAGGCGCGTCCGAAGATGCTCGGCTGGGCTGACGCGACCTTCACCGTCTTCGGCCCGCTGAACGAGCGCACCCTCGGGGGGCTGGACGCGATCGGGGAGATGTTCGGCTGGCTGGGCACAGTGCAAGCCACGGACCTGAAGGAGGGCAGCATGGGGCGGGACATCTTCCGTGCCGCCGACGAGGGCCGCATCGGGCGCGAGTCGTGCATCCCGCTGCTGGCCGCCTACACCTCCGCCGGGCTCGACACCACCATCAACGCCATCGCGAACGCGGTCCACCTGCTCGGCACCCACCCGGACCAGTGGGACCTCGTCACCGCAAACCCCGGCCTCGTGCCGAGCGCACTCAACGAGGTGCTCCGCTACGACGCCCCCGTCCAGGGCTTCGGGCGCACGGTCACCGAGGACGTCGAGATCGACGGCGTCCCCGTTCGTTCCGGCGCCCAGGTCCTGCTGCTCTACGGGTCGGGCAACCGCGACGAGCGCCGCTACCCCGAGCCGGACCGGTTCGACGTGACCAGAAACCCCGTCGACCACCTCGCCTTCGGCTACGGCACCCACGCCTGCGCCGGCCAGGCCCTCGCCCGCCTCGAGGCGCACGCGGTGCTCACGGCACTGGCCACGCGGGTCCGCCGGTTCCGGGTCGGCGAGCCCGTGCGTCACCTGAACAACATCGTCCGCGGCCTGGAACGGCTCCCGGTCGACGGACTCGTGCTCCGTTGACTGGGGGGCACCGAACCTCTGGCCCGCTGCCCAGTCGGCCGCCACCAGGCGACCCATCGGGTGACCGGCCAAGAGTCGCCGTGGACCGGGCGGCATCGCGGGGCTCTTGCGGGGTGGTGCGGCGATCGCGGCAGCGTCGGCGAACATGGCGAACTAAGGCGACCACTGGGACGGTGGTCGGCTCGTGGTGGGTGTCGAGTCCACCGTCCAGCCCGGCTCGGCAGCCAAGACCGACTGCGGACGCTCGGTGGGTACAGCTACACGAAGCCGTCGAGCGAGGCGGCAGGGATTCGGCGTCCGGCAAGCTGGTCGACGACCAGCGACTCACCCGAAACCGGCCACCCTTCGACGGGCGGCCGTAGACGGTGGGCTGCTCTCCCAGCGGGTCTGACAGGTCGGCGTAGTAGACCGCCCCCGCCACTCCGACAGCTCACCGTCGTGCGGGCGACGTACCGTGCCTCCCAGCGGCGGTTCGCCTTCAGGGCGTCGAGCGCTGAGACGTCTGCCGCCGCCGCGAGCCTCGGCTCGCCGCTGCTCACCGCGTTCATCCTCTGCTTCGCCGTCGCCGCCATCGGCTCCTCGATCGGCACCCTCGGCATCGTGCTCCCGCTCGCCGCTCCCATGCTGGCTGGCGGCGAGCTCGGCGTGATCGGCTTCGTCGCTGCTCTCGCCTTCTGCACTGTCATCGTCGACGTCAGCCCGTTCTCCAGCAACGGCGTCATGGTGCTGGCCAGCGTCCAGGTCGACGACCGCAAGCCTTCCAGCGCCGGCTCCTGCGCTTCTGCGGTCTGACCGTCGTGATCGCCCCGGTCCTGGCCTTCCTGGCAGTGGTCCTGCCGACCAGCTAGGGACGCTGCTCGCCGCGAAGCGGGCCTCGAGCCCCGGTCATCAGCCGGGATGTCCGAGGCCCGCTCCGGTGTTTGAGTACAGGTCGACGCCATCTACGTGAAGCCCGCGATGGAGCATTTTCGGACCGGCCCTCATGACACCACTCATGACACGAAATCCCGTTGAAGGGCGCGGCCGGAGGGGTTGAAGAGGGATCTCGTGCCAGCGATGGCGCTGGTAGAAGGCCTCAGAGGGAAGTGCCGCGCGCTTTACACCCGAGCGGTCGCAGGTTCGATCTCTGCCGCGCCCACCCTCTGACCAGGTCAAACGTCTAGCCGACACGCTCAACTCGGGCTTGTCATGACACGGGCATGACACGAAATGTCGTTCAACGGTGCCGTCGAAGGGGGGCTGGAGAGGGATCTCGTGTCAGCGTTGGAGGCTGTCGGAGGCTCGGGAGGGGAATAGCGCGCATGTACCAGCCTGTGCTGCCATGGCCGCGAGGAGCTGTCGGGAAGCATCTGCCGTGTACGGGCTAACAGGGCGTCGTCGATGCGGTGCAGGCGGCGCAGGGCGCGCGCTCACGAAGTCGGTGACCGCGTCCGGGGCGCGACGATGGAACGACCGGGGGGCTTAGGACACCGAACCCCCGAGGTGTCTGCTTGACCACCTTCAGCACGAACTCCTCGACGTCCTGCACCGCGGCCTCGAACGCCTCGAAGTAGCTCGCCGCTGGTCTGCCATTTCGACGTGCACAAGCACCCGTTGTTGCCGACCTCGACACGTTCCTGCAGTAGCGCGAAGACCACGACTTCATGTGACCCGACGAGGCAGGCGGCCAGGCCGGGTTCCGGGCCGCCGCGCTTCGCCGCGGTGGACCACACCCACACCGCGCCGCGGAAACAGCGGAGACCTCGACCGCAGGTCCGCCCAGGACAGCGGCTCGTCCTCAAAGACGAGCGCGAGCCGGTCCGGGGTGAGGTGGGCGTGCCGATCGATCTGACCCACCCAGTTCTGGCCGCTGCCGGGCAGGCGTGGCGTGGTCATCGTGCTCCTGGAAGACGGCCGGTCAGGGCAGGCGGTAGATGTCGATCGTGGACTCGCCGGCCCGGATGCGGCGCAGGTAGTCGGCCTCGGCGGCTTCGCGCTCGGCGGAGAGCCGCTGGACCTCGGCAATGCGCTCGACGGGGACGACGACCACGCCGTCGGCGTCAGCCACGACCAGATCGCCGAGGCGCACGGTCTGCTCGCCGATGACGACGGGTTCGCCGAGTTCGCCGCCGCCGTGGGGGTCCTTGCCGGTCCCGCGGATGCACACACGTTCGGCGAAGACCGGCCAGCCCATCTCCACCAGCCTGGCCGAGTCGCGGACCCCACCGTGGATGACGAGCCCCGCCAGCCCGCGGGCGATCGCGGCCTCGGCCAAGATCTCGCCCCAGTAGCCGTACTCGAAGCCTTCCCCGGTGTCGACGACGAGGACCTCGCCGGGGGAGGCGGCGTAGACCGCCCGGTGCAGCCAGAGGTTGTCCCCGGGTGGGGCTTTCACCGGGAAGGCAGCGGCCTCCAGGTGCATGGACGGGTGCAGGGGCTTGATCGCCGAGGGCAGCGCACCGGTGCGGCCGGCGGCCTCGTGCACGGTGGCCGAGCTCAGCACAGTGGTCGGTGCGCTCATGATCCGGCTCCGTGCTGGAGGTCGTGATAGCGGTGTCGGACGCGGGCCTCCCGCAGCGAGGACCCGGCCTCGACAGCGTCCCGGATGGCCTGCTCCGCGCGCTCGATCTCCTCGGCGGCGGCGAGCACCTCCGGAGCCCGCGCGGCGGGGACGACGACGAGCCCGTCGCCGTCGCCGAGCAGCAGGTCGCCGGGCTCGACTCTGATCCCGCCGATCGAGACGGGCACCTGAGTGGCCTCGACTCGGACACGGTCCTTGCCGGTGCGCATCCAGTTGCCGCGGGAGAAGACGGGATAGCTCAGCTCGAGGGATCGGTCGAGGTCGCGGCAGACGCCGTCGATCACGGTGCCGGCCACGCCGCGGCGGTGGGCGACGGTGGTCAGGATGTCGCCCCACACGGTGGCGTCGACCCGACCCTGGTTGTCCAGCACGACGACGTCGTCGGGACCGAGGTCGTCGATGTAGTCACCGACGGTCCCGCGGTCTTGTCCGACGGGCCCGTAGCGCAGGGTCCACGCCCGCCCGACCAGCCGGAAGCTCCGGTCCAGCGGGGCGATGCCGAGGGCCTGGCCGGGAATGCCCACCTTGTCGAGGCCGTCGGAGACCCCGGAGGTCGACAGCGCGCGCAGCCGGGTGAGGGTGTCGGGTTCAGTGGTGACCATCGGTGAGCTCCTCGTAGGACTTCCCCATGACGTCCGAGACCGGGGTGCCCGCCGTGATCGCCTCGGCCATCGCGGCTTCGGTGGCGGCGATGCGTTCGGCGGTGGCGAGCACTTCCTCGGCGTGTGCAGCCGGGATCACGGCGATTCCACCGGCGTCGGCGAGGACGAGGTCCCCGGGCGTCACGACGATCTCGCCCAGCTCGACGGGCTCACCCCAGGCGTGCTCGACGGCTCGGCTTCGGGCGGTGACCGGCGTCGAGGTGAGGGCGTGCACCGGCAGACCCGCGGTGGCGGCCTCCGCCAGGTCTCGCGCCGCGCCGTGCACGATCACGCCCTCGACCCCGCGGGCCGCGGCGGCGCGGGAGAGCAGTCCGCCCCAACCTGCGCAGTCGGTGCGGCCCTGATGGGCGACGACGATGACCTGATCGGGCCCGGAGGCGTCGACCGCGGCGGTGCCGAGGTGACGCTTGGGTAGCGCGTCTCCCTCGACGGGTGGGCCGAGTCGGACGGTGACGCAGTGCCCGGCGAACGAACGGTCCGCGGCCAGTGGGCGCAGGCCGGGGACGACCCCGCTCAGGCCGTGACGGTCCAGAGCGTCGGACACCGCGCAGGTATCCAGGCCGCGGAGTCGTTCCAGCAGGCTCATGAGTGGTTCTTCAAGGAGGGGAACACGGTGCGGGCGTTGTCCTCGAAGATCGCCTGGCGCTCGGCGTCACCGAGGAAGTCGAATCCCTCGATGACCGGCTTGAGGTCGTCGAAGTCCCGGCCCGTCTCGGGGTTGGGGGCGCTGCCGGAACCGGGCTTCTCGGTGCCGAACAGCACCCGGTCCGAGCCCACCAGCTTGATGAGGAGCTCGAGGGCGGGCGGGTAGTGCAGCACGGAGTCGAACCAGAAGTGCCGCAGCGACTGCTCGAACCGCTCGGTGTCCGCCGAGCCGCCCAGGCCCGGGTGCAGCACCTCGGCCTGCCAGCGGCCGACCTGGTACGGCACGGATCCGCCGCCATGGGAGATCATCACCCGCAGCGATGGGAAGTCGGTGAAGACCTCGCTGCGCAGCATCGCGAGGATGGCGATGGACTCCTCGGTGACGAAGTGCTCGGAGTAGGTCTCGCGGTCGGAGTAGCACCCCGCTGAGTGCACATGGATCGGCAGGTCCCGTTCGACCAGGCGCTCGTAGAGCGGGTACCAGTAGCGGTCGCCGAGGGTGGGGGTGGCGCCGCGGCCCTCGTGCAGGTCGGGGTTGATCAGGACGCCGACGAAGCCCTCGTCGACGAGCCGGTCGAGCTCGGCGAACCCGGCCGAGACAGGCTCATCGGGGGACAGCGGCAGCGCCCCGACCCCGGCCAACCGGGTGGGGTGCAGGGCCACGGTGCGAGCGATGGTGTCGTTGTTCGCCCGGATCCAGTGCTCCAACATCCGGCTGGGCTGCATGGAGTTGCCGAGGTGGAACGGCCGCGGGGACAGCAGCTGCAGGTCGGTGCCGACCGAGTCCATGATCGCCACGTTGCCTGCGGCGGACTGGGCCAGGGCGTCGTCGGAGATCTTCGGCTTGCCTCCGTGGTAGCCGCCGTCGGCGAGCAGCAGGGCGCGGAAGGCGTAGAGCGAGTCGGGGGCGACGAGGTGGGCGTGTGCGTCGATGATCATGGGTTTCAGCCCTCTCCCAGCACGGCGGTGATCTCGAGCTGGATCTGCAACGGGTCGGCGAGGTCGATGCGCAGGGTGTGCCGCGCGGGGCGGCTGTGCTCGTCGGGGAACATCTCCAGCCACTGCTTGTCGATGATCGGCCGGATGGACTTGTCGCGGACGAAGACGGTGCACTTGGCGATGTCGGCGGTGCTGCCGCCTGCCGCGTCGAGGACACGGCGGACGTTGGCGAACACCGTCTCGACCTGGTCCTCCACCTCGGCGGGCACGATGCCTGACACCGGGTCGATCGGCGAGATCCCGCTGGAGACCAGCAGGTTCCCGACCACGCTGGCCTGCGGGATGGGCAAGCCGCCGTGGTGCAGGCCGGGGACCTCGATGGAACGTCGGGGCATGTCGGATCTCCTCTCTACTGCCAGGCCAGGAAGCCCATGCCGCAGCCGGTCCCGGCGGCGGAGCGGACGATCGGCACATACTCGGACCAGGCCACCGCGTGCCCGTCCATCGCTCCGGCCGCGGTGATCCAGTTGCGGATCTCCGACGAGCCGCTGTTGAGCAGCTCCGACGGCAGCGCCTTCAGAGCATCCGAGTCCTTGGCGTGGATCGCGTCGAGGACCTTGCGGTCCAGGCCCTCGTCGACCACGAAGTGCGACAGGCCGCCCGAGGCGAGGATCGCGATCCGTGCGTTGATGGGGGAGGCGGCGGCCGCGGCCCGCAGCGCCTGACCGAGCTCGAAGCAGCGCTTGGGGCTGGGCTGGTTGGGCGGGTAGTAGGTGTTGAGCATGAACGGGATCACCGGCACCGGGTTCGGCTTCAGGAACCGGTAGATGGGGAAGCCGTAGGCGTGCCCGAAACCCTTGCCGGCGGGGGCGTCGGTCATCCACCCGATGTCGATGCCCTCCTCCATCAGTCCGCGGACGAGGTCCTCGGCCAGCTGGGCGTGGCCGGAGAAGGTGAACTCCTCGTTCATCAGGTAGGCCATGGCGGCCTCCTTGAGGAACTCCGAGTCGTGGTCGTCGATCACGCCGGTCTTCATCTGCGCCGCCGCGGAGATCGACATGGCGGGCTGGTTGGTGGAGTCGAACAGCTCGCGCTGGTCGTCGCCGATCACGAGCACGACGTCCGGTGCGACGCGGTGGAAGTCCTCTCGCAGCCGGTCCAGCGCGGCCTGTGAGCGGTCCCAGCTGTCCTGCCAGGACTGCATCGTGCGGTGGCCGTCGAAGCGGTCGCCCGCTTCGGCGGCGAGGTCGTCGAAGCTGCGGACGACGCCGGTGTTGTCGTAGAGCTCGGGATTGTGCCGGTCCTGGTCGGCGCGCTCGGCCCACAGGTTCGGCGGCGCGGCGAGCAGCGGGCTGTGGGAGGTCCCGGCCCCGAAGACGATCTCGGCCATGGTTGTTCCTCTCTCGACGGGGTGTCGTGGTGGGGCGGGTGTCAGTCGGCGACGGTGAACAGCCGGGCCTCGCGGGCCCGTCCGACGCGCAGGGCCTCGCCGGCCTCGGCGATGCCCTTCAGGCCGGCGAGGGGGTCGCCGTCGGGAAGGGTGGGGGACTCGTGCAGCAGCGTCCACAGGACGCGGCCCAGTTCGGCCTCCCGGTCGGCCGGGGCCTGCGGGGCCCGCCAGGCGACGTGCCGGTCCGGCCGGACCAGCAGCGCCCCGCCGGCGGCGAGGCCCGCGACCTCGGCCCACTCGTTCGCTGGGTCGGCGAGCTCGGACCCGCCGACGGCGACGACGGTGACCGGGCAGCCGGTCGTCCCGGCCGCGGCGGCACGCCAATCCTCGGCGGCCCCCGCGTCGGTGAACAGGGTCAGCCCCTCGGCCGCCACGAGGTCGGAGCTGGACACCTGCTCGCCGGTCGCGGTGCGCAGCCAGACGTGCGGGACGTGGTGGCCCGGCCGGGCGGAGGGGGTGAACCCGGTGGCGGTGTCGTGGCCGGCAGGCGGGACGGTGCCGTCGCCGATCAGGGCGCCGACCTCGTAGAAGAAGCCCGCCTCGATCCCGAGCTGGCTGTAGTCCTCGGCGTTGTGCGCGACGGCGGCGTCCACGGCGGCGCGCCGGCGCGCGCCCTCCTCGGTGTCGCTCGCCCACACCCCGATCTCGGCCCACCCCTCCTCGACGGACTTGCCCTTGCCGAGGCCCATCGCGAACCCGATCGGCGCGTGCCGACCCGCGTTGCGCAGCGAGTGCTCCACGTTGCGGATCGCGATCTGCCGCCGCTCGGGCTCGTAGCTGTCCAGCAGCTCGTCCCCGGCCTGTCCCTTGAGGACGGCGGCGAGCTTCCAGCCGAGGTTGGCGGCGTCCCCGACGGCGGTGTTGAGCCCGAGGCCCCCGGTCGGCGGGTGGCGGTGCGCGGCATCGCCTGCGAGGAAGACCGGGCCGACCCGGAAGCGGTCGGCGACCACGCCCTCGTACTGCCAGTGACTGATCGCGTGGACGGTCAGCTCCAGTTCCGGCAGCCCGAGCAGGTCCCGCACGCGCTGGGTCAGGGCCTCGGGGTCGCGCCCGATCGGGTCCTCCGGGTGCAGGTGCATGCCCATCGACCACTGCGGCGACTGCGCGCCCCAGCGGCCGGGGCCGAGCGCGAGCAGCCCGCCGACCGGGCCGCCCTCGCCCTGGGGCTGGATCAGGTAGGTCAGCAGCGCCTCCGGGTCGGCGTGCGCGCTGAGGTCCGCGGAGAAGAACACGCTGACGATGTCCACCAGTGCCCGCGGCCCGGAGACCTGCACACTGAGCAGGCCGGGGCAGGTGCGCCCGCCGTCGGCGCCGACGAGGTAGCGGGCCCGGATGCGGTAGGTGCGGTCCGCCACCAGATCCCGCACCGTCGCCGTGACTCCGTCGTCGGTGACGGCCAGGTCGACCAGCTCGGTCTTCGGCCGCACCTTGCCCGGCCACGCCTTGTCCGCCTGCTCCCAGAGCAGGGTGTCCACACGGAGCTGGGGGAGGTTGCCGAAGCGCCGGGGGCTGGCCTGGGCGTACCGCTCGCGGTCGACCGCGCCGCCGCCCCACGCCGGCAGGTAACCGATCCGGCGACCGTGCAGCGGGGTCGGACCGGCCAGCGAGGTGTACCAGGCCACCCGGTGCCACTGGTCCTCCGGCGGGCCCTCGGCGTAGATCCGGTCGGCGATCCCGACGTCGGTGAAGGTCTCCATGGTCCGCACGTTGAGCAGATGGGCACGGGGAAAGTGGGTGGTGAAGTCGCGACGGTCGATCACGATGCCGTCGATGCCGCGCCGGGCGAGCTCCAGGGCCGTGGTCAGGCCCGCCGGACCACCCCCGACGATCAGGACGGGGGTCTCCTCGGGGTCGGTCACTGCGGCCTCCTCGCCGTCGATCCGTTTAGCTGTAGTCATAATTGCATTCAATCTGCCCGGAGGGAAGGGCATGTAAGAGAGGCGCTCGCGATCAGGCGGCGGTGAGCCGCAGCGGGATCGAGCCCCAGGCCCGCAGGGTGTTGTTCAGTCGGCGGACGGGTGGGCCTGCGGGCTCGAGGCGCTCGACGCGGCGGGCGAGGGCGCCGAGCAGCGCCTCGCCCTCGAGCCGGCCGAAGTGCTGCCCGACGCACTGGTGCACGCCCATCCCGAACCCGACGTGCCCGGACATCGACCGCTCCAGGTCGAACCGGTCCGGGTCCGGGAAGCGGCGCGGATCGTGGTTGGCGGCGCCCAGGCTCAGGTACACCCGGCCGTCGGCGGGCAGGACGGCGTCGCCGAACGGCACGTCCCGCACCGCGGTCCGGTAGAAGGTCTGGACGGGGGACTCGTGGCGGATCGCCTCCTCGAACGCGAAGCGCGCGCGGCGGGGATCCGCCCGTACCAGGGCCCACTGGTCCGGGGCCGCCGCGAGGCAGTGCAGCGTGGCCGCGATGGCCGCCACTGTGGTGTCGACGCCGGCGGTGAGCAGGGAGCGCACGAGCAGGGGGGCCTCGTCCTCGGGGAGCTCGCCGCGGTCCACGGCCTCCCAGATCGCAGCCCCGATGCCGCCCGGTGCGATGTGTTCGCGCCGGGTCTGGTCGGCGATCGCGGCCAGCGCGGCCTCGGCGCCGGGTGCGGACATCGCCCTGGTGAGCACGGCGTTGGGAGGCCCACCAGCGTTGAACACGACGTTGCCGTAGGTGAGCAGGTGCGGGCGGACCTCGTGGGACAGGCCGATGACCTCAGGGAAGACCCGTAACGGATAGGTCTCCGCCACGTCTGCGACTGCGTCGACCTCGCCGCGGTCCAGCAGCTCGTCAACGAGCCCGTCGGCGATGCGGGCGAACTCGTCCCTGAGGTGGCGCAGGGCGCGGGCCGACAGCAGCGCGTCCATCAACGCCCGTCGCGGTGTGTGATCCGGCGGGTCGGCTTCGATGAGCAGACTGGGCGTGCGGAAGACCTTCTCCTTGCGGCGGTCGGTGATGCCGACGCCGTAGCCCGAGACCAGGTCCCGGTGGTTCGCCAGCCCGGCACGAACCTCGTCGTAGCGGCCCGCGGCGTAGACCTCGTAGCGCGAGAGCCAGACCAGCGGTCCCGCCTCGCGAAGTGTCTCCTGGAAACCGCGCGGATCGGCGAGGACCGCCTCGTCGTAGGGGTCGAGGTCGACGACGGGTACGTCGACGTCGGGCAGGCTCGTGGTCATGGTGACTCCGCGGGTTCAGAGGTCCAGGACGAGGCGGGGCGAGCGGGCGCGCGAGACGCACGGGAACATGACGTCGTTCGCCGCCTGCTCGTCCGGGGTGAGCAGCGAGTCGCGGTGGTCGATCTCGCCGGCGAGCACCCCGGTCTCGCAGGTCCCGCAGGTGCCCTCCTCGCACGAGGACAGAACCGGCACCCCGGCGTCGCCGAGCACCGCGAGCAGGGAACGCTCGGCGGGCACCGCCAACACCTCACCCGTACTCGCGAGCTCGACCTCGAAGCCCTCGTCCGGGCCGGCCGCGCCCTCCAGGGCCCCCTCGCGTGGGCTGAACCGCTCCACGTGCAGGGTCGCGTCCCGCCAGCCCGCGGCCCGGTCCTCGATCGCCCGCAGGAGCGGCTCGGGACCACAGCAGTAGACGGCGGTGCCCACCTCGGGCTCCCCGACGAGGGCGTCGAGGTCCAACAGGCCGACCTCGTCCTGCGGGTGCACGGAGACCTGCCCGGGCAGGGCGTCGAGGAAGGGCATCGACGCACGGTCGCGTCCGCCGTAGGCCAGCCGGAACTCCACGCCGCCTCGCCGGGCAGCCGCCATCATCGGCAGCAGCGGGGTGATCCCGATGCCACCCGCGATGAAGAGGTACCGCTTCGCCTCTACCAGCGGGAAGTTGTTTCGTGGGCCGCCCCCGACGATCTCATCGCCCTCGGCCAGCGTGTCGTGTACGAAGCGGGATCCGCCCCGACCGGGGTCGTCGCGGCGCACCGCCACCCGGTAGCGCCGGTCCGCCGGGTCCCCGCACAGCGAGTACTGCCGGATGTGCTCCCCGCACCGCAGGTCGATGTGCGCGCCGGGCGCCCAGGGCGGGAGATCCGCGCCGTCTGCGGCGACGAGGTCGAGGGCGACCACGCCCTCGGCGATCGTGCGTTTCGCGGCGACGCGCAGGCGCAGCTCGGCCGTCCGGACGGGCGTCATCGGTGGGCTCCGGTGGTGAGGAGGGCGGCGGGGTCGTCGGGGGAGTCGAGCGGGGGCGACGGGTCATCGTGGCGGTGCTCGTACATCCACGTCCACAGGTCCACCGGGTCCTCGGCGAGGAACTCGGCGGAGCAGTGGCAGGTCCCGTGCAGCGTGTCCGTGCCCGGGACCCACGCGACCCGGCACACCCCGGCACTCATCGCGGCACGCTCTGCCGAGCCGAGAGCCGCTCGATCTGGCGGCGGGCGGCCAGCCCGCCGGTGTCGAGGTTGACGCTGAGCTCCTGGTAGTCCGATCCGTCCGCGACCAGGATCTCCTCCAGCAGGTTCAGCGCGTCGACGTCCTGTTGCACGACGGCGGACTGCGCCGCGATCGAGCGGCGGTCGAGCTCGGGGTTCTCCAGCTCGAAGGAGCGTCCCACGATCCAGAAGTCGTGCGTGGAACGGTCGGTCTCGGGGGTGATGGCGTAGAGCACCTCCGTGCGGAACCCGCCCGGGTCGCTGCCGTCCGCGGCGGGAAGGGTGTGTGGCGGGGCGATCCTGATGTGCAGCAGGTAGAGCCCCGGCGGGTGGTACTCGATGTCCTGCCACCGGCTGATCCGGTCGAGCCCGGACAGTGCCTGGTAGGCGGGCGGGCACTCGGCGTCGGACATCCGCCGCTCGACTCGGACGACGCCGGTGGTGTCGTCCACCGTGGTCACGATGGGCGTCTCGGCGACCTCGGGGCTACCGATGTAGGCCGCGTGCAGGAAGGTCTCGTGCGAGAGATCCATCAGGTTGTCCAGCAGCAGGCCCGCACGTGCCGCAAGCGGGGCCATGCTGCGTACGGAGGTCCACGCGGGGTCGCTGAGCCACTCGACCCGAGGGATCGCGGCCGGGTCGGCCAGGTCGGGATCGCCGATGAACACCCAGACCATCGTGTCCTGCTCCACGACGGGGTAGGTCGACACCCGCGCGGTGCGGGGGACCCGGCTCTGGCCGGGCACGGCCGTGCACAGCCCGGAGTCGTCGTAGGTGAAGCCGTGGTAGCCGCAGACGATCCCGCGCTCGGTCAGCGTGCCCTTGCTGAGCGGGTAGCGGCGGTGCACGCAGCGGTCGGCCAGGACGGACACCGTGCCCTCCGCCGTGCGGTGCAGGACGAGGGGTTCGTTGAGGACGGTCCGGGCCAGCAGGGTCGGGCCGACCTCGTCGGACAGGGCCGCGACGTACCACTGGTCGCGGGGGAAGCGTGGGGGGACCGCCATGTCTGCTCCTCTGGTGGTCGTGTTCAGGCGCGCTCGGAGGCGGCAAGTCGGTGCAGCAGCCGTCGCAGCCGCAGCCCGGGGACGTCGGCGGGCACGCTGTGCTCGACGACGCCTGCGCGCTCGTCGTGGTCCATGTACTCCTGGATCCACGTCAGCGCCTCGACGTCCTCGTTGAACACCGTCTTCACCAGGGCGGCGCGCTCGTCCCGGTCCACCACGAACGGCACGTCCTGCCAGTACATCCAGAACTGGTGGGTGGACGAGTCGTCCGCGGGGGTGACGCAGTGGGCGATGACCACGGTGCGCAGCTTCGCGGTGGCAGCGGGGTCGGTGGGCTCGAACCGCTCGACCGCGTAGTTGATGGCCGGGGTCACCGACATCATGCGGCCGGTGCGGAAGACCGGCGTCGTGGGGTCGTCGCCCGCTGAGATCGCGAAGTGGCTCAGCACCGTGTGCAGGTCCTTGCCATAGCCGACCGAGAGGTCGGCGAAGCCCGCGGGCAGCTCATCCGCAGAGAGCAGTCTGGGCTCGGTGACCGTGAAGTCGTGGCCGCCGATGCCGTGCAGGAACTCGAGATGGGTGAGGTCCAGAAGGTTCTCGTGCACCATCGAGTAGTTGCACGGGTTGTTCGTGTAGCCGGTGACACCGTCCCCGCCGTCGATCTCCTTCGGCCAGGGGATCAGGCCGGGATCGGCGGCCTCGGCGTCCGCACCGGTCCAGATCCACACCCACGGTCCGCGCTCCACCGTGGGGTAGCTACGGACCTTGATGTCCCCGGGGGTCGCACCCGGCACTGCGAGGCACCGACCGTCCGTGCCGTAGGTGAAGCCGTGATAGCGACAGCGGATCGTGTCGCCCTCACGAACGCTCCGCGACAACGGGAAGCGCCGGTGGGCGCAGCGGTCGTCGAGGACGATCAAGGACCCGTCCTCCGCCTCGAAGAAGCAGACCGGCTCACCGAGTATCCACCGCTGCTTGAGCTCGTGGCCGAACTCCGAGCGGGCGGCCACGACGTACCAGGCCTCACGCACGAGCGGAGCGACGGCGCCGGGTGAACGACGAAGGGGGCGTGCGGTCGTGGGGGCGTTCTCGGTGGTGGTCATGGCGCTCCTTCGGGACGGGCGAGTGACGGTCAGGCGCCGACCGGCGGCTGAGCGGAGTCGACGTCCGGGGTCGGGTCGGCCGCGGTGCTGCGCAGCGACGTGCCCGCGGTCTCCTTCATCCGGAGCAGCACGGCCAGGCTGAGGATCGCGAGGACCCCGATGTAGACGGCGATCAGCGTGGTGTCGGTGCCGCCGGCCGCGGCCAGCAGCGACGCGGCGATCAGCGGGCCGAGGCCGGACCCGACGGTCTGGGCGAGCTGGTAGCTGGCGGAGACGCCGGTGTAGCGGACCTCGGTCGGGAACAGCTCGCTGAGCATGACCGCGGAGACCGAGGTCACCGGCGTCATGAAGAAGCAGAGGTAGACGATCACCGAGATCACGAAGACCGCGGTGACGCCGCTGTTGATCAGCAGGAACAGCGGGTAGGCGACGAGGCCGTTCGCCACCGTGCCGAAGATCAGCACGGCCTTGCGGCCGATCCGGTCGGAGAGCGCCGCGTAGACCGGCGTGGTGAAGACCGACCCCAATGTACCGATCATGATCGTCAGCAGGACCAATGGCGGGGCGTAGCCGAGCGGGGGTGCGTAGGACACCAGGAAGACGCCGAACACGCCCTGTCCGGTGTAGGAGGCGAGCTGGACGACGACCGCCTTGGTCACGGTCCCGCCGTGGTCGCGCAGGAGCTCCACGATCGGGCTCCGGCGCTGCACCGGCGCGGTCTCGCGGGCCACGTCGGCGAGGAACACCGGGCTCTCCTCGATCCGGGCGCGGAACCAGAGGCCGAGCGCCAGCAGCAGGAAGCTGGCGATGAACGGGACCCGCCACCCCCAGCTCAGCAGGGCCTCGCGGTCCATCGTCGCGACGAGCGTCATCGCGCCGGTGGCGATCACGGCACCGGACGGCGCGCCCATCGTCGCCGCGCTCGCGGCCAACCCCCGCCGCCGGACGCCGGCGTGCTCACTGGCCATCAGGACGGCGCCGCCGTACTCGCCACCGACCGCGAGACCCTGGATCAGGCGCAGAACGACCAGCACCAGAGGTGCGGCCACGCCGATCGCCGCGTACGAGGGGATCAGTCCGATGAACCCACTGCACAGGCCCATCGTGACCATTGTGACCAGCATGACCTTCTTGCGGCCGAGCCGGTCGCCGTAGTGACCGAAGATCACCGCACCGGCGAACCGGGCGACGTAGCCGGCCGCGAGGGTCGCGAGCGCCACGATCGTCCCGAGGAGGGGGCTGAGCTGGGAGAAGAAGACCGGGCCGAAGACGAGCGCGGCGGCCGAGCCGTACAGCAGGAAGTCGTAGTACTCGATGGTCGTGCCGAGATAGCTCGAGATCCATACCCGGCGCTGCTGCGCCTTCAAGGTAGGCGTCGTTGCCATGGTGCCTCCGGGGCCTGTGGGGGGTTCACGTGCGCAGATCGGTGCCACGACGCCGAGGAGCGGAGTCGTGCCGTGGTGGTGGGGAGGTGCGATCGATTTACCAGGGGGACGGACGCCCCGACGCACCCCTTCGTGAGGTGCTGCGAGTCCAGAACACAGTGGACCTCCTCGTCCCGTGGTCTGAGTGGCCGGGTTCGGGAGTGCCGCGAACCGCGACAGTGACCATAACCACTGTGCAGGCGAAGCGGAAGACAGGATTGCAGGCAATACTGCGAGTGCTTGTCAAGTAACAGAGAGTGTCCAGGTGAGCTTGTCCAATGTTGCATTCGATCCTGTAGGCTCCGGACGCGACGATCGACAGGAGGGTGGCCCGATGTCCGTCAGTGATCAGGCGCCTCTGGTGAAGACCGGCGCCGCCGTCGACCGGGTTGTCAGTGAGATCCTTGGGCAGATCGCGTCGGGCGAGCTCAGTCCCGGTGAGCAGCTACGGCAGGAGGAGCTGGCGAAGGCGCTGGGGACCAGCCGCGTTCCGGTGCGGGAAGCGCTGCACGCACTGGCTGAGCAGGGAGTGCTCGCCCATCAGAAGCATCGAGGCTTCTTTGTGACGAAGCGGAGTCCGGGGGAGCTGGCGCAGCTCGCGCGGATGCTGGAGCTCCTCGAGGACGAGGTCATGAGTGCCATCGCCTGGCCCGACCCGGTTGCGCTGCAGGAGATCCGCCAGCTCAACGAGCAACTGCTCGCGGCCGTGGACGACGTGGACCCGGCCGGGACCTACGCCCTCAACCGCGCCTTCCATTTCGCGATCTTCCGGCTGTCGTCGCTGTCGCTGATCGTGGATGAGCTCGACCGGCTCTGGCGGCTGGCCCAGCCTTACATCATCGCCGAGATGCTCATGGCCGAAGCGCGTCGGCAGCGCTACGAAGAACACCTCGACATCATCGCCGGCCTGGAGGCTCGCAACCACGAGGCGCTTCACGCTTCGATGAGGCAGCACCGCCGGCGCTCCCGGGGTGATCGCCGCACCGCACCCTGGCGCGGCTGACCCAGCCGTCGTTGGGGCACGGCCTGGGTGGTCGGGAGAAGAGCCGCAGCCGCCGCGATCTCTGCTGATGTCAACCACAGAGGTCGTGATCGGTCGGCAGGGGTACCGGGACGGTGACTGTTCGACAGGATCCGCGGCGAACGCCTCTGTCCCGATGGCCCCGTCGTGGAAAATGCTGCCGACCGGAAGCTCGCCGACGCGATGAATGCGGTCGTCGGTAGGGCGGCGAGCAAGTCGATCGCGGTCTGAACCCTGGTTCCGCCGATGCCCTCTCCTCCGAGCCTCTGGGCCCGGCGCCTTTCCTTGACGGCGCGACCTGGCCCACGCGACCGGGCCGACGGCGACCTGCGGGTTCACCTACGTCGGGCTCCACGCCGCTGCTCGCGCCTTGGTTGGGGTCTTCGTTCGACGAGGGCCGCCACCGCGTCCCGCCGTTTACGCCAGCGTTGATGATTTACGCTGCCGTTGATAGCCAAGTCCAGCACCTCCGGGAGGCCGAACCGGTTGTCGCCGACGATCATCCCGCCGCCGTGGATGAAGTAGATCGCCGGGACCGGCGTGCTCACGTGCCGCGGGAGGCAGACGAGCAGTGAGACGTCCGGGGTCTCCGTCCGGACCGGGCACGGTCCTCTCGTGCACGCGGTAGGCGCCGTCGCGCGACAGGACGTCGTCGGTCGGGGTCGGTACGCCGGGGACGGGCCGGCGCATCTCGACGATGGTGTCCGGGCGGTACGCGTCCGGGGGGCGGATGCTGGTCAGCGCGTCCACGACGGGAGCGAGCTCGGGGTCGAAGGGTGGCGGTCCGACCGGCTGGGCGGTGGACGGTTCGGTGACGTTCCTGGCCATGGAGTTCCTCGTCGTCTGTGTGTCTGCGGGGAGTTCGGCCGGGGCGGCGACGATGGTCTCGACGCCGCCCCGTCGTCGGCTCAGACGGTCGGGACCGTGCCGCCGTCGATGACGTACTCGGCGCCCACGATGGCCGATGCGCGGTCGGACACGAGGAACCCGACCAGGTCGGCGATCTCATCGGGTTGCGCGAACCGTCCCAGCGGGACCCCGCCGAGGGAGTCGAAGATGGTCTGTTTGGCGGCCTCGCGGGTGAGCCCGTTGCCCTCGGCAATACGGTCTACGAACCGCTCGTACGCCTCGGTCTCGATCCCGCCGGGGCTGATGGCGTTGACCCGCACCCCGCGGGGCGCGAGTTCGTTGGCCAGGCCCTTGCTGTACGTGCGCAGCGCCGCCTTGGCCGCCGCGTACGCCAAGGAGGCGTCGTGCTGCGGCAGTTCCCGCTGGATCGAGGTGAAGTGCAGCACCACGCCAGATCCCGTCTCCACCATCGCCCGCAGCAGCGCCCGGTCCAGGCGCACGGCGCCCAGGAAGTTCAGGTTGATCTCGGTCAGCCACTGCTCCTCGGTGATGACCTCGAACCCGCCGGCCGGCGTCGAGGTGCCCCCGACGACGTGCACGAGGACGTCGAGCGGGCCGCCGCCTTCGGCGATGCGGTCCGCGACGAGCTGCGCGCCCTCGACGGTTGCGGTGTCCGCCGCGATGAACCGGTCGGGGCGGTCGTACGCGTCGGGCATCGTCCGGGCCGTGGTCCACACGTCCGCACCCATCTCCCGCAGGCGGGCGACGACGGCCTTCCCCGCCCCCTTCGACCCGCCCGTGACGAGCGCGCGGCGGCCGTCGAGGCGGTCACGTTCCTTGCTGGACATACTTTCTCTTTCCTCTGACAGTTCGGTGGTTCCCGGACGTGCTCAGGCGTCGTGGTTGGCGATGACGAGTTCGGTGATGAGGTCGCCGCGGAGGGTGAAGCGGTAGTCCAGGTCGGCGACGCCGCCCGGGAAGGTGCCCTCGATGCGCAGAGTCACCACCCAGTGCTCGTCGTCGACGCGGCGGGCGCCGATCTGCTCGGTGGTGTACTCGAACTCGGCGCCGGCGTCGCGCACGAACGCGTACACCTCGTCGCGGCCCCTGAAGGTCTCGTTCTGGTCGACGACCACGACGTCCTCGACGAGGAACGAGGAGGCCGTGTCGGCGTCGTGGACAGTGCTGGCCGCGAGGAAGTCGCGGACGGTCGTCGGGAGGGCGTCGGACCGGAGGTCGGTGTGTGTCATGTCGTCACCGTGCGGCCTCGTGGCGCGGGAGGGGCAAGCGTTGGACCCTCCCCCAGGGGGAGCCTTCACACTGGCGGGGTGCTGACCATCGGGGAGTTCTCGCGTCTGACCCACCTGAGCGTGCGCACCCTGCGCCGCTACCACGAGGGACAGCTACTCGAGCCGGCCGTGGTGGACGAGGCCACGGGCTACCGCTACTACTCCGTCGAGCAGATCCCGATCGCACAGGTCATCAACCGCCTCCGCGAACTCGACGTCCCCCTGAGCGACGTGCAACGGATCCTGCGGACGCCGGACCCCGGTGTCCGCTCGGCCCTCGTGGCGGGTCACCTCCAGCGCCTGGAGGAGCAGCTGGACCGAACCCGGGCGGCGGTCACCTCGCTGCGCCGGCTCCTCCAGCCCGACCCGGCGCCGATCGCGGTCGAGCTGCGCGCCGAACCCGCTCGCACGGTCGCGGCCGTGGAGGCCGTGATCGGTGACGGCGACGTGGAGGCGTGGTTCGCCGGCGCGATGGCCGAGCTGGAGGCGGCGGTGGGTGACGGCGTGACCGGACCGCCGGGCGGCACCTACGACAACGCGCTCTTCGAGGAGGGCCGCGGCCGCGTGCTCGTCTACCTGCCGACCGCCACCCCGCCGCGCACCGGGCGGGTGCACGCCGTGACCCTCCCAGCGGCGGAGCTGGCGGTGACCACCCACGTCGGCGAGCACGACGGCGTCGAGGTCACCTACGGCGAGCTCGGCACCTGGGTCGTGCAGAACGCCATGTCGGTGGCGGGCCCGGTGCGGGAGGTCTACCGCGTCGGGCCGCGGGACGAGAGCGATCCGGCCGCCTGGCGCACCGAGATCGGTTGGCCGGTGTTCCGCGTGACGTGAAGATCGCTGCACAGTGGGCGGCGCCGGACGCACGCTATGTTGCCGGGGTGCGCGCCGATGGAGCTGTTGGCGAACCCCGTGAGGTCGGCGGGAGCGGCTCGGGGTCCGTGCACCCGCCGTTCTACGGTCCCGCCGACTCTGGTCGCGGTGGATACCGGCGTCGTGCCCACGCAGCGCGTGGGCGATGGTGGTGACTCCGACACCACCGGCCACGCCCGCGATATTCGGGCGCTGCACAGCGGGCTGAGCAGAGGACATGAGCGATCTCCTGACGGCGAGGTTGCGTCAGGGACGGTTGCTCCGCTGCGCTCAGTCCTTGTTCGACCGTGTTCGCGAGCGAGCTCCAGCCGGCCAGATCTCTATGTACGTCGTTCAACAAGTCGTCAGGGCACGTAGGGAAACAGGCGTTCGGGGCAGGTCAAGGCGACGACAAGACCGAGGAGCTCCGGATCCACATGGTTCGGGGTCGAGAACGGCGTCACACCCGACGAGCTGCGTGGCCTCGTCGTGCAGGTCGCTATGTATGCGGGCCGACCCTGTGCCGTGACCGCGGCCGAGGCCGGGCTCCCGGTCTTCCTGCCGAGCGAGGACGGCGAAGGCCAGGCTACGGCGCCGTGAGACGGCCTGACCGCCCGACTCTGGCGGTGCCCAGCCGCGGGCTGCGCCGCTTCTGCGTCATGAACTCTCTCGCCGAGCGTGACGGGGTGATGGTGGGTTTGGAAGTCCAGAGTCGGACGGAGGCCCCTCCCGCCGTGGCGGGCCCCGGCCATCAGCCGGATCGGCACCCGCACCACCCGGGCCCCGCGCAGAGCACGTCGCCCTCGAGGCGGCTGGTGAGGTGTCGGCAGTCCTCGAGGGCGAAGCCGGCCTCGGATCACGGATGAGACGAGGGCCATCCCGCCGCCATCGAGCAGGACCATGACCTCGCCCGGTCAGGCATGACGATGATCGTGGTGACCCACGAGATGGAGTTCGCCAAGGTCGTCTCCGACGCGATCGTCTTCATGTCCGACGGACAGATCGTCGAGCACGGCAGGCCCGACGACCTGCTGTCACGGCCCCAGCAGGAACGCACCAAGGCCTTCCTGGCCCGAGTCCTCTGGTGTCCTGCGCCTGCCGGTCGTTGTTCGGCCCGACGACCGGCACCCTTCAGATATTCGAGGAACCTCAGGCGCAGGACACCAGCGCAACCACGTCCTGGAGATGGGGCGCGAGCTGTCCGAGTTCGTCCAGGTACCCCGAGGCGCTGATCGGACCGTACGACCCCATCGTGCTGCCCCCACGCCGCGGAGGCGGCGGCCTGGAGGCCGAATTTGCCGTCGTCGTGGGTACCACGGTCCCGGCACGGCGACGAGGAGGCCGCCTCCGCGGCGATCGCCTGCTGCTCAGTGCTCGACGACGTGGCTGGCGGCGAGGTCCGGATCTGGTTCTCTCCGCCGCCGACGCAGAGGTTCGACCCGATGACTTAGTCGACGTCGGAGAACAGCCCGGTGAATGTCACCGCGCTGTCGATGAGGGCGCCGAAGAGCCGGGCGGCGGCGGGGGTCGCAACGGCCTGCGAGGCGTCGTCATAGCTCTCGAAGTACAGGTCGAGGGTCCGGTAGGCGGGGGTCGGGGTGCCGTCCTCCTTCGGCCACACCTTGGCGGACTCCAGGCGCTGCAGCTTCGGGAGCGTGGACGCCTCGGCCCGCACGGTCTCATGGACCGGTTCGAACGCCTCGGGGTCCGCAGGGTTGTCGATGATCAGTGTGATCTTGGTGGGCATGACGTGTCTCCTCGGGAATGTCGGGCTCTCGCGACCACCGCGACCGGCAGCGGTGGTCGGCTCAGGCCGCTTCGGCCTGCTGGCTCCCGAGCCGGCTGCGGGTCTGGCTCTCGTAGGTCTCGAGCAGTCGCAGCCAGATTTCGCTGACGGTCGGGAACGCGGGGACCGCGTGCCACAGACGGTCCACGGGGACCTCGGCTGCGACGGCGATCGTGGCGGCGTGCAGCAACTCGGCGACGTCCTGGCCGACGAAGGTCATGCCGACCACCACGCCGCGGTCCTCGTCGACGACCATCCGGGCCCGGCCGCGGTAACCGTCTGCGTGCAGCGCGGAGCCGGCAACGGCGCCGAGGTCGTAATCGATGACGTGCGTGCGCAGACCCGCGGCTGCGGCGGCGCTCGCGGTCAGCCCGACCGCGGCGACCTCCGGCTCCGTGAAGACGACCTGCGGCACGGCCCGCTCGTCCGCGGTGAGCGCCTGCCTGCCCCATGGGCGGTTGTCGATATCGAGGCCGCGGGCGCGGGCCGCGATGATGTCACCCACGACGCGAGCTTGGTACTTGCCCTGGTGGGTGACCATGGCGCGTCGGTTGGTGTCGCCCGCGGCGTAGAGCCAGCCGTCGCCGACCGGCGAGCCGGACTCGTCCAGAACCCGCAGGGTCCCGTCGACCTCAAGCCACGAACCGGGCTTCAGGCCGACCGTGTCCAGTCCGATGTCCTGGGTGTTCGGCGCACGACCGATCGCGACGAGTACCTCGTCGACCACGACGACCCCGCCGTCGGCCAGGGTGAGGCTGACCTCGCCCTGTCCGTCGCGGTGGACCTCGGTGACCTCGGCGCCCAGCTGCACGGTGACTCCCGCCTCGCGCAGCGCCTCGACGACCTGCTCACCGGCGAAGGGTTCGTGGGTCGGTAGTACCCCGTCGCGGGCGAGCACGGTGACGGTGCTGCCCAGTGCGGCGAAAGCCGTGGCCATCTCGCTCGCGACGACGCCACCGCCGACGATGCCGAGACGGCGGGGGACCGACGCGGCGGAGACGGCCTCGCGGCTGGACCATGCGGCAGCCTCGCGCCCGGGGAGGTTCGGCAGCAATGCGCTGCTCCCGGTGGCGATGACCACCGCGTGCCTGGCCGTGAGGGTGACGGTCCCGCCTCCTGCGTCGGTCACCTCGACGACCCGGGGGCCGGTCAGCCGCCCGTGACCGCGGTAGAGCGGGATCCCGGCGCTGCGCAGCCAGGAGACCTGACCGTCGTCGCTCCAGTTCGAGGCGAACCCGTCGCGCCGGCGGAGCACGGCCGCGACGTCGATGCCACCGGTGACCGCCTCGCGGGCGCCGGGGAGCCGCTGGGCGGCGCGCAGGGCCGAGGCGCTGCGCAGCAGCGCTTTCGTCGGCATGCACGCCCAATAGGAGCACTCACCGCCCACGAGCTCGCGCTCGATGATGGCGGCGGTCAGGCCGTTGCGGACGATCCGGTCGGCGACGTTCTCCCCGACGGGGCCCGCGCCGATCACGATGACGTCGACCGTGTCCCTGGTGGTGCTCATGTCAGTGCTCATGTCAGTGCTCCGGTGTGGTGGTGGTGGTGCGGGCGGCGCGGCCGAGACGCAGCGCCGAGGCGAGGAAGAAGATGCCGCCGAGAGTGGCGTAGCCGGCGATGCCCACCAGCGAGGGCGCCGGCTGGCCCGCCATCAGGGCGAACGAGGCGCCGGCGAGTACGGAGATGCCGCCGCTGAGGATCATGGGCCACTGCCCGCCCATCGTGCGCCTGCGGAGGGCGACGACCAGCTGGATGAGCCCGGCGACGATGGCCCATGCACCCCAGACCCGCAGGACCGCGGGGACGCCGGAGGTCGCGGCGATACCCAGCCCGATCGCGGCGAGCAGGCTCATCGCGATGTTCAGGTACAGACCGCGGGAGGACGGGTCGGTCTTGGACGCCCGCGCGTCGACGACCGCAGCGGCCACATCGAACAGCGGGTACAGCACGAGGAGGACGGCGGCGACGGGCCCGAGCTGCTGCCCGGCCACGACCACCAGGGCCGCCCAGACGAGGGCGAAGCCGAACCGGACGAAGTACAGCCTTCGCAGCGCGGGTGCGAACCCGGCGACGGCGGGGGAGGCGACAGTGGACACGAAAGCCTCTTTCGGCGAGAGAAGGAACGAACGTTCTGTTTCGCAGCGTGCCAGCGTCGGTAGCCGAAGTCAAGACATCGGACCGAACGTTCTGTCTGCTATCATGTGACCATGAAGGGCAGGGCGAGCGGGCGGCCGTCCGAGGCGCGGGCACGGCTCCTGGGTACGGCGAGTCGGATCTTCTACGCCGAGGGTGTGCACTCTGTCGGGGTCGACCACATCCTCACGGAGGCGGACACGACCCGATCGACGTTCTACCGCCACTTCGAGAGCAAGGAGGACCTGGTCGTCAGCTACCTGGAGGAGGCCGACCACGCACTGCGAGCCCGGTTCGCGAGGACCGCGGAGGCAGGCGAGGCGCCCGCCGAAGTGCTGCGTGCGGTCGCCGCGGACATCGCCGGGGACATCACGCGAGAGGGCTTCCGGGGGTGCGCGTTCCTCAACGCCGCCGCCGAGTACCCCGATCCCGAGCACCCGGTGCGCCGGCGGGTGGCCGATCATCGCGACTGGTTCCTCGGCGCCGTGACGGGCGTTCTGGCCCAGGTGGGTGAGGGCCCGGCGGACAACGCGGGCCGTCATTTCGTGATGCTGCGAGACGGCGCCATGGCGGCGGGATGCCTCGCCGATCCGGAGGCCGTGAGCGAGACCTTCCTCGAGGGCGTCGAGGGTCTGCTCTGGTCCCGCTCCGTGCCCGGCACCCACCGGCCCTGATCGGGCCGGCTAGCGGAGCTCCTCGAACGCCCGCATCATCTCCGGGTTGTTGCGGCGGAACTCCTCGTAGCGCACCCGCCCCGTCCGCATGATGTACTCCAGCGCCATCGTCGTGAGGTCGCGGGGCGGGCGGGTCTGCAGGCCCTCGTACCAGCCGATGCTGCGCACCGCCGCGCGTTGGAACGCCTCGGCGTTGCTGCGGCGGCTCTCCTCGTAGCCGCGCAGCCCCCGGGCCACGTCCCAGTCGGCGGCCGCGAGGGCGTCCACCAGGTACACGGCGTCGCGCATCGCGAACCGGGTGCCCGAGCCCAGCGAGGGATGGACGGTGTGCAGCGCGTCGCCCAGCAGGGTGACGTTCTCGTGGCTCCAGGATCCCGTGCACCGCACGAACTTCGGCTGGAACCACAGCGACTTGTTCGTGTAGAGCGGGTGCCCGTCGAGCGAGCCCGCGAACATCGCCTCGCAGCGCCGCCGGGACTCCTCCTCGTCGAGGTTCTCGAAGCCGCCGGACCGGAAGACCCGCGGGGTCAGCTCGACCACGAAGTTGCTGCGGTCCGCCGCGTACTGGGACGCGTGGCTGACGGCCACCCCGTCCGGGCGCCGCAGCACGATGATCGACGGCGCGGTGAACAGCCGCGAGGTGCCGTACCAGGCGAACCAGTTGTGGCCGAAGCTGATCTCCGGCTTGAACACGTCGGCGTAGATGTCGCGGACCCGGCTGTTGACGCCGTCCGCCCCCACGACGAGGTCCCAGCCGGCGAGCTCCGCGGCGTCCTCGACGCGCTGCTCGAAGGCGAACGTCACGCCCCCGGCCCGGGCCCAGCGCTGCAGGGTCGCCAGCAGCTGGATCCGGCCGGTGCGGGAGAAGGTGGACGCCGTGACCCGCAGCGTCTCGCCGTCGAGGCCGACCTCCATCTGGTCGGTGACGTCGATGTCCGCGGCGAGGTCGTCGACGACGTCGGGCGCCGAGGGGCGCAGCGCGTCGAGGGCGGAGTCGGTCAGCCCGATGCCCCAGCCGTAGCTCGCCCCCTCGGGGTTCTGCTCGACCACGTGGACCGTCAGCTCCGGCCGGGCGCGCTTGAGCAGGATGCCGAGGAACAGCCCGCCCGGGCCCCCGCCCACCACCAGGATCCTCATTGCGCCACCCCTTCCGGCACCCGCTGCCAGCGCTGCGCGCACACCGCCACCCGCCGCCCGAGCGCCGCCGCCGTCGCCAGGTCGCTGTCGGGAATCCCTTCCAGGCCCAGGTCGGTGTCGGACTTCGCCATCGCGCCCGCGTACCCGCCCAGCCGGTTGAGGCTGTCCGGGGGCGCCGAGCCGGAGCCGCCGCCGTCGGGCAGGCCCAGACCCACCCAGACCATGCCGTGCTGCATCGCGAACAGCATCAGCTGGGTCAGGGTGCTGAGCTTGTCGCCGCTGTACCCGCCGGAGTTGGTGAACCCGGCGGCCAGCTTGTCCTTCCACCCCTGCTTCAGCCAGATCGCCGACGTGGCGTCGAGGAACTCCTTGAAGGGGGCCGAGGGGCCGGCCATGTAGGTCGGGCAGCCCAGGACGAGGGCGTCGTAGCCGTCCAGCCCGTTCGGGTCGCGGGCCGCGTCCTCCGCGAAGACCAGCCGCGCGGTCGTGTCCGGGACCGTGAGCGCGCCCTCACCGACCGCCCGCGCGAGCGCGGCGGTGTGCCCGAACCCGCTGTGGTACACGATTCCTACAGATGTCATCGGTCCGCGTTCCTTCGTTCTCGAGCCCGCCCGGTGCGCGGCCAGGCGCCCTTCAGGTACTGCGTGGGGTAGGGCGCGGAGTCCCGCGGTACCCCGAGCTCGGCGGCGGCGCGCAGCGGCCAGGCGGGCTCGCGCAGCGCGACCCGGCCGAACAGCACGACGTCGGCCGCGCCGTCGGCCAGGACCTGCTCGGCCTGCGCCGGCTCGGTGATCATCCCGACCGCCGCGGTGGGGAGCCCGGAGCGCTTCCGGACCTCCTGCGCGAAGCCGACCTGGTAGCCGGGGCCGACCGTGACCCGCTCCTGCGGTGCCAGGACCCCGCCCGAAGAGACGTCGACCAGGTCCACGCCGAGCGGCCCGAGCTCCCGCGCCAGCTCCCCGGTCTCCTCCAGCGTCCACCCGGCGCCGGCGGCCCATTCGCTGCCGGAGAACCGGACGGACAGCGGCTTGGCCGCCGGCCAGGACTCCCGCA
Source organism: Pseudonocardia yuanmonensis (assembly GCF_039542425.1). Taxonomy (NCBI): domain Bacteria; kingdom Bacillati; phylum Actinomycetota; class Actinomycetes; order Pseudonocardiales; family Pseudonocardiaceae; genus Pseudonocardia; species Pseudonocardia yuanmonensis. The sequence continues at coordinate 80,323 of NZ_BAABIC010000016.1, forward strand.
CCGCCACGACGACCTCCCGGAGGAAGCGCGTGCGGTTCTCGAAGGAGCCGCCGTAGCCGTCGGTGCGGAGGTTCGCCAGCGGGGAGAGGAACTGGTGGATGAGGTAGCCGTGGGCGCCGTGCAGCTCCACGAGGTCGAAGCCGGCCCGGTCCGCCCGGGCGGCCGCCGCGCCGAAGGCCGCGACGATCTCGGCGATCTCCGCGGGCGTCAGCTTGTGGGGGACGTCGAGCCCGGGGTACGCGACGGGGGAGGGCGCCACCGGCGTCCAGCCGCCGTCAGCCGCGGGAATGGTCCCGTCCTGCTTGAGCGCCATCGCCCAGGTCGACGCCTTGCGGCCGGCGTGGGCGAGCTGGATCCCGGCCGCGGCGCCCTGCCCGTGCACGAAGGCGACGGCCCGGGCCCACGCCTCGGCCTGCGCGTCGTCCCACAGTCCGGTGTCCTGTTGGCTGATCCGGCCCTCGGGCGTCACGGCCGTGCCCTCGGTCATGACCAGCCCGAACCCGCCTGCCGCACGCCCGCCCAGGTGGACGAGGTGCCAGTCGGTGGGTACGCCGTCGCGGGCCTCGACGCTGTACTGACACATGGGGGACAGCCACATCCGGTTGCGGACGGTCAGGTCGCGCAGGCGGATCGGGGTGAAGAGCAGCGGGGTCACGAGAGCCGCTTCAGGAGCACGGCCATGCCCTGCCCGCCCCCCACGCACATGGTGACCAGCCCGGTCTCCTTGTCGTGGTGGCGCAGCGAGTTCAGCATCGTGGCCGTCAGCCGCGCGCCCGTCATCCCGAACGGGTGCCCGACGGCGATCGCGCCGCCGTTGACGTTCAGCTTCTCCAGGTCGATCCCCAGCTCCCGCTGCGAGGCCAGGACCTGCGCCGCGAAGGCCTCGTTGATCTCGACGAGGTCCACGTCGTCCAGGTCCATGCCGGCGGTCGCCAGCGCGTTGCGGGTGGCCTGCACCGGCCCGACGCCCATGATCTCCGGGCTCAGCCCCGACACCCCGGTGGCGACGATCCGGGCGAGCGGGGTCAGGCCGAGCCGTTGGGCCTCGGCGTCGCTGGTGACGACCAGGGCGGCGGCGCCGTCGTTGAGCGGGCAGCAGTTGCCCGCGGTCACCGTGCCGTCGGGCCGGAAGACGGGCTGCAGCCCGGCGAGCTTCTCGACCGTGACGCCGGCGCGCGGCCCGTCGTCGGCGCTCACGACGGTCCCGTCGGGGGTGGTGACCGGGCTGATCTCGGCCGCCCAGAACCCGTCGGCGATCGCCTTCTCGGCCAGGTTCTGGCTGCGGGCCGCGAACTCGTCCTGGTCCGCGCGGCTCACCCCGTACCGGTGGGCCACGTTCTCCGCGGTCTGGCCCATGGTGATGTAGATGTCCGGCAGCCCGCCGGACTCCCGCGGGTCGGACCAGGGGCCGGCCTGCTCGGTGCGGGCCCGGGCCGCGTCGAACAGCGGGTTGGTGGTGTCGGGGAGGAAGTCGCTGGAGCCCTTGTCGAACCGGCTCACGGTCTCGACGCCGGCCGCCACGAACGCCGATCCCTCGCCGGAGCGGATCGCGTGGAACGCCATGCGCAGCGTCTGCAGGCTGGAGGCGCAGTAGCGGGTGACCGTGGTGCCCGGCACGGTATCCAGCCCGAGCAGCACGGCGACGACCCTGGCCATGTTGTAGCCCTGCTCGCCGCCCGGGCAGCCGCAGCCGAGCATCAGGTCGTCGAGGCGCTCCGGGTCGAGGGCGGGCACCTGGTCGAGCGCGGCGCGGACCATCGCGGCGGCGAGGTCGTCGGGGCGCATCCCGGCGAGCGATCCCTTGCCGGCGCGGCCGATGGGGGACCGGGCGGCCGAGACGATCACGGCGTCGGGCATGGGTTTCTCCTCGTCGGTCAGCAGGATGGTGGTTTCAGAGACGGCTCAGCGCGGCGGCGGCGAGGAGCTCGGCCTCGGTGTCCAGCCGGTCGACGTCCACGGTGGACCCCGCCCCGGCCCCGCTGCGGTAGCGGTCGCGCACGCCCAGGGTGATCGCCGCGAGCCGCCAGGCCGCGAAGCCCCGGTAGTAGTCGATCCGCCCGAGGTCGGCGCCGGTGCCCGCGGCGTAGCGCTCGGCCAGCTCGGTGGCGGTGGGAAAGCCGTCGAGCTCGCTGCCGCCGGGGAGGAAGTTCAGGTCGGGCCCCGGCTGCCAGTACAGGAGCAGCCAGCCGAGGTCGGTGAGCGGGTCGCCCCGGGTCGAGAGCTCCCAGTCGAGGACGGCCCGGATGTCGCCGGTCTCGGACACGATCACGTTGTCGAGCCGGAAGTCGCCGTGCAGCAGGGCCGTGGCCGAGTCGGGCAGCCCGGCCCGGAGTGCCCGGTGGCCCTCGCGCAGCAGCTCCGCGGTCTTCGAGTCCTCCGTGATCGCTCCCGACCAGCGGCGTAGCTGCCGGGCGAGGTAGCCGTCCGGCCGGCCGAGGTTGCCGAGCCCGATCGCGGTGGGCTCGGTGCGATGCAGGGCGACGAGCTCGTCCACCAGCGCGAGCCCGATCCGGCGCCGGGCCTGCGGGCCCAGCGCCGCGGCCGCCGCCCTGTCCCGGACGACCGGGCCCGCCACGAACTCCGTCACCAGGAACGGGGCCCCGATCGGGCCGGGGTCCTCGCAGAGGGCGAGCGGGGTCGGGACGTGCACGGCGGTCCCGTGTAGGGCGGACTGGATCCGGTGCTCCCGGGCCATGTCGTGCGCGCCCGCCACTTCCACCGTGGCCGGTGGCCTACGCACCGCGACTCGCCTGCCCGCCGCGTCCGTCACGCGGTAGGTCAGGTTGGACCGGCCGCCGGCGATCAGCTCGGCGGTGAACGGTGGCTCGAGGCCCAGCTTCTCTCGTAGCCACGGCCCGAGCCGCTCGACGGGCAGCGCGGTCATCCGCGCTCCTTGGCCAGGATCGCCGCGATGTCCTCCCGCAGGGCCTTCTTGGCGATCTTCCGGACGTTCGTCACCGGCAGCGCGTCCCGGACCTCCACGCGTTCGGGCAGCTTGAACTTCGCGATGCCCAGCCCGAGCAGGAACTCGGCCAGGTCGGGGACCGTCGGCGCGGCCGCGCCGGAGCGGGGCACGACGAAGGCGCACAGGCGTTCGCCCAGCTCCGGGTCCGGCATGCCGACCACGGCCACCTCGGCGATCGCGGGATGGGTGACCAGCAGCCGCTCGATCTCGTCGGCGTGGATCTTCTCCCCGCCGCGGTTCACGTTGTCCTTGATCCGCCCCTCGATCGAGTAGTACGTGGTGCCGCCGACGTCGTGCGCCCGCGCCAGGTCGCCGGAGCGGTAGTAGCCGTCCGCGGTGAAGGCCGTGGCGTTGTGCTCCGGCGCGGCGTAGTAGCCCGGGATCGTGTACGGCCCGCGGCAGATCAGCTCCCCGACCTCGCCCGGGGGGACGTCGTCGAGCTGGTCGTCGACGATCCGCACCTCGTCGAGGGGATGGATCGGGGTGCCGACGGTGGACAGCCGGGACTCGTACGGGGCGTCCCACGGGGTGCACATGATCAGCCCCTCGCCCATGCCGAACACTCCGAGCGCCCGGATGCCCAGCTCGGACTCCAGCCGCGCTGCGTACTCGGGCGTCTGGGGCCCGACGCTGAAGCGCCGCAACGTGCGCAGCGCCCCGGCCCCGGCCTGCGGCGACTCCAGCAGCCGGTAGGCGACGGTCGCGTTCGCCACCATGTCGGTGGCGCCCTCCCGCTCGACCATGCCGGCGATCGTGGCCGCGTCCGCGCCCGGCGCGAGGACAAGCGTCCCGCCCGCGAGCATCGCGGGCAGCACGCTCAGCGCGACCCCCGCGTTGTGCACGACGGGCAGCGCGTGGATCGAAGCGACGGTCTCGTCCCACCCCCACCGCTCGGCCCAGGCCCGGGCGTTGCAGACGTAGTCGCAGTGCACCCGGGGGATCAGCTTCGGGGTACCCGTCGTGCCGCCCGACAGCTGCAGCACGGCGAGGTCCTCGGCCCTGGGTTCGGGCAGCGGCCGGTGAACCGGCCCGTCGATCAGGTCCTCCAGCGCGAGGCCGCCGGGCACCCGGCCGCGCACACTCAGCACGAGGGTGCCGTGGCTCTCCCGCAGCCTGCCCGCCGCGGCGGGCAGGTCGGCGCGGGCCCAGTCCGCCTGCACCAGGTGGGCGCGGGCGCCCGAGATCGTGGCGAGGTCGGCGACGTCGCGCTCGCCGTGCTGGGGCAGCGCGCAGACCGGGACCAGGCCCGCGCGGAGCAGGCCGTAGAACGCGACGATGGTCTCGACGACGTTGCCCGACTGGACGATCACGACCTCACCCGGGGCGAGGCCGTGGTCGAGCAGACCGCAGGCCACGGCGGTGGCCCGGCGGTCCAGCGCGGCGTAGGTGAGGCGCCGGTCGGCGTCGGCCACCGCGGTCCGGTCCGGGAACCGGAGCGCGGTGGCCGCCAGCTCAGCACCGATCGTGGTGTCGGCCCAGGCGCCGGCCGAGCGGTAGCGAGCCGCCTGCTCGGCAGGCCACGCCGGGAAGGACCGGTCAGTGCTGGTGGGCATGCTGGCCCATCTGCGTGAACGTGTCGGCAGGCAGCGGGTGGTCGGCCGGCACCACCTGGCTGAGCAGGGCGGTCGCGCAGCCCGGGCACAACACCTGGCGGAACACCACCGGCTCGTCCACATAGGTCGTCGGGTCGGCCCAGACGTGAGGTCCCGCCCCCGACGGCGCGGTCTCGACGCGGGGCAGCTCAGCCAGGTAGGCCTCGCCGAACGTGCCCAGGCCGGTCCCGCAGTGCCGGCAGCGGACCGTCGCCCCGTCGAGGGTCTGGTTCGCGTCGAGCTCCTGACCCTCCACCGTGGTGGCCCTCTCGGTGGAACCGGTGATCCCCGCCGCGCTGCGCCGGTCGGCGCGCAGCGCATCGCGGCGGGCGTCGGTGGCCGCGGCGTCCACCGCGCCGTCGGCGTTGAGGACGACGCCGTAGACGGAGGCGGCAGCCTCCGCGGAGACCTTGGCCTCCCGCACGTCCTCGGCCACGGCGGCCGGGTCGCGCCGCAGCGGGTCGCCGTAGCCGCCCCCGCTCTGCCAGTGCACGAAGATCGCGTCGCCCAGCCCGATCCCGGTCTCGACCTCACCGCCCATGATGTCCCGGGTCCCGCCGACCTCCTCGAGGTTCCGGGGGACGCGGCCGGCGGCGAGCAGGTCCCAGGCGTCCGCACCGCGCAGGATCATGTCGAGCTGCGTGTTGCCCGGGTACCCGCCCGCCAGCCCCGCGTTCATGGTCGTGGCCTTGCCGGAGCCGGAGAACACGCCGCCGAGCGGGGCAGGCGTGTCGTGCGGGACGATGCACACCGAGCCGGACACTCCGCCGCGCTGGGCACCGGGGCCGCCCGAGTCCGTCTCCTCGCGCCGCCACAGCAGCAGGACGGGGGAGGTGAACTCGGTCATCTCGGCGTCGGGCGCGCGGCCCATCGGGATGACGAACATGCCGCCGGTGTCCACGCCGTCGCGGTCGACGCCGGCGCCGTAGCCGCCCGCCATCGTGTCCATGACCAGCGAGACGAACGGGTACTGCCGCTGGTCCACGCCCGCGAGCGCGACCATGTCGAACGTCCCGCCGCACACCGACTGCACGGACTTCCGCGACACTGGGCGCGCGTCGAGCATCTTGGCCAGGCACTCGTTGACGAGGTTCCCCGCCGCCCACGCCGGCCCGACGGGACCCTTGCCCACCGCGGCGGGGAAGGACGCGTTGATCATCGTCCCCTCGTCCGCGATGATGTCGAAGCAGCGCATCAGCCCGCCGCCCGCCCACGGGATGTCCCCGGCGAGCACCGGGAGCAGCGCGGACATGATCCCGGCCCGGACCCCGGAATACGGGCAGTTGATCATGCCGGTCTGCTCGGCGGTGCCGCGGAAGTCGAAGGTGAGCGTGTCGCCGGTCTTCGTCATGGCCAGCACGATCTTGTAGATCCCGCGGTCGCCCTGCCCGGAGTGCTCCTGGTAGCCCTGGGCGTGCCAGGTGCCGTCGGGCAGCTCGCGCAGCTTGGCCCGCAGCCGTTGCTCGGCGTCGTCCATGATCCGCTTCATCACGGCCTTGACGGTGTCGGGGCCGTAGGTCTCCAGCAGCCGGCGCAGCCGGGTCTGGGCCGTGATGTTCGCGCCCACCTTGGCCCGCAGGTCCAGGGAGAGCAGCATGGGGGTGCGCGAGCGGCGGGTCCACATCTCGGCGACGTCGCGCTGGAGCACGTTGTTGCGCACCACCTTGATCGGCGGCGTGGGCAGGGACTCCCAGAACACGTCCTGGGCACGCGGCGTCCACGAGCCGGGCGCGACGCCGCCGACGTCGAGCTGGTGGGCGACGGCGGAGGACCAGCCGAAGAGCTGCCCCTCGAAGAAGAACGGCGCGTACACGGTGGCGTCGTTCTGGTGCAGGCCCCCGCCGACCCACGGGTCGTTGCAGAGGAACATGTCGCCCTCGTCGATGCCCGGGTTCTCGGCGCGGTTCTGCAGGGTCCAGTAGACGGCGAGATCGAGCGAGGCGGAGAGGAAGGTGTTGTAGAGGCCGATCTGCACCTCCTGGCCCACCTCGTCGCACAGGGCGAAGTCGAAGTCGTTGGCCTCGGTGACGACCACCGAGCCGGACATCCGCTTGAGCGTCTCGCCCATCTCGTCGGTGACCGACCAGAGGCGGTGCCGGACGACCTCGTACGTCAGCGGGTCCAGGTTGTCGACCGCGTCCTGGCCCACGGTGTGCAGGCGCAGGCTCGCGGGCACGCCCGCGCGCAGGACGTCGGGATCGACGGGGCGGCTGTTGAAGATCTCGGAGCCGGGAACCGGGTGGGTCATCAGGCCTCCTCGGTGGTGTGGGTCAGGACGAGGTTGCCGAAGCGGTCGATCTCGGCGGTGTCGCGGTGCGAGACGGCGACGGTGGTCGTGGGCACCTCGACGATCGCGGGCCCGGTGAACCGGTGCCCGGGGCGGAGCCGGCGGTAGTCGTAGACCGGGGTGTCCTCGAACCCGCGCTGCGGGTCGAGCAGGGCGCGGCGGGTGCCGGTGAGCGTGTCCTCGACGGTCTTGCCGTCGGCGGGGTCGGCGTCGGGCAGGGTCACGGTCGAGGGCAGCACGCCGGAGGCGTGCACGCGGTAGGTGATGAACTGGAACCCGGCGGCGGAGAAGCCGGTGCCCTCGCCGAAGGTGCGGGCGTAGCGGCTCTCGAACCCGGCCACGACCTCGGCGAGGTCGGCGTCGGTCAGCGTCCCCGACGGGACCGGCGTGGGCAGCTCGGCGAGCTGCATGGTGTACCGGACGTCGACCTCGCGGCGGAGCTCGATGTCGACCAGCTCCACGCCCTGGCGTTCCAGGGCCGTCCGGGCCTCGGCCTCGAGGTCCTCGAAGGTCTTGGTCACGGCCAGGGCAGGCACCGGGAACGTCCCCGGCTCGGAGACCTCCTTGACCACCCCGACGTTGCTGGCCGCGAGCCCGTACGCGGAGAACGCGGCGGCCGACGGGCCGAGCGGGACCACCGTGGACTGCACGCCCAGCTCCGCGCCGTAGGCGAAGCAGTGCACCGGCCCGGCGCCGCCGAAGGCGTACATCACGAAGTCGCGGGGGTCCTCGCCGGACTCCACGACGACCTTGCGGACCAGGTCGGAGGTCTGCGCGTTCTGCACCGCGAAGATCGCGGCGGCGGCTGCCTCGACGTCGAGCCCGAGCGGGTCCGCGACGTGCTCCCTGATCGCCGCCCGGGCCCGCTCCAGGGACAGCTTCTTGCGGCCGCCCAGGAAGTTGTCCGGGTTGAGGATGCCGAGCACCAGGTCGGCGTCGGTGACCGTCGGCTCGGTGCCGCCCTGGTCGTAGCAGGCGGGGCCGGGCACGGCCTGGGCGCTGCGCGGGCCGACCCGCAGGTTGCCACCTGCGTCGAGGTGGGCGATCGCGCCGCCGCCGGAGCCGATGGCCTGCACCTTGAGCATCGGGACGTCGATGATGTGCTGGTTGACGACCGTGGTGGTGGTCTGCAGCGGCGCCCCGTCGACGACGAGGCCGACGAGGAACGTGGTGCCGCCGACGTCCGTGCAGATCACGTTGCGGTGCCCGAGCTGCTCGGCGAGCCGGGTCGCGCCGGTGACACCGCCGGAGAGCACCGAACCCACCGTGGTGATCGCCGTCTTCGGGGCCTCGTGTGCGGCCAGGGTGCCGCCGGTGCCCTGCATGACGAGCAGCGGTCCGCGCAGGCCGTGCCCGCGCAGCCGGTCCGTGAGCGGCTCCAGGTAGCGCGACAGCGTCGGCCCGACCTGGGTGCTCATGATCGTGGTGGCGTTGCGGGAGAACTCGCGGATGCGCGGGGAGAGCTCGCCGGAGAGCGTCACGTACATGCCCGGGGCCTGCTCGTGCACGAGCTCGCGCAGCCGGCGTTCGTGCGCGGGGTTGCGGAAGGACCAGAGCGTGGACACCGCGATGGCCTCGACGTCCTCGGCCAGCAGCTCGCGGATCGCCTCGCGGGCGTGGTCCTCGTCGAGCGGCACGATGACCGAGCCCTTGTAGTCGATCCGCTCGATCACCTCCTTCGCCCGCCGCTTGGGGACGAGCGGGGCGGGCTTGCGGGTGGCGAGGATGTCCTGCACCTGCTCGGGGCTCTGGCCGGCGTAGCGGCCGACCACGTTCATGATGTAGATCGAGTCCCGGTGCCCGACGGTGGTCAGCCAGCCGACGCGGCCGACGTCGCCGATCACCAGCGCGTTCAGCGTCGAGGTGGTGCCGTGGGCCACGTAGGACGTGTCCGAGAGCAGCCCCTCGAGGTCCGTGCCGATCCGCCCGGCCAGGTCCTCCAGGACGGTGACGACACCTTCGGCGTAGTCCGGCGGGGTCGACGGGGTCTTCGTCGAGATCATGGTTCCGTCGTCGCGGGCCGCGACGGCGTCGGTGAACGTGCCCCCGACGTCGATTCCGATCACATAGGACATGTCGTGGCCTCTCCGCGCGTCGGTGCGTGGGTGTCAGTAGCGATCATGCTCGTCCGCCCCGGGCGGCGCGGCGCTTCTCGCGGACCTCGTCGCCGGGCTCGGCGGCGGGGAAGGTGTCCTGCAGCGCGGGCGGGATGCCGGACGGGTCCAGGCAGATCCCGTACCGCTCCAGGTTGTGGGTGTGGGCGAGCTGGTGCAGGGAGAAGGCCGCCCGGATCGCGGACGGCTGGCCCTGCAGGTCGACGGCCTGGTTGACCGCCTCCTTCGTCAGGCGCAACGCGAACATCGGCTTGTCGGCGATCCGCCGCGCCAGGTCCATCGTGTACTCGGTGAGCGTGTCGCGCGGGACGACCTGGTTGACCATTCCGAGCCGGTGCGCCTCCTCGGCGCTCCACGAGTCCGCGGTGAACAGCAGCTCCTTGGCCTTGCGGGCACCGAGCTCCCAGGGGTGGGCGAACCACTCCACCCCGCACACCCCCATCGCGACGACGGGATCGGCGAAGACCGCGTCGTCGGCCGCGACGATGAGGTCGCAGACCCAGGCGAGCATCAGCCCGCCGCCGATCGCGCGGCCGTGCACCGAGGCGATCGTCGGCTTGGGGATGTTGCGCCAGCGGGCGCACATCTCCAGGTAGATCTCCTCCTCGCGGGCGACCCAGCCCTCGGCGCCGGGCTCGCCGTAGCCGCCCCACGTGCTCACCTGGTCGAACTCCGGGTGCCACACCACGTCGCGCAGGTCGTGCCCGGCGGAGAAGTGCGGGCCATCGGCGGCCAGCACGATCACCTTCACCGCGTCGTCCCGGGCGGCCTGCTCGAAGGCCGTGTTGAGCTCGTAGGTCATCCGGACGTCTTGCGCGTTGCGCTTCTCCGGCCGGGCGAGGGTGATCACGGCGATCCCCGGTTCGGGGATCTCGTAGCGGACGGTCTCCATCTCGGTGGTCATGCGGAACCTTCCGTATCCGGGCTGTCCGGGGTGTCCGGGGTGTCGAGGCCGAACCGGTGCCGAGCGGCCCGGCGCACCGTGGGCAGGTGCTCGGTGGGGACGCCGTCGGCGGGCGGCTTGCGGTCGCGCAGCAGGAGCCGGGCCGCGCTCTGCCGGTGGACCTCGTCGGGGCCGTCGTAGATCCGGGCGGCCCGGGCCCGGCGGTACATCGACTCCAGCGGCAGGTCGGCGGAGAACCCGAGCGAGCCGTGGGCCTGCACGGCCCGGTCCACGACGTCGTGCAGCACCTTCGCGCCGTGGAACTTGATCAGGGCGATGTCGGTCCGGGCGGCCCTGGCGCCGAGAGTATCGATCTTCCACGCGGCGTGCAGGGTGAGCAGCCGCGCGGCGGCGATCTCGGCGGCCGAGTCCGCGATCCAGCTCTGGATCGTCTGCTTGTCCGCCAGCACGGACCCGTGGGTGAACCGGTAGGTGGCGCGCTCGCAGAGCATCTCGAACGCGCGTTGGGCCTGGCCGATCCACCGCATGCAGTGGTGCAGCCGCGCGGGGCCGAGCCGCTCCTGCATGATCGCGAACCCGCGGCCCGGCTCGCCGAGCACCGCACCCGCCGGGAGCCGGACGTCGGTGAACACGACCTCGCAGTGATTCTCGATCTGCGCCGGCCGCGGGTGCGGGTTCTCCATCGTGGCGATGTCCCGGCGGATCTCGACGCCCGGGGTCTCCCGATCGACGATCACCACGCTCGCCCGGTCCCGCGGCGGCGCGTCGGGATCCGACACCGCCATCACCAGCAGGAAGTCGGCGAGCGAGGCGTTGGTGGCGAACCACTTGTGCCCGTTGAGGAGCCAGCCGCCCCCGTCGGGGACCAGCCGGGTGGTGAGCAGGGTCGGGTCCGCCCCGGCGCCCGGCTCCGTCATCGCGACCGCCGAACGGACCGTGCCGGCGAACAACGGCTCGAAGTAGCGCACCCGATGCTCGGGCGAGCCGTGGGCGGCGAGCAGCTCCAGGTTGCCGGAGTCGGGCGGGGACGTCCCGAACAGCAGCGGGCCGACCCGCGACCGGCCGACGATCTCGTTCATCAGCGCCAGCCGCAGCTGCCCGCGGCCGGTGCCGCCGTGGGCGGTGTCGAGATGCGCCGCCCACAGCCCGCGCTCCTTGACCTGCGCGATCAACGGGGCGGCGACCCGGTCGAACTCCTCGCGCGGCAGGTCGAGCGCCTCCAGCGGCACGGCCTCGGTGTCGATGAACTCCCGGATCCACGCCAGCTCGCGGTCGGTCTCCGGATCGGTACTGAAGTCCCAGGTCACGGCAGCAGCTCCCGCTCCCGCTCGGCCAGCTCCGCCAGGAGCCCGGCGGGCGGGGAGGGACTGTCGAGCCGGCGCACCCCGAGCGGGTCGAGCCGCTCACGGATCCAGTGCAGCTCCTCCTCCGACGGCGGCCGGGTGGCCGGGATCGCCCCGTCCGGCGGGAGCAGCTCGAACCCGGTGGCTTGCTGCACGTCCTCGAACGTCACGCCCTTGTGCAGCGACCGCACCCGCATGCCGGCACCGGTCCGGTCGAAGTCGAAGACCCCCAGGTTCGTGACCAGCATCCGCGGGACGCCGAGGGTGAGCCCGAGCCGGTCGCGGTCGGGCCCGAAGCCCAGCCCGCACCGGAAGTCCACCCTCTCCACCAGCGCGCGGGGGGTGTGCTTGCGCACGTGGAAGGTCATCTCGGCTAGCCGGACCATGTCGTCGGGGATGCCCCGGGAACCGATCATGGCGACCTTGGGCTTGCGCCAGTCGCCGAGCACCGAGATGTTGCAGGAGCCGGTGCGATCCACCTGGACCGGGCCCATGGTGATCGCGTACTTGCCCGCGGAGATGAAGTCGAACGCCTCGGTCCAGTCCGAGCCGCGGGCCGCTGTCGGCGAGGTGATCCACTCGTCGTTGAGCACCTTCGGGGTGGGGACGCAGTCGAAGCCGGCCATGCTGCCCCCGGCCATGAGGACGATCTCGGGGGCGTAAAGGGCCTTGGCGAGACGGGCGGCGATGTCGCCCGAGACCGTCGCGCTCACGGCGATCACCTCGCCGCGGTAGATGTCGGCGAGGACGGTGATCACCTGCTCCTCGACCGTGTACTCACCGGTCATGCGGGAATTCCCTTCGCGGCGTAGGCGCGGGCCCACTCCCGGTCGGCGCAGTGCGCGACGTAGTCGCCGGCCTGCGCATAGTCCAGCGGGTGCTCCGGGTAGAGCGCGGTGAACCCGGCCCCGCCCGGGAGCTCGGCGACCGCGGTGACCCACAGCCGGGAGATCGTGGTCTCGCGTTCGGTCATGCCCTGCAACCGGTCCACGACCCGCTCCACGGTGACGTACACGGTCGACGCGGCCCGGGCGAGCTGCGCGTCGAGGAAGCCGTCGCCGGTGATCCGCACGTTGCCGCGCGTGTCCGCCTCGTTGGCGTGCAGGAACAGCACGTCCGGTGCGATGGCGGGCACCGCGGTCAGCTCCTCGCCGGTGAGCGGGCACGCGAAGCGGCGGAACGGGATCCCGGGTAGCTCCATCATGTCCACCCCCAGCCCGCTGCGGGTCGGGGCGAACGGCACCCGCCGCGTCGCGGCCTCGACCCCGGCGATGTACATCGCCTCGGTCCACTCGACGGCGGGGAGCCCGGCCTTCTCCCGCGCGTGCCGGAAGTTGGGGGACAGGCCGAGCGTGTCGAGGCCCACGTAGGCGTAGTCGAGCTGCTCGACGCGTCCGGCCCCGAGCAGCAGGTCGACCTCCGGGCCGGCGAGGAAGACCGACAGCCGGACGGGCGTCTCGCGTGCGGCGAGCGCCGCCGCAGCGGCCATCGGCTTGCGGACCATCCCGCCGCCCCCGAAGGAGACCAGCGCGTGCGGCGGGACCGCGGCGACCATCTCGTCGAGCGAGGAGACCTTCTTCATCGCACCTCCGACTCTGGAGTTGCAAAAACAACTGATAAGTCGGAAACGTAGAGGCCGCGGTCACACCTGTCAAGGCACGAAGAACGGCCGCCACCTCCTGGGGTGACGGCCGTGTCGGGGCGCGTAGGGCTAGCGGAGGTGTTTCTCCAGGTAGGTGAGGTCCGCGCGGATGGTCGCGAGCGCCGCCTCGGGGCTGGACCGGGCCTCCGGCCGCGCGACCGACCGGACGGCCATCTCGGCGAGCTGGTCGGCCAGGGCCAGCGGATCGGCGTTCGGCGCGTCGGGTCGGTACCACCAGGCGACCCAGTTGCAGGAGCCCACGATGGACAGTGCGGCGGTGCGCTCGTCGAGCGGCCAGAACTCGCCGCGCGCCACGCCGTCGGCGATGATCGCCCGCATGTGGGCGAGGATCGCCCGCTTCGCGGACTCGTGCCGGTCCCGGAAGGTGGCGGGCAGCAGGTGCTCCGAGCGGTCGAGGAGGCGGAAGCGGGCGGGGTGCTCGCACACCCGCAGTGCGACCGAGCGCACCGAGCGGGTGAGTCGGACCGCCGCGCTACCCTCGTCCGCCTCCAGCTCGGCGAGCTCGGCGGCGGCGGTCTCGGTGAGTCCGGAGACGAGCATGCCCAGCAGCTCGTCCTTGCTCTTGATGTAGTTGTAGAGCGAGGGTCGGGTGATGCCGATCGCCTCGGCGATGTCCTGCAACGTCGTGCCCTCGTAGCCGCGCTCGGCGAACAGGCCGGCCGCCCGGTCCAGCAGCTCGTTCTCCATCAGTCGACGTCGTGACCCGGTCCCCGTCATAGCAGCACCCGTCCCTTCTGCTCGGTCACGGGCGACCCGGTCGCCCGCGCCCACGCTAGCCGGGGGTCGTACAGGCCGGTGCAGGTCGGGCCCTGATCTCTGGTCGGCGGCGTTGCTTGATATCACATGATCGACCTCGTCCCGGCGCCTAGCCAGCCGTAAGCACGCCCGGCGCCGTGGGGCCGCTGGCGCGGCCGTCTCGTGTCCACGCCGTGGTCGCGGTCGGCTGCGACGGTGCGGCACGGCGCGACCGTCCGCGACACCATTCGTGAGGTGCCGGGGGTGCCCGCGTTCGTCTTCGTGTCTGGATCGTGTTGTTCGCGTCGACTGGTTCCCGCTCGCCGGGAGTTTCCAGGACCTCTCGAGTGCCACCCTCGACCTGTCCTGTCGGGAAGCCACGAGCACGCGGACCGGCTGCACCGTACGCGAGTTCAGCGAGGCCGTCTCGGCCCTCGTCCTGGAACTCGGTCAGCCGCCCGTGAGGCTCGTGGGCGCCGCATGGGCACGGGTGTGTGGATGCCGCGTCGCTCATGTCTGTGGACCGGTGGACTGCATCGAGTCGCTCGTCTTCGCGGAGTTCTGTCGGCACCCGGGCGAACATCGACGAGTTCACCGAGACCACGTCGAAGGCCATCGAGTCTCGCCGGCGCGAGCCTGACCTACGGGCCCGGCAGCAACACCGACTGGGACTGGATCTCCGCGGCCGCGGGCGCTGTCGAGAAGGCGGTGCTGACGACGCTGCTCCTGCCGGGGATCGCCACCGTGCACGAGCTGCAGAAGGCCTTCGACCTCGGCGTGCGCTCCGTGCGGGTCGCCACCCATGCGACTGAGGCCGACATCGCGGTCCAGCACATCGCCAAGGACCGTGATCTGGGCATGGACGTGTCGGGCTTCCTCATGATGTCCCACATGGCATCCGACGCGGACCTGGCGAAGCAGGCGAAGATCATGCAAGACGCAGGCGCTCACTGCGACTACGTCACCGACTCCGGGGGCAGGCTGACCATGGACGGCGTCCGGGACCGCATCCGGGCGTACCGCGACATCCTCGACCCGTCGACCCAGATCGGCATCCACGCACACGAGAACCTGTCGCTGGCCGTGGCGAACTCGGTGGTCGCGGTGGAGGAGGGGGTCACCCGGGTGGACGCGTCGCTGGCCGGTCAGGGCGCGGGCGCGGGCGCGGGCAACTGTCCGCTCGAGGCGTTCACGGCCGTGGCGAACCTGCCATCCTCGCGGTCACCGTGGTGGTGCTGCACGGCTGAGCACGAACTCGGCACAGGCCGCAGCGAGGCTGGTGAACGTGTGCTCTCCTCGTCGCCGGCGTAGTCCGGATCCGGCCCGTCGAACCGCGGCGGTGCGGGTGCGATTCACCGCCGGGGAGCGCGATCTCATCCGCGCAGCTGCTGCGGCGGCGGGGGTGACGACGGCGACGTGGACGGCCCACGTCGCGGCCTTCATCGCCGACGGCCTCCACCGGCACAAGAGCGCAGTCGACGCCCACGATCGAGAGGGACGTCCTCAGCAACGCGGGGACCAGCGGTGCGGTCGCGAGGATCGAGGACTACCCCTCGGACGTCTTCGCCCACACCCTGCAGGTCCACGTCCTCGGCGCGTTCCACCGTGCTCCAGCACGCCGTCCCGCACGTCCGTGACGGCGGCAGCATCGTGATCACCTCGAGCGTGGTCGGGCTCATCGGGTTCGGGGACCTCTGCGCGTACGGTGCCGCCAAGCACGGCCAGGTCGGGCTCATGCGCTCGGCGGCGAAGGAGCTGGCCGGCCGGCGGATCAGGGTCGACACCCTGCACCCCGGGCCGACCTCCACCGTCTTCCAGGCCGACATCGAGATGCGCGCCACCGGGCTCGACCGCGACACGGCCGCGATGACATTCGACGGGATGATCCCGCTCGGCAGCCACACCACGCCGGAGGAGACCGCCCGCGCCGCGCTCTACCTCGCCTCCGACGCCTCAGCGAGGATCACCGCGTCGATCTTCGCGATCGACGGCGGCATGAGCGGCTGAGACGGCCGGCGTGCCGCGCACCTCCTCTCAGCAGCGTGCCCGACCGAGGTCCGCGGCAGCGTCCTCCGACACACGGCCCGCTGGCGGCGGGCGCACTCGTCCGTGCGCCCCGACGTCATCGGTCCATGAGGTCGCGCAGCGCGGCGAGGGTCTCGCGCGGGCTCTCCTCGACCACGAAGTGCCCGTTGGGGACCTCGACCCCCACGGCGTCGGGGGTGAAGGTGCGGCGCCAGCAACCCACAGGCGACTCGGCGCCCGCGCCGAGGAACGCCTTGCCCCAGATGACGGTGGTGGGGCAGTCGACGGTGCGGCCGTCGGCGAGGAACCGCTCGTCGGCGCGCCGGTCGCTGGTGGCGCCGGCCCGGTAGTCCTCGCAGAACGCGTGCACGTTCTCCGGCCGCGTCCACATCTCGCGGTACTCCGCGAGGGCGGCCGGGGAGAACGGGTCGAGCGTGCCGTCCGCGGTGTGGACACGGACGAGGTGCTCGATCGAGTCGACCGTGAGCGAGGCCTCGGCGTCCGGGGCGGCCATGGCACTCCAGTGGGGCAGCGCCCCGGGCGTGCCCTCGATGATCTCCCACACCGAGTGCACGGGCAGGTTGTCGAGCACGGCGAGGCGGTCCACGTGCTGCGGGGAGGCCAGGGCGAGCTGGTAGGCGACCTGGGCCCCGCGGTCGTGCCCGGCGACGGCGAAGCGGTCGTGGCCGAGCCGGGCCATCGCCTCGACGGCCTCCGCCGCCAAGGTCAACTTCGCGTACGCGTGCGCCCCGCCGTCACCGGCGGGCGCGGCGGACGCGCCGTAGCCCTTCAGGTCCAGGGCCACGACGCGGAAGTCGCGGGCGAGGTCGGCCGCGACCGGGTGCCAGCACAGGTGCGACTGCGGGTAGCCGTGCAACAGCAGGAGCGGGGGAGCCTGCTCCGGCCCGCCGACACGGGCGAAGAGGTCCCCGCCCGTGGTCGGCAGCCGGTGCGCGGTGAAGCCGGGGAACAGGTCGTCAGTCGACGTCGACACTGTCCAGCTCCACGTCGATGTGCTGGGAGCCCTGTCCGGGGTAGCCCAGGGCGAAGGCCAGGGCGCGAAAGGTCTCCTCGGACTCCACGCGGATCTGGTGCGGGGTGCCGGGCTCGGTGTAGATCAGGTCGCCGGGCTTGATGCGCCGGGCCTCGTCGGCCACCTGCATCACGGCCTCGCCGTGGACGACGAACCAGAATTCGTGGGTGGGGTGGTGGTGGGCGGCCATGGTGCTGCCGCCGGCGACCTCGAAGACCGACACGAGGGCGAGATAGGTGCCCTCGGTCTCGCCCTGCAGGGACTCCTTCGGGATCAGGTACTTGCTGCTGGCGGTGCCGAGGTGCTCGGGCACCGCCTCGATGTCGACGGACCAGACGTTCACGAGACGATCCTTCCTAGAGGTGGACGCCGTAGCGTTCGGACAGCTCCTCGGCCCAGCCGGGCACTCCGGACACGCCGTGGCGCTGCTGGATCTCGGTGCGGGCGGCAACGTCGTCGGGGCTCAGGGCGGACAGGGCGAGGAAGTAGTCCTCGAAGTCGGAGGGCGAGCTGATCTCGAGGATGCGCACCGGGCGGTCCGTCGCGTTCCACACCGTGTGCGGCACGAGACGTGGCTTCGCGATCGTCTCGCCCGGGACCGCCGTCCACTCGCGGTCGCCGATGCGGACCCCCAGGTCACCGGACAGCACGACGTTGACCTGGTCGTGGTGGGTGTGCACGTGCGGCCACACCAGGGCGCCCGGGGAGACGACCTGCTCGACCACGCTGATGGTGCCGGTGGTGTCCGCGCCCAGGGCGCGGAAGATCGTCGGGAGGCCGCCGACGGCGATCTCCTGGTCCGGGAGGGGAGTGCTCATGCGCGGTCCTTGTACATCGGGATCTCGACGGGGGGCTGCGGCAGCACGCCGCCGTTGGCCTCCGCCTGCTCGTAGAGGTAGTCGTGGGTGCGGGCCATGGTGGCGAGCGCGGCGTCCACGTCCACGTGCACTAGCCGGCCGCCGCGCTTGACCACCTTCCCGGCCACGACCACGGTGTCGACGTTGCCGGAGTTCGACTGGCCGATGACCGCGCCGATGGGGTCCTTGCGGTACCAGCCGGCCTGGCTGATCCCGCGCATGTCCACCAGCACGATGTCGGCCTGCATGCCCGGGGTCAGCGAGCCGACGCGGTCGCCGAGCCCGGCGGCGCGCGCGCCGTTCACGGTCAGCCAGGACATCGCGTCCCGGGCGGTCCACGACATCGTCTGCGGGGCGAGCCAACGCTGGTAGCCGGGCTCGTCGGACTTCCAGCGGCTGACCTGCAGCGTGGTCCGGGCGATGTCGATCATGTCGCCGCCGATGCCGATCACGCAGTCGTTGGCGATGCTCGGGCCGTGGGTGAAGCGGGTGGCCTCCGCGATCTGCGGGAAGCCCATGCCCATCTGCATCTCCGTCTGGGTGCAGATCGAGACCGAGGCGCCCGCCTCGCGCAGCAGCTGCCACTCGTACTGGCTCATGAAGCTGCAGTGCACGAAGAGCATGTCGTGGCCGAGGATGCCCGCCTTGCCGAAGTGCGCGACGTCGGCGTACATCTGCCGCACGCAGTGCTGGTTGGCGTGCACCACGATCCGCGCGCCGAGGTCGCGGGAGTCCCGGACCTCCTGGGCGATCTCGTCCATCGGCGCGATCGGCAGCTCCTGCGGGCAGATGCCGAAGGTGAGCAGCTGGTCCGAGCCTGCGAAGTACTCGTCGCGGATCTCCGTGGCCAGCGCCAGCCGCTCCTTGTACTGCCCGAGCTCGCCGGTGGGCATGCCGTCCGGCGGGGTCTCGTCCCAGCCGTTGGTGGTGACCGGGGTCAGCGCGTGGCCGTAGAGCGCGCGGATGCCCGCGTCGCGCAGGCCGGTCACGGCGCCGTGGGCGTGGTCGGCGGTCACGATGTTGTGGCAGTAGTCGACGACCGTGGTGACGCCGCAGTTCAGCGCGTCGAGGGCGCCGAGGTAGTTCCCGGCGTACATGTCCTCCGGGCGGTAGAGCTCGGAGAACTGCAGGCGGACGCCCCGGATGTAGTCGGGCACGAGCCAGTCAGCACCGACACCGCGCAGCGGGGTCTGCCAGAGGTGACGGTGGGTGTCCACCATGCCGGGCATGGCGATCATGCCCTTGGCGTCGACCACCTCGGCGTCGATCCCGGTGTCGGCCAGGCCGGGCCCGACGGAGACGATCCGGCCCTCCTCGACGAGGATGTCGGCGTCGCGCAGCTCGCCGGCGGCGGGATCCATGGTGATCACGTCCGCGCCCGTGATGAGCAACTTGGTCATGAGAGGCTCCTTCGCCCGTCGGTCAGCTGCCGATGTCCAGGAAACCGGTCCGGCGGCGTTTGAGCTGCGCCGAGAACACGATCGCCAGGACGACGGCGCCACCGTTGAACACATCGGTCACCCAGGGTTGCACGCCCAGCAGCGTCAGGCCGCTGATCGTGGTCCCCAGGAAGAACAGTCCCAGGACGGTGCCGGGCACGTTGTACGTCCCCGGGTGCCAGGTGGTCGCGCCCAGGAACACGGCGGCCAGCGCGGGCAGGATGAAGGGCAGGCCGCCGATCGTCGGGTCGCCGTTGCCCTGCGCGCCGACCTGCAGCACGCCGGCGAGGCCGGCCAGCAGGCCCGAGCCGACGAAGCTGAGCAGCACCAGGCGGCTGACCCGCAGCCCGGTCAGCCGGGACGCCGCGGCGTTGGAGCCGACCGCCGCCAGGTGCCTGCCGAAGGGGGTCTGGGTGAGCACGAACCACGTGACCACCGCGATCACGATCATGATGACGAACAGCACGGGCAGCCCGGCGACGAGCTGGGTGCTGATCCGGGCCAGCGCTGGCGAGAGCCCGGAGCTGATCGGCACGCCCTGGGTGTAGGCCGTGACGAGGCCGCCGATGACCGTCCCGACCCCGAGCGTCGCGATGATCGAGTTGACGCCGAGGTAGGCGACCACCGCGCCGTTGAGCGCGCCGATCAGGCCGCCGACGACGAGGGCGCCCAGTATCGCGAGCGGTAGGGGCAGCCCGAACCGGCTCATGAGCGAGGCGGTCACGATCGAGCAGAGCCCCAGGTTCGCCCCGACCGAGACGTCGAACCGGCCGCCCACCAGGGGGAGCATCAGGGCCAGCGCCGCCACCGCCAGCACGGACTGCGAGATGGCGATGGCGCGGAAGTTCGCCCCAGTGGCGAAGGTGCCGGGGCGCAGCGCCACGAACAGCACGATCAGCGCGACGAACAGGATCAGCAGGCCGAACCGTTCGAGCAGGACGCCCGGGCCTGACGTGGTCCGGCGGCGCGGCGTCCGCGGAGCGGGCGGCGGGGTCGCCGCGGACGGGGCCGTCGGTCCCTCCGCGGTCCGTGAGGTGGTCACGGAGTGCCCTCCTTGGTGTAGACCAGCTCGGTCAGTCGGTGGCGGTGCAGGTCGTCGCCGCGCACCTCGGCGGTGACGCGGCCGTCGCGCAGCACGAGCACGCGGTCGCAAGCGTGGGCCAGCTCGTCGAAGTCCGAGCTGACGACCACCGCGGCCATGCCGTCGTTCACGGCCGCCCGGATCGCGGCGTACACGTCGGCACGGGCGCCGACGTCCACCCCCTGGGTGGGCTCGTCGAGCAGCAGCAGCCGCGGGTTGCGGCGCAGCCAGCGGGCCAGGACCACCTTCTGCTGGTTGCCGCCGGACAGCGACGACATCAGCGCGTCCTGGCCGGCGGTGCGGACCGCGAAGTCCGCGATGGCCCGATCCGCGTCCCGGCGCTCGCGGCGCCGGTCGAGCCGGCCGCCGACCCAGTACTTCACGACCTCGGCGGCGGAGAGGTTCTCCCGCACCGACATGTCGAGGAACGCCGCCTCGGCCTCGCGGTGCTCTGGCACGTGGGCGATGCCGAGCCTCATGGCCTCGCCGGGGGTGCGCGGACGGACCGTGCTCCCCTCCAGCCGGATGGTGCCGGCCTCGACGGGATGGTCACCGAAGATCATCCGCAGCAGCTCGGTGCGCCCGGTGCCGAGCAGGCCCGCGATGCCGACGATCTCGCCGGCGCGCACGTTCAGGTCGATCCCGCGCAGCGGGCCGCCGGCCAGGCCGTCGACCTCGAGTACCGGCTCACCGACGGTGTCGGGGTCGGCCGCCGGCTCGGCGAAGACCCGCTCGACCGGGCGTCCCACGATGTGCGAGACCATCTCCGCCTCGGTCATGCCCTCGGTCGAGCAGGTGATCACGTGTTGCCCGTCGCGCAGCACCGTCATCGCGTCGGTCAGCGAGAGCACCTCGTCCATGCGGTGGCTGACGTAGAGGATCGTCTGTCCCGCCGCGGCGTAGCGCCGCAGGGCGTCGAGCAGGACCGAGACCTCGTGCTCGGGCAGCGAGGCGGTCGGCTCGTCGAGGACGAGGACCGACAGCCCCGCGGTGTCGTCCTGCAGCGCCCGTGCGATCGCGACCATCGTCTGGTCCGCCGGCCGCAGGTCGCCGAGGCGGTCCCGCGGGTGGGCGTCGATCTCGAAGCGCTCGAGCAGCTGCGCGGTGTAGCGGCGCAGCTCGGACCACCGCACCCGGCCCGCGCTGGTCGGGAACCGGTCGCCGATGGCGATGTTCTCGGCCAGCGTGAGCTCGGGGAAGGTGCTGGTGCTCTGGTGCACGAACCGCAGGCCGCTCTGCCGGGCCCGGGCCGGCGAAGTGGCGTCGGCCGCGACCGACCGGTCGCCGACCTGCAGCTCGCCGGCGTCGGCCGTGTAGACCCCGGCCATGATCTTGATCAGGGTGGACTTGCCGGAACCGTTGCCGCCCAGCAAGCCGTGGATCTGTCCGGTTCGGACCTCGAAGGACACGTTGTCGAGCGCGCGGGTGGCGCCGAAGGTCTTGGTGACCCCCCGTACGGCCAGCGCGGTCACGAGGCCCCCCCGGTCCAGACCTGCTCCCGCAGGCGCTTGAAGTCGACCGGGGTCGTGATCGGCTGCCCCTCGGCAGGCAGACCGTGCTCCTTGTCGACGTAGACGAAGCCACCGCCCTGGTTCGGCTGGTCGGCCCCCGCGAAGATGCGGTTGAGCGTGTCGGCCGTGGCCCAGACGTCGTACTCGTAGGGGATCAGGCTGGTCGCGGTGACCACGCCGTCCCGGATCAGCTGGCTGCCGGACAGCTGCCCGTCACCGCAGCAGACGACCATGTCGGTGCGCCCGGACTGGCGGACGGCGGAGGCGAAGGCACCGGACATGAACGAGTCGGAGTCGTAGGCGACAGCGGCGGCGTCCGGGTTCGCGGTGAGCGCCGTCTTGAAGATCTGCCCGGCCGGGTTCGGGAACCCGGTGATGTTCCAGACGACGTCGACGAGCTGGCACTTCGGGCAGGCGACCGCCATCTCCGTGGCGAACGCCTCCCACCCGGTCGCGTGGATGACCTGGTCGACGTTCTTCACGACCAGCACCTTCGGGTTCTCCACCCCGCGCTGGGCCAGCGTCGCGGCGAGGAAGTCGGCGTTGTACTTGCCACGCGCGGCGTAGTAGTCCCCGGTGTTGGTCGATCCCATCGTGTTCAGCGTCGCGGCGAACAGCTTCTCGCCACCGCCGAAGCTCGGGTCGTCGCAGTCCAGCGCGGCGTAGTTGACCACCGGCACGTTCGCCGCCTTGGCCGCCATCAGCCCGCTCTTGATCTGCGGGCAGTCGAACGCGGCGGTCACGATGCCGTCGGCCCGCGCGGCGATGGCCTGGCCGATGGCGGTGTTGGCGCTGGCCGCCGAGTACTTGGTGTCGACGACCTGCACGTTCCAGCCCAGCTTCTGCGCGGCCTCGGTGAACGAGGCCGACATGGTGTGGCAGGCCTCGAAGTTCTCACCGCAGGAGATGAACCAGACGGTCTTGCCGCGGACCGCGGCGGGCCCGCTCGTCGGGGGCTGCTGGAAGACGCCGGCGAAGCCGTCGTCGAGAACCTTCTGCTGCTGCGGTGTGACGGTCCCGGTACCGCTCGCCCCGGAGGTGGTGGTCGTCGTGGTGCTGCAGGCGGCCAGCAGCACGGCACCGAGCAGGACGAGTGTGCCGGCCAGCCAGGACGGCAGCCGTCGGGCCTTCGTGGGCATCGGGTCTCCTACGGATCATCGTTGAGTCCGCGGCTGTCGGGGAGCTGGCACCGGAGGTACCGGGGCCGCCCGCAGGGCACGCGAGGAGTGGGGTCAGCGCGACTGGTGGGCGCCGGTCATGATCTCGGCGAGATCGTCCGGCGCGAGGAAGGACGGCGGCGGTGGCGGGCCCCAGTTGAAGAGCCCGCGCGCGCCCTCGAGCGTCTCCGGCGACCAGAGCTGGTCGTCGAGGATGCTGTCCATGTCGGAGTAGTACTCGGAGAAGTTCCCGGCCGGGTCCTTCAGATACCAGAAGAAGTTCGATCCCGCGTGGTGGCGACCGAGGCCCCAGACGTGGCGCTCGGGGTTGCCCTCCAGCATCGCGAACGCACCACGGCCGACCTCGTCGACGTCGTCGACCTGCCAGGAGCTGTGGTGCAGGAAGGCGACCGGCGCGTTGAGGACCAGCAGGTTGTGGTGGTCCGTCGAGCACCGCAGGAAGGCGCCGTGCCCGCCGATCCGGTCGCTCACCCTGAACCCGACGAGGTCGGTGAAGAACCGGACGGTGGCCTCGTAGTCGGTGGACCCGAGGACCACGTGGCCGAGCTTGCGCGGGTGGACCGGGGTGTCCCGCAGGACCCCCGGGGCCCGGCCGGTGCCGCGGTCGATGCGGCCCGGCGCGTTGTACGGGGTCGCCGGGGTCGGGGGTTGCCGGATCGGATCGGCGATCCGTACCACCACCCGTGTCCCTGTCACGGGTTCGACGGTGCGCACGCCGGTCCCGTCCTCCTCGACCGGGATGCCCGCGCCCCGCAGCCGGTGGGTCACACCGGCGATGTCGTCCAGGTGTTCGGCGCCGATCGACACCTCGACCAGACGGCGGGTGGGCGCGGGCACGATCTGCAGCTGCCGGCCGCCGTCGGTGCTGGACAGCCAGCCGTCCGCCTCCGGCGTGAGGCCGAAGTCGGTGTAGTAGGCGGTCGTCGCGGCGACGTCGGGCACCCCGATGGTGATCGAGTTCAGTCGGTGGAGCGGCATCGACCCTCCCTCTCGTCCGGTGAGCCGGGCTCTCAGGCCGCGGGGGCGACCAGGCGGTGGCGCATCTCGCCGATCCCGCGGATGTAGGTCACGAGCTCGTCGCCGATCTCGAGCCAGCGCTGCGGGGTGCGGCCGAGGCCGACGCCAGAAGGGGTGCCCGTGAAGATGACGTCGCCGGGCAGCAGCGGGGTCACCGCGGAGAGCCGGGCGATCAGCTCGGGCACCGGGAAGACCATGTCCCGGGTCCGGCCCTTCTGCATCTGCTCCCCGTTGACGAGGCAGCCGAGCTCGAGATCGTCCCGGTCGGGGAGCTCGTCGGGGGTGACCAGCACCGGGCCGATCGGGCCGAACCCGGGGTGGGACTTGCCCATGCTGAACTGGGGAGCGGGCCCGGACGCCTGCAGGATGCGCTCGGAGATGTCCTGGCCGACCGTGACGCCGGCGATGTGGGACCACGCGTCGGCCGCGGCGACCCGGTGCGCGGGCCGGCCGATGACGACGACGAGCTCGACCTCCCAGTCGACATTGCCCGGCGGGCGGGTGATCTCGCCGAACGGGCCGGTCAGGGAGCTGACGAACTTGGTGAAGACGGGCGGGTGGTCGGGCACGGCGAAGTCCGACTCGGCGGCGTGCTCGGCGTAGTTGAGGCCGATCGCGAAGACCTGCCGCGGGGTCGGCACCGGGTTGCCGAACTCCTCCTCGGCGACCTCCCGCACGTCACCGCTACCGGTGGCGGCGAACTCGAGGACCGAGTCCCAGTGCTCGTATGCCTCCTGCAGGTCGGCGGGCAGCCGACCACCGCTGGCGGCGTTCAGGTCCACGACTCGACCAGGGCTGACGACCTGGTGGAGCCGACCGGAGATGCTGGCGAATCGCACGCGACTGCTCCTCGGGAATGAGGGCCGTGGCCCCCCTGTTCCGGGGCCGACGACCACACCGGCTTCGGTGTCGGTGGCACATGTCTACGCGGCGGCAGCTCGAAGCGTCAAGCATCTTTCGAAAGTCATTGCCTCGTTCGCATCGGCGTGTAAGGTGCGAGCTGTGGCCAGACAAGGAGTGTCCGGAACCCGGACCGACGAGGTGCATCGCAGGTTGCGCAGCGACATCCTCGCCGGTCGGCTGGTCCCGGGATCCCGCCTGAAGTTCCCCGAGCTCTGCGAGCACTACGGGGTCAGCGTCGGCGCGGCGCGCGAGGCGCTGACCCGGCTCACCGCGGAGGGCCTGGTCAAGACCCAGCCCCACCAGGGCTACGTGGTCACGCCGCTGTCGTATGAGGACCTGGCGGACCTGACCCGCGCCCGGATCGAGATCGAGTCGCTGGTCCTGCGCCTGTCGGTGCAGGAGGGCGACGTGGAGTGGGAGTCCCGCGCCGTCGCCGCCCACCACGTGCTCGAGCGCGCGGTGTTCATGAGCGACGACGATCCCGACCACCCCACGGACGAGTGGACGGCCGCGCACGCGAAGTTCCACCTGGCGCTGATCGACGGCTGCACGAACCGGCGCCTGCTCGACGTCGCCCGCGCCCTGCGCGAGGAGGCCGAGCTCTACCGGCAGTGGTCGGTGTCGTTCGGCCAGGAGCCCGACCGCGACCTCGCCGGGGAGCACCGCGCGCTGCTCGAGGCCTCGGTGGGTCGACAGGCCGATCTCGCCGGGCAGCTGCTGCGCGACCACATCGCGCACACCGCGTCCCTGCTCATCAGCGTGGCCACCGACGAGCCGATCCGGGCCACCCCGCCGGCTCCCGCCGACAAGCGCGCCGGCTGACGCCTCCCGCATCCCGACCGCCCCACCCCGGGAGGACCCCGACCCGATGGACGTCGGCCTGCTCATCCTGCGACTGCTCGTCGGCGTGCTGCTGGCCGGCCACGCTTCCCAGAAGCTCACCGGCTCGTTCGGCGGTGCCGGACTCGCGGGCACCGGGACGATGTTCGACGCCTGGGGACACCGGCCCGGGAAGGCGATGGCCGCCGTGGCCGGCCTGTCCGAGCTGGCCGGCGCGGCGTCGATGGTGCTGGGCCTGCTCACCCCGCTGGGGTCGGCCGCCGTCGTGGGCACGATGACCGTCGCCGCACTGGCGTTGGCGGACAAGGGCCTCTGGGCCGTCAAGGGCGGCTGCGAGGTGCCGCTGCTCTACGGGATCGTCGCCGCGGCGCTCGGCTTCACCGGGCCGGGTGCGCTGTCGCTGGACGCGGCGGTCGGGCTCGGGGGATTCGCCGGTCCGGCGTGGGGCGGGCTCGCGCTGGCCCTCGGGATCATGGCCGCGGTGCCCGTCGCCCTCCGCGCGCACCGGACGCGCACCCGCGCCGCTGCCGTCTGACCAGCCGTCCGACCACCTCTTCCGTACCTCGTCGACGAGACACAGGGAGCACGTCCATGCACGCAGTCCGCAGCACCGCCGGCATCGTGGGGGCGGGCCGATGACCCGGATCGCGGTCCTCGGCACCGGCGCCAACGGCGGCTCGATCGGCGCCGACCTGGCCCGGGCCGGACTGGACGTCACGTTCGTCGAGCAGTGGCCCGAGCACGTGCGCGCGATCCGCGAGCACGGGATCCGCATCGAGATGCCCGACGCCAGCGAGGTCACCCGGGTCCGGGCGATCGACCTGTGCGAGGTGGCCACGCTGCGCGAGCGCTTCGACGTCGTGCTGGTGATGGTGAAGGCCTACGACACCCGGTGGGCGTGCGAGCTGATCTCGTCCGTCCTGGCCCCCGACGGGGTCGTGGTGGGGATCCAGAACGGCATGACCCTGGAGACGATCGCCGACGTGGTCGGCGTGGAACGCGCCCTGGGCGCGGTCATCGAGGTCGCCTCCACGATGTTCGATCCCGGTGTGGTACAGCGGGACACCCCCCGCTCGCAGTCGTGGTTCGCGGTCGGTGGCCTGACCCCGGCGGCCCAGGAGCGGGCCGCGGAGGTGGCGGGCCTGCTGAAGCACTCCGGGACGGTCGAGGTCTCCGACGACATCCTCTCCTCGAAGTGGATGAAGCTCGTCGCCAACGCCACCGAGCTGGTCACCTCCGCCGTGCTGAACACGACGGTGCGTGCGGCGGCGGAGATCCCGGGCATGCGGGAGCTGATGATCGAGGCCGGGAACGAGGCCGTCCGCACGGGCATCGCCGCCGGCCGGACGATCCGACCGGTCCTGGGGCTGGACGCCGCCGCCGTCGCCGATCCCGAGCGGGTCGCGACCGTCCTGCTCGACGTCGTGCACGACACGTTCAGCATCGACGGGCAGAAGACCACGGTGCTGCAGGACTGGCTCAAGGGCCGGCGGAGCGAGGTGCACCAGCTCAACGGGTACGTGGCGGCCGAGGCGGAGCGCCTGGGCCTGGCGGCTCCGGTCAACCGCCGGATTCTGGACCTTGCCGTGCGCATCGAGGAGGGGTCGCTGCACGCGGGTCCGCACGTCGCGGCCCTGCTCCTCGACGACGTCGCCTTGCCGGTCCGCCCCGGTCGTGGGATGTGAGTGAGGTCGGGGTGCGGCTCGCCTGACATGGAGGACCGCATCTCCTGACACGTGGACCCGACCCGCTCGCACGCCCCGGTCGCCACTCGGGATCAGGTGGTGATCTGAGCTCCGTCGGGGATGTCCGTGCTGCGACTCAGCTCGGCCCAGTTCTCGATCTCCTCGTCGACGACCTTGCGGGCGCCGCCGACGAGCCGCAGGGCGTCCGAGCCGAGCACGAGGTGGACGGGCGCGTCGGGTCGGCCGGCGATCAAGAGCACGGCCTCGGCGGCCTTCGCGGGATCGCCCAGCTGATTGCCGTACTGGCCGGGTGACGGGTGGCCCGGCGGGCGGGGTGTTCGACGCCGACAGCGTGCGGTTGACCGGCCTCGCGCTCTCCTCGCTCGGCACGGACGTGCCGCGCTGGTACGACCCCGAGGGTGAGTTCGGGCCCGAGCAGATCGCCGACCACTACTGCCGGCTGGCCCTGCGGATGGTGGGGTCCGGCCGTAGCGACGGTCGCGGGCGGATCGGCGCGGGTGACCGGGGTCCTCAGGCGCCGGCGCGGAGGCCGGCGAAGAGGATCTCCGTGATCAGTACCCTGCCCGAGACCTGCTGCGCGGTCTGACCGAGAACAAGCGGAGCCTTGCGCTGATCGTCGGGTTCAGCCTCGCCAGCACGATCGTCTACTACACCTGGGCCATCGGCCTGTCCGGGTTCGCGATCACCACCAAGGGTGTTCCCGCGTCGGGGGCGTTGTGGGCCACGGTCGCGGCCAACCTCGTCTTCATGGCCACGCTCCCGTTGTGGGGCAAGCTCTCCGACCGCTTCGGCCGCAAGCCGATCTTCCTCACCTACGGTGTCGCGTTCGTCGTGCTGTCCTTCCCCCTGATGGCCGCGCTGAACAATTCCGCGTGGCGCAGGTTCGGGATCATGGTCGTGGCGCTGTTCTTCCTCGGCGCGTTCGTCGGGAAGAAGCCTGCCTACTTCGCCGAACTGTTCCCGACCGCGGTGCGCGCCTCCGGGATCGGGGTGCCCTACTCGTTCATCGCCGCGATCTTCGGCGGCACGGCGCCGTACATCCTGCCTGGCTCAGCAGCCACGACCTCGTGTGGGTCTTCTCCCTCTACTCGGTCGTGCTGGTGTTGATCGGCGTGGTCACCACCCTCCTCAGCCCGGAGACGAAGGGCCGCGTCCTCGAGTGACCGGGAGCGCCCGGTCAGCGGCCCGAGGGCTGGTCCACCGTGGCCCGGTCGGCGGCCAGGCTGGTGAGCAGGGCGAGACCGTCGGCGGCTGCGGTGCCGGGTTCGGCGGTGTAGACCGAGAGGTGCTGGCCGGGCGCGCTGTCGATGGTGAGCTTCTCGAAGTGCAGCCGGATCTCCCCGATGTCGGGGTGGTGGAAATGCTTGTCCTCCTGGATGCGTGGACCGACCTCGTAGCGGGCCCAGAGGGCGGCGAAGGCGGGGCTGCGCACGGTGAGGGCGCCGATGATCTGTTCGGTGCGCTGGTCGGGTACCGCGGTGGTGGCGCGCAGGTTGCGCACCGCGACGCTCGCGCAGCCGTCCCAGTCGGCGTAGAACTCGCGCGCGTGGGGGTCGAGGAAGATCATGCGCAGGAGGTTGTCGAAGCGCGCGAACCCGCGGTAGAGAACCTCCGCGAGGGCGTTGGCGGCGAGGACGTCCTGGCCGGGGCCGACGACGAAGGCGGGCACAGTGTGCATCTGGTCGAGCAACTGCTGCAACGGTGCGGCGACCGTGGTGGTCGTCTCCGTGGCGAGGGCCTGCAAGGTGGGCAGGCCGATCTGGTAGAGGTGGCGGGCCGCGTCCTCATCCAGGCGCAGCGCGCCGGCCAGGGCTTCGAGCACCTGACGCGAGGGGTGCCGTTCGCGGCCCTGCTCGAGGCGGATGTAGTAGTCGGTGCTGACGCCGGCGAGGAGGGCGACCTCCTCACGGCGCAGTCCCGGCACCCGCCGGGCGCCGTCGTCCGGGAGCCCGACGGTTGCCGGGGACACCAGGGCCCGGCGGGCGGCCAGGAACTCGCCCAGTACGGGACCCCGCCCAGCGCCCCGCTCGGCGGCGCGGTCCGTGCCTCGACCCATACCCCGGTTCATACCTCGACGGTAACCCCGCCGGCCTGCCGACAGGGAGGGTGTATCACTCCCTGTCGGGCTGGCGGAGCAGGCTCAGGCCGTGTCGAAGGAGGTGTTCAGGGCCAGCGGCTCCCACTCGTCCATCGACTCGAGGAAGGCCGCGAACTTCGTCCGGGCGAGCGTGTAGGCCCGATCGCCGAGTGGGAGGTGCAGCGGCGGGCGCTCGGCGTCGATCGCCCGGAGTACGACGTCGATCGCCTTCTGTGGGTCGCCTGCCTGCTGCCCGTCGTGGTCGGCGCGATACCGGCGGCGGACCCCGGCGGTCTCGGCGTACTCCGGCATCTCGGCCGCGGCCATCCGCATGGACCGGCCGAGGAACTCGGTCCGGAACGGGCCGGGCTCCACGATCGTCGGCGCGATCCCGAAGGGCGCCACCTCCTGCGCTAGCGCCTCCGACAGGCCCTCCACCGCGAACTTCGTGGCGTTGTAGTAACCGTCGCCCGCTATGCCGGCGATCCCGGCACCGGACGACATCATGACGATCCGGCCGCCGCCGCTCTTGCGCAGCGCGGGCAGGGCGGCCCGGGTCGTCTCGATCACGCCGAACACGTTGGTCTCGAACAGGGGGCGGTACTCCTCGGGCGTCCCCTCCTCGATCGCCCCGAGCATGCCGTGGCCTGCGTTGTTGACCAGGACGTCGAGGCCGCCGAACTCCTGCTCGGCGAGGGCGACCGCCGCGGCCGCGTCGCCCTCCTTCGTGACGTCGAGGGTCGTCGCGCGGCATGTCTGCGGGTATCGGGCGACGAGGTTCTCCAGCGACCGCGCGTCACGGGCCGTGGCCAGGACCTGGTCTCCGCGATTCAGGGCTGCCTCCGCGAGGACCCTTCCGAGCCCGCCCGAACATCCTGTGATGAGCCACCTGCGAGACATGATGCCGACCGCCTATCCACTGCGTTGAGGGCGTGGGTGCCCGCCCTTGCGATGGTGTCGACGCTAAAGCCCGGGGTCCTCTCATCCCAGGCTGTGCTGCACCCACCTTGGGGGACGCAGAAGGGCGGCGCAGTGGCGGACCGACGCGCTCATGGTGAGCATCATCTCTCGGGGACCACGGTGGCCGGTGTGCCGGCGCGCACGCTGCTGTCCACGGCGGGGACGGCCGCGACCGAACGCGCCAGCACTGCCGCGGAGAGCAGCAGCGCCGCGATGATCAGAGCGGTGGTGGTGATCGCGATGGTCTGGCCGCCTGCGCCTGCGACGGCGAAGTAGATCGTCCCGATGATCGCCACCGAGAGGGCCGCGCTGATCTGGAGGGTGGCGCTGACGAGGCCGCTGGCGAGACCGGCGTACCGGCCGGGAACGCGGGCGACCGTGAGACGGATCAGCGACGGGAGGGCCAGCCCCTGCCCGAAGCCGATGACCGCCAGCGGCACCGCGGTCCATGCCGTCTGCCCGAGGGCGACGGTCAGGGCGGCGAAGGTCACGAAACCCGCGGCTTCCAGGCCCAGGCCGAGCGGAGCGACGCCTCGGGGGAGCAGGCCGGTCAGGCGGTGGACGGTCAGTGGGCCGATGAGGAAGCCGACGCCCAGCGGGAGGATGTCCAGACCGGCCTGGAAGGGACTCCGACCTGCCGCCTGCTGGTAGGTCGAGAAGGCGAGGAAGAACGCCGCGATCGAGTAGAACAGCAGCAGCGCCACGAGCCCGCCGCGAACCCCCGGAGCGGTGATCGAGGCCGGGGGAACCAGCGGCCTCACCCGCAGGGCGGGGCCGTCGACGGTGTCGTGCGCGAGGCGGTGCTGGCGGCGCCAGAACCCGACCAGCGTCACCGCACCGGCGACGAGGACGACCCAGCACCACCACGGCCAGCCCAGGGACTCCGCCTCCACCAGCGGAACCACGATCCCGGCGAGGCCGACGAACAGCAGGACCGCGCCGATGACGTCGAGCAACTCGGTGCGTTCCGGCCGCGGCGCACGGAGCACCAGGCTCCCCGCGACCGCGATCGCCGCGAAGGGCAGGTTGATCAGGAAGATGGTGCGCCAGCCGAGGCCGAACACGTCGGCGGCGACCAGCAGCCCGCCCAGGGACTGACCCAGCACGGCGGCGAGGCCGAACACGGCGCCGTGGAAGCCGAGGGCGATGCTCTGCTGCCGTCCGGTGAGACTGGCCCGGATCAGCGCCAGCGACTGCGGCGCCATCAACGCCGCGGTGATGCCCTGCAGGATGCGCCCCACGACGAGCACGGCGGGTGCGGGCGCGATGCCGCACAGGAGAGATGCCAGCGCGAACCCGATCAGGCCGACGAGGAACACGCGCTGGCGACCGTAGAGGTCGCCGACCCGGCCGCCCAGGATCAGGGTGACGGCATAGGTGGCCGCGTAGGCGGCCACGACCTGCTGGCCCAGCAGGTCCCCACCGCCGAGCTCGTCCTGGATGGACGGGATGGCGAGGTTGACGATGAAGAAGTCCAGCGGGGGCAGCAGCGTGCCCACCAGCAGAGTGGCGACCCCGAGCCAGGTGCGCCCTGCCGAGCCGGACTCGTTTCCGCTCACTTCGCCGCCCCCGCCGTCCGGAGCGAGGACGCGGTCGCGTCCGGCGCACTGTGGGGCATGGTCGCGGCCGATCTCATGGTCATCGTGATGCTTCCGTCGTGGGGCATTCGCACGCCAGTTCGGCTGCGAGCCGGTCGTTCTCGGCCATCAGGTGTCGGGTCGTGCTCGTTGACCACCGTCATGCCGGCGGCCCGTGGCTGGGCTTGACGACCAAGATTCGCAGGGTGTCAGCCGGGTCGGGAGGGTGCGCTGCACCCACCCCCTCCGCGAAGATCGCTCCTACGCTCGGTGACGAACTGTCTGCGAGGCAGCCCTTGATCGAGGAGATCCGACCGATGCTGGTGCGACGTCTCGCCTTGGCCACGGACCGTCCGGATGGTCGCTTGTTCGTCGATCCACGGGGAGGTCGTGTCACCACGGCCATTCTGCGGACGCGACCCACTGGGACGAGGTCGTCGCCGAATCACACGGTTTGCACAGCGTGTTCCGCAGGTGGAAACGACGAAGGTCGGTGGCTCCGTCGAGAAACCACCGGCCTGCCAACGGCGGCTGAATCTGGACCCCCTGGCGGCGGGCGAAAACGGATCCCTTTGGTTGTGGTCAGTCGTTGGTCTTGGTGGCTGCGGGGACGCGGCCGAGGTCTCTGTCCTTGAGTCGGTAGCTGTCACCTTTGAGGGAGATGACCTCGGCGTGGTGGACGAGGCGGTCGATCATTGCTGCGGCGACGACGTCGTCGCCGAACACCTCGCCCCAGCGGCCGAAGGGCTTGTTGGAAGTGACGATCGGGCTGGCGCGCTCGTAGCGGGACGAGACGAGCTGGAAGAACAGGTTCGCCGCCTCGGCCTCGAACGGGATGTAGCCGAACTCGTCGATGATCAGCAGCGGGACCCGGCCCAGCTTGACGAGTTCGTGTTGGAGTCGTCCGGCGTGGTAGGCCTCGGCGAGGCGGGCGACCCACTGCGCGGCGGTGGCGAACGCGGTGCGGTGCCCGGCCTGGCAGGCCCTGATCCCGAGCCCGACCGACAGGTGGGTCTTCCCGGTCCCGGGTGGGCCGAGGAACACCACGTTCTCCTTGCGGGTGATGAGGTCCAGAGTCCCGAGGTGGGAGATCACGTCGGTTTGAGGGAGCGCTGGTGGTCGAAGTCGAACTCCTCCAACGACTTCCGCGCCGGGAAGCGCGCCGCCCGGATCCGGCCCTCGCCGCCGTGGGCCTCGCGGGCGGCGACCTCGCGCTGCAGACAGGCGGCCAGGAACTCCTCATGGGTCCAGCCCTCCGTGCGGGCCCGCTCGGCCAACCTCTCGACCGCCCCCCCAACGACGGCGCTTTGAGCGTCCGGGTCAGGAACGCGATCTCCGAGGTGACGTTGCGGCCCGCCGAGCTCGTGGAGGTCGACCCGGCGCTGGTCTTGCTGGCCATCAGCAGACCTCGCTCAAACCAAGGATGCGGTCGTAGTCGGACAGAGTGCGCTGCTCGACCTCGACCCCGGCCGGGGAGGTTCGCCGAGCTGGGCGGTGCGGGCGGCGCGCATCGCCGCGGCAGCGGCGGCGTGGGCGGGGTCGGTGAGGGTCTGATGCCGGGCCCAGCAACGGCGGTGGCGGGCGACGCGACGACCGTCGCAGGACACCAGCACCTGGTCGAGGTCAGCGGTGACGGTGACCCGCCGCCCGACCGCGGAGGGGTGGACGGAGTAGTCGTTGGCGTCGAGACGGACGTAGTGATCACGCGGCAGCCGCACCGAGTGCACCCAGCCGATCAGCGCCGAACCCGCGGCCAGGGGTGGCAGGACGAGCATGTGGCCGTGATCGGCTGCCCAGCGGTCGACCGGGCGACAGCCGATCCGGCGGTGCCGGCGGGTGTTCGCCCGCGCGAGCCAGACCCCGAGCTGGGCGTTGAAGTCCGCCGGTGAGCTGAAGCGGCGCCCGGGCAGGAACGAGGTCTCCAGATAACGGTTGCCGCGCTCGACCAGCCCCTTCGCTTCGGGGTCGCCGGGCTTGCACTGGATGATCCGGATCCCGAGTGCGCCGCGGAAGCTGTTCATCGCATCGGTCAGCTGCGGGCGCCCGCCGCGCCAGGACCCGACCGCGGACTCGTTGTCCCACACCAGCGCCCGAGGCACCCGCCCCCACCCGCCCAGCAGCGCCCAGTGCCCGGCCAGCAGGTCCGGGGCTTGGCGGGAAGGCAGCATCCGGGCGGTCATCGCC
The DNA here is from genome assembly GCF_039542425.1 of Pseudonocardia yuanmonensis. NCBI lineage: Bacteria > Bacillati > Actinomycetota > Actinomycetes > Pseudonocardiales > Pseudonocardiaceae > Pseudonocardia > Pseudonocardia yuanmonensis. Next base: position 114,314 of record NZ_BAABIC010000016.1, read on the forward strand.
CGCGAGTAGCCCGACACCATCACCGACACCGGCGGGCGCCCGACCTGCCCCGGCGCCGAGCGGGACCTCCACCGGTGGGAACCACAGATCGCACTGCGCGAGCTCGCCTGGCCGGTAGTCCGTCCGCGAGGCCGGATCCGGCGCCACGAACTGCGGACGCAGCTCTCGCACCCGCTCCTTGAGGACCGTCAGCGAGCGTGTCCAGCCGATCCGCTCGGCGATCACCGTCGCCGGCATCTGCGGCCATTCGGCCAGCAGGGTCCGGATCTGCGGCTGCACGACGTCGACGATCGAACCCTTTGCCGGGCGCTGATAGCGCGGCGGCTCGTCACGGGCCAGGGCCCGGCGCACCGTGTTCCGGCCGACCCCGAGCTTGCGGGCGATCGCCTTGATCGGCATCTGCTCAGCCCGATGAAGACGACGGATCTCCGCCCAGTCCTCCACCTTCAGCACCCCTCACTATGGCGACAAGGGGGGTCCGGGTCACCCGCCGCCAGAGGGTCAGCTTTCAGCCGTCGTCAGCATGGCCTCTGCCGACCGTCGGGACGACAGAATGTGGACCTGCTTATGACGACTGGGAGGAGATCGTCGAGCTGAGCTACTCCTCCGGCGGAGTGGCTCAGCTTCTTGGCATGCCGATGACGGTGCATCCGCTCGACTTGATCGTCGTCGTTCCGCCTCCGCCGCTCCCGTCACCGCCGGTGAAGGGCTGGAAGGAGCTCCGCGGCGACCGCGCCACGGTCCTGCTGACGCTGAGCGAGCACGTGGAGGCAGGCGCGGAGATCGAGGTGGCGGTACCGGGTGATTCCTCGTGACCGTGACTGAGCCCAGCACCGCCGGTGAGCGGGCGGTGCTGGGGCGCGTCCGAACCCAGCTCGGCAAGCTCGCCCCGGGCTGTCGAGCGCTCGGAATCCGCACCGCCGAGGAGCCCCGCTGGCGCGGCCAGCCCACCGGAAGTGATCGACGGCCGCCGATTGCGGATCGCTCCGTGCACGTCTGTCCTGGGCGTGCTCGACGCGCTCGCCGCCGCCGCGGAGGACGAGGTCACCGTCCTGCTCACCAACCTCACCGAGCGCGATCTCGGCGACGCGGTGCTGGCCAAGCTGCACCGTGGGCGTCTCCTCGGGGCCGATCGCTACACCCTGGTCCGGGATTTGCTGGGGGCGCGCTCGCTCGATCCCCGGATCAGCAAGGACGTCTGGCTCGTCGACGCGCTCATCACCCTGGCGAACGCCGCGCGGATCCCGTCCTTGGCCGGAACGATTCTGAACCGGCGCCGTGCCGTGTCCCTGGTCGTGCAGGCGCGGCTCGGGGTCGATCCTGAGCGGGCGGATCTCCCGGCTCTCGTCGCGGCCTTCGACGACACGCTGGTGCGGGCCGAGTGGCGAGCGCTATCCGAAGCGGAGCGGCGTGGCCTCGTCCGCGAGCTCGTCGACAGCCACGGCGCCGGCATCGGAGCGGTCGCCGCCCTCGCCGAGACCCGGGACGACCTGCTGGCCGAGTTGCTCGTCATCCAGGCAGTCACGGACGCACCTGAGGACGACGCGCGGGCGATCGCCGCGTTCGCCGTGCTCCAGCACCGGTTCGCCCACCCCCGCCCCACCAGGGCGGCCCTGGTCGAAGCCGGCGCCGCGGCCATCACCCCGGTCGAGGCCGCACCGGAGGCTCGGCTCGCGCAGCAGGCCCGCGCGGCGGACGCGATGCTCGAGGAGCTGTCCGCCGAGGCGCTGTTGGTGCACAGTCCGGTGCTGGCTCGCGGGTTCGCCGAGCGGCTCGCCCGGGCTGCCCAGTTCCAGGACCGCGCCTCCTTCGCCGCCCTTGGAGGCACACCGGTCCGCGGGCGCCGAGCGTCATCGCGTCGAGCGGGTCCGGTCCGCCGCCCGTCTCGAACGCTGGCTGGTCGGCAAGCCGGCGACCGGGCTCGACACCGTCGCCCGGCGGTCTGGCCCGACACATGGCCGAGATCGCCTGGGTCGATCGGGCGCTCACTCAGGTCCGCGCAGGTGACGGCGACTCTCGGGTTGCTGCTGTCCTGGACTCCGTCGCGATGAGGGCGGGCTCGGTGCGCGCTGACCTCGACCGGGCCTTCGCCGCGCAGCTGGCGCGTTTGGACCGCACCCCAGGCTCCGTGCTCGCCGTCGAGACGTTCTTGCGTCGCGTGGTCGCGCCGCTTGCCGCCCAGACGCGGGTGCTGCTCGTCGTGGTCGACGGTATGTCCGGCGCAGTGGCCACGGATCTCGCCGAAGATCTGACGGCTCGCGCACAGGCTGGACCAAGATCGTCCGGGCAGGTGCGCCGGGTCGAGAGGCAATCGTCGCCGCCCTGCCCACCGAGACCGCCTACAGCCGCACCAGCCTGCTGTGTGCGCAGCTCACCATCGGTGACCAGGCGAAAGAGCGAGCCGCCTTCCCGGCACATTCGTTCTGGCCCGCCGGGGGCGCTTGGTGCCGACCTCGACGAGGCGGTGGGGGAGGACGGGCCCGCGGTCACCGCCGTCGTCCTCAACACCGTGGACGACTCGTTGGCGAAGGGGCGACAGAGTCAGGATCCGCGCTGGCGACCCGACGACGTGGCGGGGTTGTCGCCGCTGCTGCATCGCCCGTCGGCGCTGGACGTGTCGTGCTGCTGGTGAGCGACCACGGCCACATGCTCGAACACGGCTCCGTGCTGCGACGCGCTCCGGGCGCGAGCGCGCGATGGCGCCCGGAGAGCGGCGTCGTCGGACCGGACGAGGTCCTGGTCACGGGGGAGCGGGTGCTCACCGCGGAGGGCCGCGCAATCCTCGCCGCGACCGAGGCCGAGCCGCCGCATCGGGGCGACGTGCTCGTCCGCGGACCATCGCGGGCCACGCCTCCATGCCGTCAGGGCGGAGGTGGCTGTGCTCCCGTCCTCGCCAACGTAGCGGCTCGTGGCAGATGTCCATAGAAGTCGACCAGTGCCGGCCGGGTGGCGGACACTCGGGGGTCAGCCCTTCGCCGAACGCGCCGAGCCCCACACCGCGCCCTGGTTGACGCGGTCGGGGTGCAGATCGAGCATCGCGCGGTACAGCTCCTCGGTGCTCGAGGTGCGGGCGAGGGCCAGGTCGAAGTCGAGGATGTACCGCCTCGTCTCGTCGATGATCCGGGGGGCGTCAGTGCGGTCCGCACGCTTGTGCCCGGCCACCACCGCCGTCGGTGCCAGGTCCTCGAGCGTGTCGAGTGCGGCGAGCCACGCCTTGCGGCCTTCGGCGGGGGACTCCGCGAGGTAGAGATGGACGTCGTTATAGGCCGCGTCGCCCGCCACGACGAGCCCGAGGGACGGAACGTGCAGTGCCGTGGTGTCGTCGGTGTCGGTGTGCCCGAGCTCGACGACGGCGAGCTCCTCGCCCTCGAGCTCGAATCGTCCGCCGGTCAGCTCCTCGGCCACGGTGAGCCGGGTCGGGATCTGCCCGGGAAATCGGCTGTTCCAGAAGGAGTCGAGGAAGTCCGGAGCGATTTGGGTGGTCATCTGGGCGACGACGGCCGGTACTGCGACCGCCTTGGCCTGCGGGAACCGTGCGAGCAGGGTGCTGAGCCCGAACCAGTGGTCGCCGTGGCCGTGGGTGACATAGACGGTGGTGAGGTTCTTGTCGAAGGCCGACACCCACTCGGCCAGCGCGACGGCCTGGTCGATGGTCATCAGCGGGTCGACGAGGACGGCGTCGCGCTCGCCGTGGATCAGCGTTGACGAGATCGGGGACCACCACCGGCGGTCCAGGTCCGGCGGCAGGTCCGGGATGGCGGTCGGTATCGAGGGGGCGACGTACACGTCGTAGCGCAGAGTCATGTTTCCTCCAAAGTCGCGGGGAACCGGGTTGTCAGCGGCCGGTGTAGGGCATGGCGGGGCGTGGCCGGCCCGCCTTGAGTGCCTCCACCGCGGTAGGGATCGCCAGCCGGGTGTCCTCGGTGCGCCACAGCGGCAGTGCGAGATCGAACATGACCTCGTCGGCGGCGGTCACGCCGCCCGCCTCCCAGGTGCGCAACAGTGCCTTGTGCACGGCATGGGCCTTGGTCGGGCCGTTCGCCACCGAGCGCGCGAACCCGGTCGCCTCCTCGAAGAGGAGATCGTCGGAGACGACGCGGTTGACGACGCCGAATCGCTCCATCTCCTCCGCGGGGACCTGCTGGGAGGTCAGCGCCCACTCCATGGCCCGAGCACGGCCCGCACGCGCGGCGACCCGGTAGATTCCGCCGAGGAGGGTCACGATCGCGATCGACTGCTCTGGATGCCCGAAGCGCGCGGTCCGGCCCGCGACGATCACGTCGCTGCGGACGGCCAACTCGAGGCCGCCGCCGAAGCAGAGGCCCTGAACCGCTGCGATCGTGGGGATGGGCAGCCGTTCGAACCGGTTGAAGGTCGACAGGAAGCGTTCGAAGTTCGCCCGCAACTCGCGCTCCTCCCAGTCCGGCCAGGGCTCGATGTCGCCACCGAAGCTGAAGTCGGTGCCGTCCGCTCGGAGCAGGACGGCTCGGGCCTCGCTGCGCTCGACGGCGTCGAGCGCCTGCCCGAGCTCCTCGACCATCTGCAGGCCGATGCGGTTCTGCGGGGGGTTGTCGAGGACCAGGGTCGCGACGTTGTCGTCCACGCTCCAGGTGAGGTGTGCCATCACGGCCTTTCGGTCGGCTCGGTCCTAGCCGAGAGGAAGCTGACAGAACCATAAGCTCCACGACTCGGTTCAACAACCGAATCTTTCGCCATGGTTGACAGTGCTGTTCGCCTCATGCTTCTGTCGTGCCTCACGAGGGTCCGTTCGTGGCAGCTCGATTCGACGAACAACGCGGGCGGTGTCGGTGAGTGACGAATCAGGGAGTGGTCATGACCTTGTGGCTGGGTGACGTCGCGCCGGACTTCACCGCCTCGACGGCGGACGGGGAGATCCGGTGGTACGACTACCTGGGCGACGGCTGGGGGGTGCTGTTCTCGCACCCGGCCGACTTCACCCCGGTGTGCACGACCGAGCTGGGGCGGGCGGCGGCGCTCGAGCCCAAGTTCCCGGGCTACCAGACGATCAAGCCGTACCTGCGGGTCACCGGCCAGCCCGACATGACGCGCTAGCGGTGGACCTGGAGGAGCTGCGCGGCCCGCACGACGTCGACGTCGAGCGGGACGTGGTGATGCGTACGCGGGACGGAAAGCGGCTCTACGCCGACCTCTACCGCCCGCGCGGACAGCAGACGGCGCCGACGCTGCTGCGCCGCACGCCCTACGGCAAACACCTCAACGACCTGGCCGCGCCGTTCAACGAGGCCCACTACTACGCCTCGCACGGCTACCTGACCGTCGTGCAGAATACCCGGGGACGCTTCGGGTCCGAGGGAGCCTGGTACCCCTTCGTCTACGAGGCGCGCGACGGCTACGACGCGATCGAGTGGGCGGCAGGCCTCCCGTCGTCGAACGGGCGGGTGGGCACCTTCGGACAGTCCTACGGCGCGCTGTCGCAGTACCTCGCCGCGACCCAGCGCCCGCCGCACCTCGTCACGGCGGTGCCCGTCTCGGCGTACCTGGGTGAGTTCCGGAACTACTGGTACAACCACGGTGCGCTCGAGCTGTCCTGGACGCTGAGCTACTTCATGAACATGGCGCAGGACGTCCTCGCCACCAGGGGCGACACAGCGCGGCTCGCAGCGTTGCAGGCCATGCAGGCCGACCCGTCCGTCCGGTTCTCGCCGTTGACCGACGAGGCCCTGCGCCACCTGCCCCTGCGGGACTGGATCGATCGGTTCGGGGAGGGCGCGCCGTTCCTCGCGGACATCCTCCACCACGACACCGACGGCCCCTACTGGTGGGCCGTCGACCTCCGTCGCCGGCTGCAGGACATCGACGTCCCCATGCTGCACGTCGGGTCCTGGTACGACATCGCGAACTTCGACACCCCGCACTACTTCATGGGGCTGTCGGAGTTGGCGATGAGCTCGCGATCGCGAGCGGACCAGGCGCTGTTCATGGGCCCGTGGGCCCATCTGCTGCCCTACAGCCAGCCGACCTCGGGCGACACCGGCGACATCGACTTCGGTCCCGAGGCGGCCTACCCGGTGCTGGAGATGCAGCGCGAGTGGTTCGCCCACTTCGTGCGCGACGGTCGGACCGGGCTGCCGCGCGCCCGCGTCACCCTGTTCGTGATGGGGGAGAACCGGTGGCGGGACGAGGAGGAGTGGCCGCTGGCGCGGGCCGGAGTCGTCCCCCTGCACCTGCGCGGAACCGCCCCGGCCAACACCGCGGACGGCGCGGGGGTGCTGAGCCCGGCCGCTCCGGGGGCCGGCGAGGCTCCTGACACGTACCTCTACGACCCGGACGACCCCGTCCCCACCTCCGGCGGCCGGTTCGTGGGCGGCGGCGTCGCCGACCAGCGGGCCAACCAGGCACGCGAGGACGTTCTCGTCTACACGGCGGAGGCAGCCGCCGACGACCTGGAGATCACCGGCGAGGTCGCCTTGCGTCTGTTCGTGTCGACCGACGCCCCGGACACCGACTTCGTGGCCGTGCTGTCCGACGTCCATCCCACGGGGTTCGTCCAGAACTTGGCAGAAGGGGTGGTGCGGATGCGCTTCCGCGAGTCCTACGACGAACCGAGTCCGATCGTCGAGGGCAGGGTGTACGAGATCAGGATCGAGCTGGGCCACCTGTCCCACGTCGTCCTCCCCGACCACCGCCTGCGGCTGCACCTCACCTCAAGCGACTTCCCCCGGTGGGACCGCAATCCGAACACCGGTCAGCGCACCGCGGACGCGACGTCGGTCCGGAAGGCGACCCAGGTCGTCCACCACGACGCCGACCACCCCTCGGCGCTGCTCCTCCCGGTGGTTCCGCGTTAGAGATCAGTTCACATCCGAGCGGAAGCGACGAGGGTCGGTCCGCTCAGCGAAGGAGTACACGATGGTCAGCGCCGACCGGCCGACCGTGGTCTTGGTCCACGGCTTCCTCGACGACGCCGCGATCTGGCGGCCCGTCCGGACGATCCTGGACCGGCGGGGAATCGCCACCGAGGCGATCGATCTCGCCGGGATGAGCGGCCTGCCCGCGGAGGGCGGACCTTACACGCTGCGTCGCTACACGGACGACGTCGTGGCGCTCGTCGACCGCGTGGCGGGCCCGGTGGTCCTGGTGGGCCAGAGCATGGGGGCCCAGGTCGTCGAGCTCGCCGCCCGAGAACGTGCGGACCGGGTGCGCGGCCTGGTGCTGGTCACCCCCGTCCCGCTGGGCGGCACCAAGCTCCCCGGCGAGGCCATCGCGCCGTTCAAGCTGCTCGGCGGTGATTCGGCTGCGCAGCGTCAGGCTCGGCTCGGCCTGAGCGTGTCGTTCCCGGTGGGAGAGCTCGATCGGCTCGCGGAGGTGGGCGCGAAGATCGACCCCGCTGCCGTCCCCCAGTTCGTCGACGGCTGGAACGACGGCGCGCCCGAGGGGGCAGAACCCTCCACGTTCGCCGGTCCGGTGCTGATCCTGCGCGGTGCGGGGGACGGCTTCTGTACTGCGGAACTGGTCGACGCCGGCGTCACCGCGCGGTTCGACGGCGCCGAGGTGCACGCGATCGAGGGCGCGGGACACTGGGCCCACGCCGAGCGCCCGGAGGCCGTCGCCGGTCACCTCACGGGCTTCGTCGAGGCTCTGGCGGGCGGACGTGGCAACACGGCTGACGGAGTCGAGGCGCAGGGCTGGACCACCGCCTTCGAGAAGAAGACGGCCAGTGCGTTCGGCGAGGCGTTCGCGCCCGGCGTACGGCTTCGGGCGACGACGCTGTACCGGCCGGTCGAGGGGGCCGAGGCGGTACAGCAGGTCATGGCGGCCGCGAGCTCGATCTACGAGTCGCTCACCTTCACCCAGCAGGCGACCGAGGGCCGGCGTGAGTACCTGGAGTGGGAGGCGACGGCATTCGGCGGAACGTCGATCAGCGGCGTGACGGTGCTGGCGAAGGATGACGAGGGCCGTATCGCCGAGATCGCCATTCACCACCGACCCCTCCAGGCGGCGCTGACGTTCTCTGCGGCGCTCGGCGAGAAGCTGGCCGGCGTCGTCGACGCGGAGCACTTCTACTCCGCCTGATGGGTTCTGCCGGGCTGGCGACGGGCCGCCGCTCAAGCGACCCCGTCGCCCAGCCTCGTAGGCGCAGGTGCCCCAGCGCGACGTCCAGGAGTCCCCCTCCACCCTCCAGCGCGCCGGGCGATGAGGTCGCCTAGCACGTGCTCGGCCTCCGTGCGGGCGCCGAGCCGCACGTCGCGCAGCATCGGACGCGGTCAGGGGCGAGTCCGGTGCGGTGAACATGGCCCGGCTCTGCTCCAGAACGCTGCCCGCGGTGCGAACCCCTGGGCCGGGGCGATCGCGGCGGCCTCGCCGAGCATGCGCTCACCCAGATGGGCGCCACCGGCGTCGACGATGTGCCTGCTGGGGGCCCTCGTGAGACAGGTGAGCCCGGCCCGTCGCGATCGACCCACTTGTCCCAGGTGTCCTGCAGGATCTCCGCGGAGCGCTGTGCGACGGACCTCGAGCTGGGCCATCCCGTTCAGCAGCGGCAGCACGAACGTGGACGGACCGACAGCGGGGGCGAGGTCGTCGAGCGCCGCTGCGGGTCGTAGGACTCGCAGCTGAGCAGGACGAGGTCGTACGGATTTGGGGGACGCTGGGGGCAGGCCGGTGACAACGCGACGAAGGGCGTGGTGTCGTTGTTCGGCACGTCGCCGGCGCTTGGCTGGGCCCGCCGGCGTGCGCGTCGACGCCGTGGCCCCCGCCCTGACCGCGACCGAGCCGGTGCGCCCGGTGACCGACGACCCGCAGCTGACAGCAGGTTCGTCGATCGCGTCGCGCTCGGCCGGCTTGGGCGCCCGAGGACACCGCGCCGAACGTGCTCTTCCTGGCCAGCGATGCCGCCGCCTACGTCACGGGCGTGATCCTGCCCGGAGACGGCGGTACGAGCGCCTCGACAGGGCACGCGCGCGTCTGAGGTCGACCCGCGCGCCTCGAACCGGGGCCACGTGGAGGAGGCCTCAGGGTCGTCGCGGGCTCGACGACGAGCCCGCAGGCGCCGAGGTTGATCGGGTTCCCGCAGGGACGCCCGTCGTGCCAGACCGCGCTGTTGTTTCGCGAGCGATCGAAGAAGGCGCCGGAGCAGGCGCCGTCGCCGCCGCCAGGTGTCCGTGAGTCGGGTCGGGCCCGGTGGATCTCGTGGAGCACGGCTCCGGCGAGCCTGTTCACGCCCTCTCCTCCGGGCGCGATCGTCAGCTCCCCGGCCGGTCCGAGCTCGAGCGCGAGCTCTCCGTGCAGCGGGCTGGGTCCGGGCGGCGGCTCGGTTCCGCCGGCCACGGCCTTGAGGTGGTCGCGATCGCGCGCAAGCGCACCACGTCCGGCTCGCCCACGGCCACATGGGCGGATGGGAGGGCTGATCCAGAGGTCGGCGGCGGTGCGCAGCCAGTCGGACGTGGACGACGGGTGCTCAAGGAGGTCCGCGTGGCGCGGACGTCCGCGGGCCGCGGTGTTGAGCAGGTCCTGCACCACCGCCAACCCGCCGGGCTCAGGCGGCGCCCCGTAGCGCTCGCACGCGGTCTGCAACATGGCCATCTCCTCGAAGACTCTGTCACATGGAGCTCCTATGCATGGGAAAGAGGTGTCATTCTGACGGCTGCGTCGGAGTCGTCGCCAGGACGGCTTCCTCCATCCGGAAGGGGATGACGGCGTGAGTGACCGCCAGGACGTGGAGTTCGCCGCAGACGGAGGGGTGGTCCTCCGTGGCCGGCTGTACCTGCCGGAGGGCCCGGGTCCGCATCCCGCGGTGACGATGGCCCACGGCTACGCCGGGACGGCGGAGCACGGGATCGAACCCTTCGCGCAGGCATTCGCGGCGGCCGGCTTCGTCGTCCTCCTGCACGACCACCGCGGATTTGGCGCCAGTGACGGCGCGCCCCGACAGGACGTGGACCCGTGGCGGCAGATCGCCGACTGGCGTCGCGCGATCTCCTACCTAGAGGGCAGGCCGGAGGTGGACGCCAGGCGGATCGGACTGTGGGGGACGAGCTACGCCGGGGGTCACGCCCTGGTCCTGGCGGCGACGGACCGCCGGATCCGCGCCGTCGTGTCGCAGGTTCCCACGATCAGCGGCTTCGAGCAGGGTCACCGCCGGGTGCGACCGGAGGCCGCCGGGGCGCTCTGGGAGTCGTTCGATGACGAGGAACGGGCACAGTTCGCCGGCGCCGAGCCGCGGCGACAGGCCATCGTCAGCGACGACGCAGCGGTCCCGGCGGCGTATCGGTCGAAGGACTCGATCGACTTCTACCTGCAGACCCTTCCGCCGGGTACCCGGTGGTCCAACGAGGTGACGGTGCGGTCCACGCGTGCCGCGATGATGTACGAGCCGGGATCATGGGTGGCGCGGGTGTCACCGACGCCCCTCCTCATGGTGGTGGCCACCCACGACACGGTCACCCTCACCGACCTGGCGCTGGCCGCTTACGAGCAGGCCCTCGAGCCGAAGCGGCTGCAGCTGGTCGAGGGCGGGCACTTCGATCCGTACCTTGCGCAGTTCGGGCCTGCGAGCTCGGCAGCCACCGCGTGGTTCGTCAGACACCTCGGGTCGTGACGACATGCCGGACCTGCCGGACCGTGCCGGTCTGAGAACCACCGCGGCGCTCGTCGAGAAGCTCGACCGCCTGGTGACCACGGCGGTGCTCCCGACAGAGGAGACAAGCATGGGCAGGCTCGACGGCAAGGTCGCCCTCGTGACCGGCGCTGCGAAGGGAGCAGGGCCGCTCGCACGCGGTACGCCTCGTCGAGGGAGGGCGCGGACCGGTGCCGATGACCAAGTCGCACGAACCGGAGGGCGAGGATGTGGAAGCTCAGTGCCTGTCCCGGCTGGCCGCTACCATCGGGGCGTGACATGGGTGGCCAGTGAGAGGTACGGGCTCACCCCTCCGCCCAACGGCCTCGCGCTCGTCCAAGATCTGCTGAACACCGTCAGCGCGGGACGTCCCCGAAAGCCGGACCTGCTGGGCGATCTTGAACTCGCGCGTGAATGGGCGGCGGGGGCCGCCCTGGCGTGGGGCGCCAGGGAGCCGGTCGAGCTGTCCGAGGCGGACATCGACCAGCTGCGCGACCTGCGCGCGGACCTGCGGGTCGCCGTCGACGGGCCGGTGGGCTCCGCGGAGGCCGGCCCTGAGGTGCTGCGGAACCTGACGGCAGGCCTGATCCTGCACCGGGACGGTCGGGTCGTCCTGGCGCCCCGTGGGGAGGGCTGGCGGCAGATCGCCACGGCCGCCCTCATCGAGATCGCGGCCGCCCAGCAGGTCGACCTCTGGCGGCGCCTGAAGGTCTGCCGCAACGACCGGTGCTCGGTGGCGTTCTTCGACAGGTCCAAGAACAACAGCGGCGTCTGGCACGACGTCCGAGTATGCGGCAACGCCGTCAACCTGCGTGCTTCGCGCGCCCGACGGAAGGCCCTCACCGGCGCGCAGTCGTCGATCGACAGGTGAGGGTCATGAGGACCTGCCCTCGCTGTGCGTCTCCCGTGACTGGCCGATGATCGTCAACTGGCGCTCGACGCCCTGAAAGGTCGGCTGCTCCGAGGCCGCCCACGCCCGGATCTCGTCGAGTACGGCCAGCGCCGCCAGCCCGCGGGCGGTGAGCCGGTACTCGTATCGGCACCGCAGCCCGTCCGGTCGGTACTCCTGCTTCGTGAGCAGGCCCCACCCCACCAGGTGCACCAGGCGCGCCGCCAGGACGGGGCGCGAGACTCCGAGGCGGTCGGCGATGTCGTTGAAGCGGGCGACCCCATCCCGCGCCGCGTAGAGGATCCGCAGAACCCACCGGTCGCCGAGGGCACGCACACCCGCCTCGAACCACGGGTCGTCCTGTCGTGCTGCTGGCACCGATGCCTCCTCGACTCGTCACGGCTTGTGGACTGAGAGGGCCCCCCTGCGTCGCAGGCTCTCCCTCGCTATCCGAGGAACGACGAGGAGGCAGATGAGGGCACAGAGCACCGCCCCATCCGACTGTCCACGCAAAGAACGTGGAGGTGCCGGAGACGAGAATGATGCGCCGCACCTCGGGCGGGACGGTGAGCGGCCCGGGCGCCACGCGCGGCGGACGGGCGGTCGCCCCGCCGTGCGTACGGCAGGAAGGTGGCGGCCGCGACGACCGCGTGCACGGCGATACCCAGCCGGAGCGCGCCGTACTCGGCCTAGTACACCGCCCAGCAGGGGCCCAGCGCCAGCCCGAACGTCAGGCACGCGGTTCGCCGTCATCGCGGCCTTCCGTTGGGCGTCAGCGGGCTCGCCGGTGGCGGTCGCTCAGCATGGCCTGGGCCGTTGCAGTTGCGATGCCCACGCCGAACCCCTGGATCGTGCGGGCCGCGAACAGCCACCCGACGCCCGTGCGACCAGGAACACGAGGTCGCCGACGACGAAGCCACTCAACCCGACCAGGATCGGGGCCCGGCGTCCAACGGTGTCCGACAGCGGACCCGCCAGGACCAGGCACGGGAGAATGACCGCGACCGCGGTGGCTTAGAACGCCGTCTGCAACCGACGTCGAGAAGCCCAGCTCCGCGCGCAGCTCGCCGTAGAGGGCGCTCGGCAGGTTTCTCCCGACGTAGAGGGTCATCAGGGCCGTTGCACCGGCGGCGAACGGCACCGAGCCGCCGACACGATGGGTTGCCCAGCGCAACGCAGTAGGCATGGTCGGACGGTAGGGCAGATCAGGCGGCGGGCGCAACACTCGACCTCTCCCTGCATGCAGGTGCTTGCGTAAGAGGCACTTAGCCTGTAACTCTTACAGCGTTCCTGAGAAGGAGGAGGTCGCGGTGACGACAGGAGCGCTCTCGTACGAGGTGCTGGTTCTCGACGGCGTGCCGCGGGCCGGAGGCCAGACCCTGCCGACAGGGGAGGGGATCGTGTCCTCGCCGCTCGCCGTGACCCTCGTGAAGGGTGTCGAGGACGCGGTACTGGTTGACGCGCCGTACACCTATGGACAGGTCGACCGGGTCCGCACCTGGATCGAAGGCTCTGGTCGGCGACTGCGGCACGTCTACATCACCCATGCCCACGGGGACCACTGGCTGGGGCTGGCCGAGCTGTTGTCCGCCTTCCCCGAGGTGTCCGTCCACGCCACCCCCGGCACCCTCAAGCGCATGGAGCATGAGGGGTCGGCGGGCCGTGAGGCGTTGTGGGACAGAATCTTCCCGGGGCTGGTGCCGCCCTCGCCCGTCCTCGCCGAAGCCGTTGCGGAGAGCGGTTTCGAGCTCGAGGGACACCGGTTCGTCCCGATCGAGCTGGGCCACACTGACACCGACGACACCACCGCACTCTGGGTGCCGTCGCTGGGGCTCCTCGTGGCGGGCGACTCGGTCTACAACGGGGTCCACCAATACGTCCTCGAGTCGTCAGCGGAGGGGTTCGACTCGTGGTTCGCCGCGCTGGACACACTCGAGGCGCTCGCGCCCCGGTACGTGGTCGCCGGACACAAGGCGCCGGGGGCCGATGACGATCCTGCGACCATCGGCCAGACCCGCGCCTACCTCCGCGACGCCCGCGAGCTGCTCTCGCGGGTGAGCGCTCCGGAGGAGTACTACGACGAGATGCTGCGCCGGTATCCGTTGCGCATCAACCCGGGGCCGGTCTGGTACGGCGCTGTCGGGCTGCTCGGCGCGAGCACCTGAACCTCTACCCACGTCGTCCTGACGCCCGTTCTCCCGCACTGCCGATGACAAGGGAGTTGTCGCATGCCCGACAGAGGTTCTCCATCCACCGCGGCCGGTGATCCGGTGCGCTCCACCACCCGACAGACGATCACAGTGACGCAGCTCCTCGCGCAGGCCCCCCTGGGTGCCCGGCGGACCGCCTACATCGCGATCGGGTTCTTCTGCGTCCTGCTCGACGGTGTCGACATCGGCGCGTGGGGTTTCGTCTACCCCCATCTGGTCCGGGACTGGGGTGCCGGTCCCGGGCAGATCACGACGATGGTCACGGCGGGCTACATCACGCTGGCCCTGGGCGCCCTCGTCGTGGGGCCGTGCGCGGACCGCTGGGGACGTAAGCCGACACTCCTGGTCAGCATCGTGCTCTTCGGCGGGGCGATGGTGGTCGCGGCCACCGCAACGGACATCGTGACCATCGGCGTGCTGCGCGCCGTCGCCTGCTTCGGGCTCGGGGCCGTCTTCCCGTCTGCGATCGCGCTGGTGTCGGAGTTCCTGCCGCGGCGACGCAAGGCGCTCCTCGTCGCGATCGTGTTCGCCGGCTTCCCGCTCGGGCAGGCGGTGGTGGGCTATCTCGCGGCCTTCATCGTTCCCACCTTCGGCTGGCAGGTCCTGCTGTTCGTCGGCGGGATCCTCGGGCTGGTCCTCGTCCCCGTCGTGTGGCTGTTCCTGCCGGAGTCGGTCGCCCTGCTTCTGCGGCGCAGGAGCGACGATCCCCGCGCCGCGCGGACGGTCGACACGATCGCGCGGACGACCGGAGTGTCGGTGCCGGTCGACCTCATCGTCGACCGCGACCCCGCCGACGAGGGGGACCGCGGCGGGGTCCGCACCGTCCTGTCGCGGAAGGTCCTGCTCACCAGCGTGGTCGTCTGGTACGGCTACCTGGCCAACTGCACGGTCACCTATGTCCTGATCGGATACCTACCCCTCATCATGGCGAACATGGCGATGGACGCCTCGGCCTCGGGCCAGGTCATCGGGCTGGCCGGCTGGGGCGGGGCCATCGGCTCGCTCGCCATCGGGTACGCCATGAGCCGCGTCGGGCAGTACCGCGCGCTGGTGGCCGGTCTCGTGCTCACCGCGGTCGCGGTCGCCGCCGTGGCCATCGGCACCTGGACGCTGGGCGGGCTGCTCGTCCTCGGCTTCCTCTGGGGGCTGCTGAACGCCGGGTCGAACGGCGGCATGAACGCGTTCGCGGCCTCAGCGTTTCCCACTCGCGCCCGGGGCACCGGCCTCGCGTGGATGCACTCCGCCGGCAAGTTCGGCGCCATCGCCGCTGGGCTGTTCGGAGGGCTGATGATCGGCGCGGGTTGGGGCATCGGCGCGATCTTCATCAGCTTCGCGGTCCCCGTCCTGGTCGCCGCCGCAGGCTTCGCCCTCCTGGGCCTCAGACAGCGCACCCCGTCACCGATCGGAGAGGACCACTCATGACGGACGCCGCCGGAATCAAGACCCCGGAGGTCACCGAGCAGGACTGGACCGGAGCCTTCGCCGCCAAGGAGGAGGAGGCGTTCGGCGAGAAGTTCACCGCCGACGTCGTGCTCGAGGCCGCCGCGCTTCTGCGGCCGGTGCGGGGCCGCGTCGACGTCCAGACCTGCATGGGGACCGCGAGCAGGTACTACCGCTCGTTGGTCTTCACACACCAGGCGACCAACGGCCCTCGGACCTACGTGGAGTGGGAGGCGGTCGGCGCCTCCGGCGTCGAGTTCTCCGGGGTGACGGTGCTGACCCGCAACGACGAGGGCCTCATCCAGCACGTCGCGATCAGCCACCGGCCGTTGGGGGCGACCCTGGAGTTCTCCGCGGAGATGAACCGGCTGACCGAGGGGAGGATCGAGCCCGGGCACTTCCGGGCGGCGGACTGATCGTCCGCTGACGAGGGCGGGCTGCCGCGTCGACGAGCTCGACGTGGCAGCCTCGGGGGAGAACCGGCGACAAGGCGTTCCGGTCCACCCAGCGGAGGAGACGACGATGGTGAGCGGTGCAGAGGAGTCGAGGGACTGGCCTGCGACGAGCCGGTACAACCTCTCTAGAGCACCGGGTGAGCTCGGCCTCGTGCAGGACTTCCTCAACACCATTCAGGAGGGCTCCGCGGCACCACCGGACCTGCTGGCCACCCTCACGGCCGCCCGGGAGTGGTCGGACGCCGTCCGCGGGCTGTGGTCGTCCCTCGACGAGGCCTGCTGGGGGAGTGACCTGCCGCCGCTGACCGAGACCGACCGCAGACGCCTGCTCGTCCTCCGCAGCCGGATGTACCACGCTCTGTTCCCGACGGCGCCCGAGGACGGTGACCCCGCCGGCCCCGGCCCCGGCGACGCGCGGGCGCAGGCGGGCGTGCGGCTGACCCTGTCGCACGGCGAGGTCTCGGCCGAGCCGACCGGACGGGGCTGGTCGCAGTTCGAGTCCGCCCTCCTCGTCATCTGCTACCGAGCCCAGCTCGCCGGCCGCCTGCGGCGGCTCAAGACCTGCAAGAGCCACGAGTGCGACGTCGTCTTCTACGACCGCTCGCCCAACAACAGCGCTGTCTGGCACGACGTCAAGGTGTGCGGCAACCGCGCCAACGTGCGCGCTCACCGGGCGCGACGTCCTGACCGTCCGGCGCGACGTGAGAGACAGGACTCCTGAGTAATGATCATCGACTCCGCGGACCTGGCCGAAGCGGCGGCCTACAAGCTGCTCATCGGCTCGATCGTCCCCCGCCCGATCGCCTGGGTCAGCACCGCCTCGCCCGACGGCGTGGCGAACGTCGCCCCCATCTCGTTCTTCACCGCCGTCGGGCGGCGGCCCCCGACGATCTCGATCTCGCTGCAGCCGCGGTCGGACGGGATCACGCTGAAGGACACCTTCACCAACATCCGCGACACCGGTGAGTTCGTGGTGAACATCGCGACCCTCGCGAACTCGGACGCGGTGCACCGGTCGGCGTACGAGTTCGATCCCGAGCAGGACGAGTTCGAACTGCTGGGGCTGGAGAAGGCGCCGTGTGAGACGCTCTCGGCGCCGAGGATCGCGGCATCCCCGATCTCCTACGAGTGCCATGTCGACCGGATCATCCCCGTCGGCAAGCTCGAGAACGTGGTGTGGGGGAGGATCGAGCGGTTCCACATCCGCGACGATCTCTACCTGGACAACGGGCGCATCGATACCGCAGGGCTGGCGCCCGTGGGCAGGCTCGCCGCGGAGTACACCCACGTCGGGAACGTCTTCACCACGCCGCTCCCGGAGGAGACGTTGCAGGCGTTGAGCACTGGACGGATGCGCCGTCTCGACGGGCTCGAGAGCGAGTTCTCCCCTATCGACACAGCCGCCTGGTCGGCGTCGGGTTCCACGCCGTCGGAAGCGTCCTGACACCGTCCCCCAGCCACCGGTGGGGACCTGGACTGCGTACCGGGTCCGCGCCGGCCAGCAGGTGTCGGTCGGCCGCGCCCGGAGCGGCGCCCGGTCCTACCTCGCCGTCCGCGGGGGCATCGACACCACGCCGTTCCTCGGGAGCCGCTCGACCTACACCGCCGCGGGGATCGGCGGCCTGTCCGGCGGACCCCTCGTCGCCGGTGATGCGTTGCCCATCGGGGCCGAGGTCGCATCACCGGAGCGGCCCGGCGCGCACATCGGCGCGGGTCTCCGACAGGCCTCCGGGGGCCGGGTGACGGTGCGTGTCGTCCCTGGCCTGGGAGCTAGACCGTATGAGGGCCAGCGCCTCGCTCGTCAGTTGGCGCGGGTCAGCATGACCGCACAGGCCGACCGCATCGGTTGCCGACTCGACGGCCCGCCCCTGACCTTCGTCGAGTCGATGTCCCTGCCGACCGTCCTCCCCACCATCCAGCGACACGGCACGGGCACACACTGACCTACAGCCCGCGCGAGCCGCGTCCTGGAGCGGTCCATGGTAGGGCGGCGGTTGCGTTCCTCGGCGCAGAAGAGCCGCCGCCCCGACGGCGGGAGGTGCGAGCATCGGTCCGTGAACGAGGGCGTCAGGGTCGAGGGCGGGATCGTCAGGGGAACATGCCTACCGGATCTCGGGGTTCGCCGCTTCCTGGGAATCCCGTACGCCTCGCCGCCGACGGGTGCGAATCGCTGGAGACCCCCGCAGCCGGTGGTGCCCTGGCAGGGTGTACGGGCGGCGTCCGAGTTCGGTCCGGCGAGCTGGCAGCTCGCGCCGCCCGCGGGCTCGCTCTTCTCCGGGAGGGAGTCCCGCTTCAGCGAGGACTGCCTGACCCTCAACGTCTGGACCGGGCCCGCGGCCGACGTCGACCGACCGGTTCTGGTGTGGCTCCACTTCGGAGCCTTCCACTTCGGCTCGGCGAGCAACCCGCTCTACGACGGCGCTCGCCTGGCGAGCCGGGGGATCACCGTGGTGGGCGTCAACTACCGGCTCGGGCGGCTCGGCTTCCTCGCCCACCCGGACCTCTCGGCCGAGACCACCTACGGCGGTTCCGGCAACTACGGGCTCATGGACCAGATCGCAGCCCTCGAGTGGGTGCGCCGCAACATCGGGGCCTTCGGCGGGGACCCCGGCAACGTCACCCTCGCCGGTGTCTCCGCGGGCGGGGACAGCGCCCAGAAGCTGCGCTGCTCACCGCCGGCGCAGGGGCTCTTCCACCGGGTGATCGCACACAGCGGGCCGGGGGTAACGCCTGCCATCGACGGTCCCGGCAACCCCGCGTACGCCTCGACCCTGCCGGCGGCCGAGCAGGCGGGCGTCGAGCTGTTCGCTGCCCTCGGAGTCGGCTCGGTGGCCGAGGCGAGGGCGCTGGATCCTGAGGTGATCCTGCGCGCCGACCTTCCCCGGACGCATGGTGCGTGGGTCTCCGACTCCGCTCCCGGCGGCCTGAGCGTGCACCGGTACGACTCGGGCTACCCCGTCGTCGACGGGTACGTGCTCACCGAACCCGTCCAGCGCTCGTTCGCGCAGGGACGCGCGGTGGACCTGCCCGCCCTGGTCGGGAACGTCACTGACGAGCAGGCCGGCGCCCGCTACCTGCCGACCGTGACGGCGTATCGCGGCTACCTGGAGGAGAAGTTCGGCGAGCGCGCGGACGAGGTGTTCGAGCTCTACCCGGCCCCCGACGACGCCGCGACCAAGAAGGCGAGCTGGTCCCTCGCCGGCGACGAGGTCTTCATCATGCCCTCGTGGAACGCCGCACTCCTGCACAGCGAGAACCTCCGGGCGCCCGTCTGGCACTTCCGGTTCACCCGGCGCCCCCCCGTCCCGGCCCGTTCGGGGGTGCTCGAGGGGGCGGAGGCGGGTGCCTTCCACACCGCGGACGTGCTCTACCTCTTCGGGACGTACGAGGACCGCGACTGGGACTGGACCAAGGCGGATCACGTTCTGGCCGAACGGATGCAGGGCGCGTGGATCTCGTTCGTGCGATCGGGGAACCCCACGGACGGCGGGAGGATCGAGTGGCCGGCCCTCGACGCCCGGTCGCCCCGCACGAAGGTGTGGGACCTCGAGGAAAGCGTGGCGGACATCCTCGACACCCGCCGGCTCACGTTCTGGCGCAGCTACTGGTCCGGCCCGGGGTTCGTCGGCTGAGGGGAGCAGGCGCAGACCGGTGGCCGGCGTGCTCCGGGGGGGCGGACGGGCGACGGGATGCCCGGCCGCCTACAGCCAGGTCGGCAGCACCGGGAGGTCGGCCGCGGGGCGGCGCCCGGTCAGCCACGCCGCCGCCGTGGTGACGGGGAGGTCGAGCCGCGTCAGGGGCGGGTCGGCCCCGAACTCGTGGTGGGTCAGGGGAGTGGTGAGGGTGATCGCGGGCCCCGGACGAGCCGCCCGCCAGGCGGCGACGTCGGCGACGAGTGCGGCCAGGAAGCCCTCGGGGAGGTCGTCGAACGTGGTCCCCGTCCCGAGGTCGACGGCGTGGATGCAGGTCTCGCGGGCGCGCATCCAGGTGGTCTCGGTCGCCTGGACGACCCGTCCCTGTGCGGTGACCACCTCGTGCCGCCAGGCGTCGTCAGGTAGGTCGTCCATGGCGCGGGAGAGGGCCGCCGCCGAGTCCCGCAGCCACCCGCGCAGGTCCGGTCGGGTGGCACCGGCGGTGATGTCGGCCGCGCGCTGGTCGGGCGAGGCGTACATGCGGGACTCGACGCCGGTGCGGGCCCAGGTGAGCAGGCGCCCGATGGCCTCCGCGTTCGAGGCCACGTGTGCCAGCAGGTGACGACGGCCCCAGCCGGGCAGCGCGCAGGGGTCGTCGAGCTCGGCGTCGGTGAGCCCGTCGACGCTCTCGAGCAGCAGCCGGTAACCGTCGTCCGCCCACCCGCGGGCCTCGGTGGCGGACCTCATGCCTGGATCGCCGCGCTGGCCCGGACCTGGTTGCGCTGGGTGCCGAGGAGCTGGATCTCCGTGCCGAGGACGGCGCCGTCGCCCAGGTAGCGGGGTGGCTTGCGGGCGTGCCCGACGCCGCCGGGGGTGCCGGTGGCGATGACGTCGCCGGGGTTGAGGGTGATGATCGTCGAGATGTAGGCCACAAGCGCGACGGGATCGAAGACCAGGTCGCCCGTGTTCGCGGACTGGACGGTGTCGCCGTCGACCGTGCACCGGATGTCGAGCGCGGGCCGGGTCCCGCCCGGCAGCTCGTCGGGCGTCACCAGCTCGGGCCCGAACGGCGAGGTCGCCTCGAAGGTCTTGCCCTGCAACCACTGCGTGGTGCGGTACTGCCAGTCGCGCATGGTGACGTCGTTGAGCACGGCGAAGCCCGCGATCGCGGCCTCGGCCTCGGCCTCGGTGGCCCGGCGGGCGGGGGCGCCGACGACGACGGCCAGCTCGGCCTCCCAGTCGACCGCGGCCGACGCGTCGTCCAGGCGGATCGGGTCGGCCGGCCCGATGAGGGCCTCCGGGAACTTGGCGAAGAGCGTGGGATGGCCCGGCAGGTCCCGGCCCATCTCGAGGATGTGGGTCCGGTAGTTCAGCCCGACGCAGAGGATCTTGCCGGGGCACGGGACGACCGGGGCGGCGTTCGCTCCCGCGAGCTCGTGCCGTGCTCCGTCCTCGGCGGCGGCGCTTGCGCGCCAGTCGGGGTCGGCGAGGAGCGCGCCGACGTCCGAGGCATCGAGCTCGACCGCATGGGCGCCGTCCACCCGGACGGCGCGGGTGCCGGCGGCGGTGCGAAGGGTCATCAGTCTCACGCGTTGTTCTCCAGGGCAGTCGGAGTGGTCGGAGTGGTCGGCGCTGTGGCGCGGACGACCTGGACGCGGTGGAGGTGCAGGCGCTCGAAGATCGGGGAGTCGGTGAAGCGGAAGAGGTCCAGGCCGGAGTCGGTGCCGATCGAGAGGGGCGCCCAGGACGGGACGACCACGAGGTCGCCCCGGGCGACCGTCCAGTCGCGCTCGCCGACGTGCACCCGGCCGGTGCCGTCGAACACCTGCCAGACGGCCGAGCCGACCTCGCGGCGCGCGGCGGTCCGCGCGCCGGGCGCGAGCCGGTGCATCTCCGCGCGCAGGGTCGGCATGACGTCGCCACCCGTCGTCGGGTTGGAGAAGCGGACCGCGGCGTGCCCGGGCTCGACGACCCCGGGATGCCCTTCCCGCTCCAGGGCGAGCTGGTCGTTCAGGGCGGCGTCGGTGTGCTCCCAGCGGTACGCCGTGATCGGCGAGTTCGGCAGCGGGTCGGGACGCGCGACCGGGCGCAGTCCGGGATGGGCCCACAGCCGTTCGGCCCGGGAGCGGTCGGGTGCGGAGCGGTCCCCGACCTGGTCCGGACCGGTCTCGAAGAAGGCCGATCCCATGTGGTGGACGAAGGGGATGTCCAGACCGTCCAGCCAGGCCATGGGCCGGTCGCTCTGGTTGTGGTGGCCGTGGAAGTGCCAGCCGGGCGTGAGGAGGAGGTCCCCGCGGCGCATCGCGACCGGATCGCCGTCGACGACGGTCCATACGCCCTCGCCCTCGACGACGAACCGGAACGCGCTCTGGGTGTGCCGGTGGACCGGGGCGTCCTCGCGCGGCTTGAGGTACTGGATCGCGGCCCAGAGCGTCGACGTGGCGAAGGGGGCGCGCCCAGGCCGGGGTTGGCCAGGGCGATCCCCGCCGCTCGCCGCCCCGTTCGACCGGGACGAGGTCGCCGGAGCGCTCGGCCAGGCGGAACAGCCGGTCCCAGCGCCAGACGTGGGGCCGCGCCGCCGGGCTCGGCGTCCGCGGCATCAGCTCGCCGATCTCGGTCCACAGCGGAACGAGCAGCTCGTCGGCGAACCCGCGGTAGAGGGCGTCGAGCTCCGCCGACGGCTCCGGCTGGCCCGGGCCCGCACTCGCGCTCGGCGAGACCGGGGAGGAGAGGGAGGTCATGGTGAACGGTCCTTCCGGGCGACGGGTGTGGTCGCAGCGCCGACGCTACGGATGTTTTTCCCGTGGGTCGGTGATGTTCTGGACTGAAGAACGGGGCAGCGTCGCCGAGTCCGACGCTGGACGGGTTCTGCCTGGTGCGAGTAGTAGTTCCGGCGTGCAGAACAAGCCGCGGTACAGCATCGAGTCGGTCAACCACGCGTTGATCCTGGCGACCGCACTTGCACAGGAAGGGCCGATGGGGGTCGCCGACGCGGCCACCCGCCTCGGCGTCGCCCGCTCCACCGCCACCGCCTGCTGGCGATGCTCGTCTACCGGGGTTTCGCCGAGCAGGACGACGACCGTCGCTACGGGCCGGGGCCGATGCTGCGCGGGGAGCTCGGCGAGCCCGTGACCGAGCTGAGGCGCGTGGCGCTCCCGCCGCTCCAGGTACTGATGGCCCGGACCGGTGAGACCGTGCAGCTGCAGGTGGTCCGCGGCAGGCACGCGCGGTTCGTCGCCTCCGTCGAGTGCGACCGGATCCTTCGTGTCGGCGACCGGGTCGGGCGCGAGCTGCCCGCCCATCTCACCTCCGCCGGACGTGCGGTGCTGGCGACGTGGCCGGAGGACCACGTCCGGGACCTGTACGACACCGGTGGCCCGCCGGACGTCGGTCAGCTCGACGTCCACGCCCTGCTGCGGGACCTCCGCCGGGTCCGCAAGCAGGGGTTCGCGGTCAACGACGGACTCACCGAGGAGGGGCTGACCGCCATCGGGCGTGCCGTGCACGGGCTCGAGCACCCACCGGCCATCGGCATCGCGATCGCCATGCCCACGGCCCGCTACCGCGCCGCCCAGCTCACGGCCTACGTCGACGCCCTGTCCGAGACCGCGCAGCTCATCGAGTCCGCACTCGGCGCAACGGGCTGAACGGCGGCCGGCCGGCACATTCTTCAACGCAGAACTCCGACGGGTGCCGCCCAGAACGTCGGTACCGTTCGATCCGGTCAGCCGCACCACCCGCTGCGCACCCGCCGCCGGCGACGGCACGCCGGGTCGGTCCTCGTGGCCGCCGGCCCCCACCTCCAGACCGACGGTCCCGCCCCACCCCGTCCGATTGAGTCCAACGGAGTTCTCAATGACCAGAGTTCCGACCAACGCCGACGTCGCCGACTCCTCGGCCCCACCCCGTGCCCGCCGGCGCACGCTGACGCTGACCGCCATCGGCAACGTCTTCGAGTGGTACGACTTCACGGTCTACGGCTTCTTCGCCCCCGCGATCGCCGCGACTTTCTTCCCCAAGCAGGACTCCCTCGCCGCCCTGCTCTCCACCTTCGTCGTCTTCGTCGTCGGGTTTCTGGCCCGGCCGCTCGGTGGCCTGATCTTCGGCCGACTGGTCGACCGCAAGGGTCGCAAGACGATCATGCTCTTCTCGATGTTGCTGATGGCGACCGGATCGTTGCTGATCGCGATCGCACCGGGCTATGTCACCGCCGGTGTCCTCGGCACCCTCATCGTGGTCGTCGGCCGCCTGTGCCAGGGGCTCTCGGCCGGCGGGGAGCAGGGCTCCGCCGGGATGTTCCTCGTCGAGTGGGCGGGCACGGGCCGCCGGGCCTTCTTCGGCAGCTTCCTCAACGCCGCGGCGACGACCGGTGTCCTGCTGGGTGCGCTCCTCGGCGCCCTGCTCACCACGACACTCGGGACGGCGACCGTCAACGCCTGGGCGTGGCGCATTCCGTTCTTCCTCGGCGCAGCACTGGCCCTGGTGGTCTTCTTCCTGCGTCGGGACGTCGAGGAGTCCCCCGTGTTCGAGGAGATCCGCGCCGCGCACCGCTCGGCGGAGGAGACGCAGGCCGCCGCCGCGCCCGTGAAGCGCCTGCCCAACGGCGCCGTCTTCGTCGTCGTCCTCGGCTTCATCGCCCTGTGGACCACGACGACCTTCATCACGCTCACGTACATGCCCACCTTCGCCTTCGCGATCGTGGGGGTCAACGCCTCGGGCTCGCTGTGGGCCACCGCACTCGGTGCGGGGCTGACGGCGGCGCTGATCCCGGTCGGCGGCTGGATCTCCGACCGGGTCGGCCGACGGCCGGTGATCCTCTTCTCCGGCATCGGTTACCTGGTCCTGGCCGTCCCGTTCTTCACGCTCGTCGCGACGACCAAGGAGTTCTGGTCGGTGCTGCTGCTCGAGTTCGTGCTCGCCTTCTTCTCGGCCCCCATCCTGGGCATGGGTGTCGCGCTGATCGTCGAGATGTTCCACGGGCGCAACCACGGCTTCCTGGTCACCTTCACCATGGCGGTGGGCGTCACCCTCTTCGGCGGCTTCGGCCCCTACATCTGCACCTGGCTGATCAGCGTGACCGGCAACCCGGTCTCCGCGTCCTACTGGGTCGTCGCGGTGTCGGTCCTCACGCTCATCTCCGCATTCTTCATCCCGCGAGATCTGCACACCCGCGAGCTCGCGCGATGAGCCGCACCTGCGCGTCCCGACGCGACGTCCGATCTAGGAGAGACGGCTACATGCTGAGCAAGAACACTTTCCAGCTGGGTCTGTTCGCCCTCAACTGCTCCAACGGCATGACCATGACCAAGGCGCCGGAGCGGTGGCTGAACACCTGGGACAACAACGTCCGGGCCGCGCAACTGGCGGACGACGCGGGGCTGGAGTTCCTGCTCCCGGTCGGCCGGTGGCGGGGGTACGGCGGCGAGACGAACAGCCAGAACAGCAACTTCGAGCCGATCAGCTGGGCGACCGGCATCCTGGCCCACACCTGGCGGATCCGGGTGTTCAGCACCACCCACTGCGCGCTGATCCACCCCGTCTTCGCCGCTAAGCAGATGGCGACGGCGGACCACGTCGGGCGCGGGCGCTTCGGGCTCAACATCGTGGCGGGCTGGAACGCCGCGGAGTTCTCGATGTTCGGGCAGTCGCTCAAGGAGCACGACGACCGGTACGCCTACGCGCAGGAGTGGCTGGACGTCGTCAAGAAGGTCTGGACCGAGCCGGACCCGTTCGACCACCAGGGCCGGTTTTTCGACCTGAAGGGCGTGGAGGGCCAGCCCCACCCGGTCGGCGACCCGGTCATCATGAGCGCGGGCATCTCCTCCGCCGGGAGCGCCTTCGCCGCCCGCAACGCCGACGCGCTCTTCATGGTCATCAACGACCTCGACAGCATGGGGGAGAAGGTGGCCGAGGTGAAGCGCATCAACCCCGGCCGCCCGTTCGGCGTCTTCGCCAGCAGCCACCTGGTCTGCCGGCCCACCCGCGCGGAGGCCGAGGACTACTACCACTACATCGTCGACGAGATGGGCGACTGGGAGGCGGCGGACAACATGGCGGCCGGCCGTCTGACGGCCCAGTCGTCCACGGCGGAGCAGCTGCAGGCGCACGCCATGAAGCGGCGCAACATCGGCGGGTCCGGAACGTGGCCCGTGGTGGGCAGCTACGACGACGTCGTCGACATGTACGCGCGCCTGAGCGCCGCCGGCCTGCAGGGCGTCGCCGTCGGTCTCATCAACTACATCGACGAGTTCCCCCACCTGCGCGACGAGGTGCTTCCCCGGATGGAGCGGGCCGGCCTGCGGCAGCCCGTCGCTTCCGAGGGTCGGGACGACCCGGCGCGGACGAAGGCCTACGCGTAGGCGACGGGACGAGGAGACAGGGAGAACCTCGCGAATGAAGGTAGTGGTTGTCGGCGGCGGCATCGGCGGGCTGACGCTGGCGCTGTCGCTCCGGGCGCGCTTCGACGACGTGGACGTCCACGTCTACGAGGCCGCCCCCGTGTTCAAGCCGTTGGGGCTGGGCATCAACCTGATGCCGCACTGCGTCCGTGTCCTGACCCAGCTCGGGCTGGAGGACGCGCTCGCCGAGGTGGCCGTCGAGGCGCAGGAGTTCGTCTTCGCCACCCACAACGGCCAGATCATCTACCGCGAGCCGACCGGGCGGTACGCGGGGCACCCGTACCGGCACTTCTCGGTCCACCGGGGCGACCTGCACACGGTGCTGCTGAACGCCGTGCTCTCCCGGCTCGGGGCGGACCACGTGCACACCGACCACCGGCTGGTGGGCCTCACGCAGGACGAGGCCGGTGTCAGGGCGACCTTCCGGGACTCCGCGGGCGGCGCGATCGCGCCGGTCGAGGGCGATGTCCTGATCGGCTGCGACGGGGTGCACTCGGTGGTGCGCAAGACGTTCTACCCGGACGAGGGGGCCCCGGTCTTCCACGGCATCAACATGTGGCGTGGGGTGACGCGGATGCCGCCGTTCCTCAGTGGAGGGAGCGCGACCCGCATCGGGGCCCTCTTCCTCACGGGCAAGCTCGCCGTGTACCCGATTCGCGACGCCATCGACGCCGAGGGCAACCAGCTCGTCAACTGGATCGCCGAGGTCAACACCGAGGAGCAGGCGCCCGTCGACTGGAGCGCGGCCGGCGACATCGACGACTTCCTGCACTACTTCGAGGACTGGAAGTTCGACTGGCTCGACTGCGGCGAGCTGCTCCGCAAGGGCGAGAACGTGCTCTCCTACCCGATGGTCGACCGGGACCCGGTCGACCGGTGGACCTTCGACCGGGTGACGCTCCTCGGCGACGCGGCGCACCCCATGTACCCGCGCGGTGGGAACGGTGGCGCGCAGGCCATCCTGGACGCCGAGGCGCTCGCGAAGGCGTTGGAGGCGGCCGCGGACCCACGGGACGGGCTGGTCGCGTACCAGGAGGAGCGGCTGCCGGTCGTCAACAACCTCGTGCTGACGAACCGCACCACACCGCCCGACACGATCATCGAGGTCGTGGAGCAGCGGACGAACGGCGAGCCGTTCGAGAACCTCCACGACGTCATCTCGCAGGAGGAGATCGAGGAGATCAGCCACCGGTACCAGCGTGCGGCCGGTTACGACAAGGAGACCGTCGCGCGGAGGTGAGTCCGCCCCCCGGCGAGAACGGAAGAGGGACGCAGCCCCCGGGCCGCGTCCCTCTTCCGTTCTCACCGGGGGGCGGCTCAGCTGACCCCGAGCACCTTCGGGGGGTTCACGAGGACCTCGGCGCCGCCGGGACGGACGACCATGCTGCCGCCGTACATCAGGCCGACGTCGGAGCGCCACGACTGGTCGTGGAGGTCGATGTTGTTGCCGAAGTGCATCCCCTCCTCGAGCACGAGGTGGCCGATCCGCGCGCCGTTGAGCGAGTCGGAGCCGAAGCCGGGCTGGTAGACGACGGTGGGGAACTCCGGCGAGGCCAGGCCCATGGCGTGGAAGCCGAGCTCGATCCAGTTGACCCCGGCCCGGTCGGCGGGCTCGCGGATCTCGCGCAGCGCCTCGTCGATCGTCCTGCCCGGCACCAGCGCGGCCCGGCTGGCCTCGAAGCACTCCAACGCGACGTCGAAGAGCCGGCACAGCGGGTCGGGCACGCGCGATCCGATGTGGCAGCTGTACTCGGTGTGGACGAGGTAGCCGCCGTACTTGGTGTGCCACTCCGCGACGATGAGGTCACCCTCGTTCAGCGGCCGGGTCGTCGGCACCATCGGCTGGTCCGACCCGTGCAGCAGGTGCCAGAGCTCGCTGTCCGGGTGCTCGGCGGGCCCGGAGGCGAAGAGGTTGAAGATGTTCGGCTCGCCGCCGTTCGCGATCTGCGTCCGGATCATCTCGGCGTAGACCTCCGCCTCGGTGGCGCCGGCGCCCGCGGCGGTCACGAGGGCCTCGACGGTCTTCTCCGCGACCACCGCCGCGGAGCGGAGCATGCCGATCTCCTCCTCGCTCTTGATCACACGGAGCCGCTGGAACGCGTAGCCGAAGTCGACGAGCCGGGCGTCGGGGAGGAGCGCCTCCAGTGTCGCCTGCTCGCCGGAGAGGATCGTCGAGGTCGTCTGGATCGTCGAGGAGAAGCCGACCAGGCCGATCCGCGCGCGGCCGAGGCCCCGGTCCCTGAGCTCGGCGGCGAGCTCGGGGATCCCGTGGCCGATGCGGATGTCGTCCACCCAGCCGTGCAGCGCCTCCTGGAAGTGGAAGGGCTGGCTCATGTGGGCCACCGCGTTGTAGAGCACCGGGTCCCGGTCCAGGAAGAACAGTGCGCTCGAGCCCATCTTCGCGCCCGTGCCGGTGAGGTAGCGGATGTTCGCGATCCCCATGTCCCAGTAGATGTCGTTGCCGAGCAGGACGAGCGCGTCGACACCCGCCATCAGCATGTCCTTGCGCAGCGCGTCCCAGCGC
The DNA here is from genome assembly GCF_039542425.1 of Pseudonocardia yuanmonensis. Classification (NCBI taxonomy): domain Bacteria; kingdom Bacillati; phylum Actinomycetota; class Actinomycetes; order Pseudonocardiales; family Pseudonocardiaceae; genus Pseudonocardia; species Pseudonocardia yuanmonensis. The sequence goes on from NZ_BAABIC010000016.1 coordinate 142,459, forward strand.
CGGTCCCGTTCCGCGAGGCTCAGGTGGGGGTGGTGGTCGCCGGGGTCCTTCGACGGCCGGGCGCCCCGGGGGATCGGGTGGGGCGGGAACGGGGGGAGGAGGCCGAGGGCCGTGACCTCGGGTCCGAGGTTCGCCGGGATACCGGTGACGAACTCGATGTTCTCGTTGCCTTCCGTGGCCATGGGTCCTCGTTTCCTGATCGATGTCGAGCCCTCTCATCGTGACCGCGCGAGGGGTCGCGGGCGCCGAACTTCTGCTCGGTGGAATCGGGCCGGGGCCCGCCTCCGCGACGGCCCCGTCCTTGTCGCCGGGCCACCCGTGGGGGAGGATCGTCTCCTCTTCCGGAAGGGAGGTCGGGGCCATCACGCAGGGCAACCTCGAGTACCACAGGCCGGCGTACGCCGTGAACTCGATCGACAACGCTCTCCGGGCCATCCACATACTCCGCGACTTCGGCTCCGCACGGATCTCGGACGTCGCGAAGGTCCTGGGTGTCGCCGACTCGACGGCGCACCGGATCATGGCGATGCTCGTCTTCCACGGTTTCGCGGTGCAGGACGACGACCGGCGCTACCGCGCCGGCCCGGCCCTGAGCGCGCCGGTCCTCTCCTCGGAGCTGGCCCGCGACATCCAGGAGCTCTCCCTCCCGACGCTCGGTGCGCTGGCGAACAGGTACGGCGAGACGGTGTGCCTCGCCACCCGCGTCGGCGTGCACACCCGCGTCCTCGTCTCCGCCGAGCCGGAGGATCCCGACCACGTGCCCGAGCGGACCGGGAACGTGCTTCCCGCCCACCTCAGCGCCGCCGGACGGGCGCTCCTGGCGCTGCTGCCGGTCGAGAAGGTCGAGCACCTCTACCGCAGCACCGCCGCCGAGGCCCGCGGATCCCGCCTCCCGGACCGCGAGTACCGAATCCTGCTCGCCGAGTGCGACAGCACCCGCAGGCGCGGGTTCTCCCTCTGCCTGGAGAGCATCAACAAGGGTATTTCGGCCGTCGCGGTCGCCGTCACCTCGCCGCGTACGCCGCCCGTCGCGATCGTCGTCAGCACCCCGGCGGGACGCCTGGTCGAGCTGTACCGGACGCCCGAGCGGCGCGCCCCGCTGTTCGACGCCCGGGACGAGCTGGCCGCAACGCTCGCAGTGAAGCTCGAGCCGAGGGAGCCGCCCTCGCATCTGACCGCCTGAGGACCTTTTCCCGGAGACCAGCCCCTCAGACCGGTCCGCCCGCCTCCTACGGTCGACGGTGAGGGATCGGCTGCGGGCTCGTGCGGGATTCGAGGAGCGGGAGCCCGTGGGGCTCGTCGATCGGTCCGGGACGATCACCGCTGTGCCCCGGACCGGCGGGTTCCGCTTCATCGACGCGTTCGAGAATGCCGCCGCCGGCAATGGGATGAGCCTGTCGGACACCTCGTGCCGTTGCTGCGGACATCGGCACGGACATCATCAGGATCCGGGGCTTCCGTCGGTGCGCCGTCCGCAACGCCGCGGCCGAGCACCCCGACGCCATGGATCGCGACAGGCACGGGAGCGCTGCGTTGGAGACGGGCAGCACCGGCAAGCCACCGCGATGGGGATGTTGAGGACGGCGACGTCGAGGACCAGCCAAGAGATCGTTCTGGGACACGTCGTGGACGCAGTGGCGTGGCTCCCGCGTTCTCCTGCTCGAGCTACCCGGCCCGTCCGCGCAGCGCGGGTTCTCCGCCTCCAGGTCGCTCCCGCCGTGGGCGGCGCTTCCGGGGGGCCGGGGTTGGTGATCGACTGGTTGCCCTGGCGGGCCACGGCGATCACGTCGCGGTGGAACTCCTTCGGGGACGGTTCGGGCACGAGGCGTTCCTCTCGTCGACGGACCCCTCCGCTGCCGCGCCGGGAGCCGGGGATCAGCGGCGAGCGCCGAGAAGTGGGCCGCCGAGGGTCCGGGTCATGGCGCGTGCGGTGGTGGAGACGGCCGCTGTGACCCGCGCCGGCTTGAGCCGGTTCACCCAGCTGGCGATCGAGACGGCGGCGACCGCGGTCCCGGTCGGGCCGAGGACCGGCGCCGCCACGCCACTCCGGGCGCGGATTCCTCGTGCTCCTCGGCGATCCGCTGCGGCGGACCTCCTCGAGCTCGCGGCCGAGAAGACCCGGGAGGATCACGGTGCGAGGGGTTCTCCTGGTCAGCCCGGCATCGAGCACTGCCGTGAGGCGTTCCGGAGGCCCGAAGGCCAGCAGCGCCTTGCTTCAGGATGACCCGCGCCGCGCGGGAAGGTCCAGCCCCTACCGCGGCGGCGTTCGCCTCCTACTGCGGGACGGCACCGATCGAGGTCTCCAGCGGCGACCGCGCCCGGCACCGGCTGTCCCGGCAGGGCGATCGTCAGCTCAACAACGCCCTGCACACCATCGCGCTGACCCAGGTCCGCATGCCCGGTAGCCGCGGACGTGCCTACTACGACCGCACCATCGCCCGCGGCAAGACCCACACCGAGGCGATGCGCTGCCTGCGACGTCGCCTCACCGACCACGTCTGGCGGACCATGATCAGCGACGAGCGACGGATGGCGGCGGGCCCGGGAGGGCAAGCGGGAGCGACTCTGACATCCAGCGCGGTCGGCCTGATCCCGGAAGCCGACTCTTCGGAGAGGCCACTTCCCGGACCCGCCACGCTCCAGCCAACGACGTCGACGCCACCCTCTCCGGCGGCTTGACAGAACACAGAGGAACCCCCGCTTGCTCGGAGATCGACGATCATGGCCGAAGGGCCGTGTAAGGAGTCTCCGTGGCAGCACCGAAGAAGTACCCCGACGAGCTGCGTGAGCGCGCCGTCCGCCTCTATCGGGAGTCCGACCCCAAGCCGGTGACGTCGGCTGGCCGAGCAGCGTCCCTCCTGGCCTCAGCCCTGCCGAGTGGGGCGGATCGTGATGTCGCCGATCTCGACGTCGTCGGGTTGTTCGATGGCGAATGCGACGGTCCGGGCCACGGCTTCGGGTGCAATGCCGAGCTTCGCCATGGCCTGCTGAGCCGCCTCGCGCCGACTCGGGTCGTCGATCTGGTCGACCAGCTCGGTGCGGACGTAGCCTGGCGAGACGGAGGTGGTTCGCAGGGTCCCGTCGGTGGACTCCTGACGGAGTGCCTCGAGAAGGGTGCGCACGGCGTTCTTGGTGCCTGCATAGACGGCTTGGGTCGGCACGATCTTCAGACCCGATGTGGAGACGATCGTGACGAGATGTCCGTGCCCCTGGCGGCGGAACACCGGTAGTGCGGCGGCGATCCCGTACAGGACACCGCGCAGGTTGACGTCGATCATTGCGTCCCAGTCGTCGACGTCGAGATCTGCCACGGGCGCCGTTCGGGCGACGCCCGCGTTGCTCACGAGCGCATCAAGACGCCCGTACTGCTCGACGGCCAGGCCGACGAGTTTCTCGAGATCGCCTCGCACGGTGACGTCGGCCTCCTGGGTCACCGCGCGGCCGCCTGCGGCGCGGATCAGCGCCGCTTGAGACTCGAGGCGGTCGCCCCGCCGCGCGCCCAGGACCACGGCAGCCCCACGAGCCCCGAGTTCCAGGGCCGTCGCTGCGCCGATGCCACTGCTGGCTCCGGTGATGGCGATGACCTTCTCGTCCAATGTGCCCACGGGCTTCTCCTTGCTGCTGCGGACACCTGAGCGCGCTCTTGGGCGCAGAACGGTGTCGGTGACGGGTGATGGATGACTGCGGAACGCCGCGGCCGGGGCTCGTTCTCACGGTGGCGGTCACGAGTCGGGAGATCCCGACACCTCATGGGGAGTGGCGCCGGCGGCCCCGGCCCCCGATGTGTCCTCCGACCGGTCTTGCCGTGCGTGCTCGAAGCTGCGCGCGAGCAGTTCGCCAGCCTTGACGACATGGTCCCGCATCGCACTTCGGGCGGCGCCCTCGTCCCGACGACGGAAGGCCTCGATGATCTTTTCGTGGTCGACGAGGGTCGCGTCGAGCCAGCCCGCGATCGGAGGATCGTAGGAGTAGGGGATGTACCGTTCCGCGAGCTCGGCGAGCCACTGGACCTTCCGTGAGTCTGCCGGGCGAGGGGCCTGGAAGAGGTCATGCACGGAACTCCAGGCCGCGAGTCGGAGCTACCAAGCGTCCGGCTGGAACTCTGCGGTCATGTCGCGCCAGGACACGGGCTCGGCGCAGTGTGCGCAGGCCAGGCGGGGCTCGGCCTCGTGTCCGCAGCCACGATGGATCAAGCGCACCGGCGGGACGTCGTTCTTGTACTTGTCTCCCCAGGCCATGACGGACACCAGCACCGGATACAGGTCGGCGCCCTTGGCGGTGAGGCGGTACTCGTGCCGCACGGGCTGTTCCTGGTACTGCACCCGCTCCAGGACTCCCTCCGACACCAGCACCCGGAGCCGGTCGTTGAGCACGTTGCTGCCGAGGCCGAGCTTGGCGCGGAAGTGGTCGTAGCGGCGCTCACCGCGGAAGCATTCGCGCAGGATCATCATCGTCCACCGCTCACCGATCACCGACCAGGTGCGAGCGACGGAGCAGTAGAGGTCCTCCAGCTCGTCGTGCTTCACCCGCCCAGTGTACGGCATCTCCCTAATCTCGAATCAAGGACATTTTTCGAGTCCCAGCAGCTTGCTGCGGGGCTTCCGCGCTGGCTACTCTCACACTCCGTTCGAGTCCGACCGGCCTCGAACCACACAGTTCGTGGAGGTCGTCGGTGCCCTACTACCAGTTCATCGTCCCCACCGGTGGCGCGACGCTCCGCCACAAGGCCGAGGTCGCCGAGGCGATGACGAAGGTCCACAGCGAGGTGACGGGCGCCCCCGGCAAGTACGTGCACTGCGCATTCGTCGAGGTCGCCGCCGACAGCATCTACGTCGCCGGGAAGCCGACCGACGGACCGCGAATGGTCGGGCTCATCCGCGACGGCCGCTCCACCGAGATCCGGGCGAAGCTCATCCACGGGATCGCGGACGCCTGGTCCGCGATCACCGGGGATGAGAAGGAAGACCTGGCAATCTTCATCGAGGAGATCCCGGGTGCCAACGTGATGGAGGACGGCACGATCCTGCCCGAGATCACGAACGAGCCCGGCGCCATCTACTGACAGCTCGTCCCCGCCCGCAGCCGTGCTGCGGCGAGACCGGTAGATCGCCGTCGGTGACGTCGGCGAGCCGGGCCCCTTGTGAACCCGCCGCATATGCGCGGCGGGTTGGCGGCCATTGCCGTTCGGTCGCCTGCCCTGCCCTGCGCAACGAGATCGTGCCTTCGGTCCCGTTCTCGCCATGTCTCGATGAGGAGATCGTCATGGGAAACCAACTGCGACGCCCACCTGCGGCGTCGATGCGCCGCATCGCGATCGCGAGCTGCGCCGGCACGACCATCGAGTTCTACGACTTCTTCATCTACGGCACCGCCGCGGCGCTGGTGTTCCCGAAGGTGTTCTTCCCGGCGTTGGGATCGGCAGCCGCGACGGTCGCCTCGTTCGCCACCGTCGCGGTCGCCTTCATCGCCCGCCCGGTCGGCGCCGTCCTCTTCGGCCACTACGGCGACCGGTTGGGTCGCAAGCGAACACTGATCTCCACGCTGCTCCTGATGGGCACGGCGACAGTTCTGATCGGGTTGCTACCAGGGTCGGCTAGCATCGGGGTGGCCGCGCCGATCATCCTGGTGGCACTGCGGTTCGCCCAGGGGTTCGCTGTCGGTGGCGAGTGGGCGGGCGCGACCCTGCTGACCGCGGAGTACGCCCCCAAGGAGAAGCGCGGCTTCTACGGCGTGTTCCCCCAGGTGGGACCGGCCATCGCCTTCGCCCTGTCCAGCGGCACCTTCCTCGCCACCAGCCTGATCATGGGTGACTCGAACGAGGCGTTCCTCGACTACGGCTGGCGGATCCCCTTCCTGTTGTCGGCCCTGCTGGTCGCCGTCGGGTTCTACATCCGGATGAACATCGACGAGACCCCCGCGTTCAAGGCTGCCAGGACCGCCGCTCAGGCAGCGGATGCCGCGCCCAAGCGCCTCCCGTTCGTGGAGGCCGTCCGCAGCCAGCCCCGTGAGGTCCTGCTCTCGGCCGGTTCGCTGACCCTGCTGTTTGCGTTCTTCTACATCGGCACCGCGTACGTCACCAGCTACGCCACCGCCCCCGGTGGCGCCGGCCTGTCGCGCCCGGTCGTGCTCGGCGTCGGCGTGGGCGCCGCCGTGGTCATCGGGTTCGTCATCGTGTTCGCCGGCGTCCTGTCCGACCGCTTCGGTCGCCGCCCGGTCATGATCCTCTCCGCCGTCCTGGGCATCGGCTGGTCACTGGCACTGTTTCCGTTGATCGACACGGGCTCGGCGTTTGCGTTCGCGATCGCGCAGACCGTCACGCTGGCGATCTTCGCGGTGGCCTACGGGCCTGCGGGGTCGTTCCTGCCCGAGCTGTTCGCGCCACGGCACCGCTACACCGGCGCCGGGTTGGGCTACAACATCGGTGCCCTGGTAGGTGGGGCGATCCCACCGCTGCTCGCACCGGGTATCGTCGCTTCCTTCGGGAGTTTCGGGATCGGTCTGCTGCTGTCGTTCCTCGGGGTGATCGCCTTGTTCTCCACCTTGGCGCTCAAGGAGACCCGAGGGCAGGCCATGGCCCACGAGCAGCCCGCCGCCACCCCGCAGGCCGATCCGATCGGCTGACCAACGCGTTGCGCCAGGCGGGCGAGCGCGTCCGGCGGGTGCCGCCGCTGGTGCTCGCCGAAGGCCAGGTAGGACAGGAGGAGGCCCGCGGCCCTGCACCGGTGCGCGGCAAGAAACGCGAACACCCCGCCCTCGGGCAGCAGATGCCCGGCCACCGATCTCTCCAGGTCGCCGCCGCGGGTATCACCCGCAGCCTGTCCGCCCGGAACTGATCCGTGCGTCACCGGGCGAGGTGCCCCGGGTAGGTCAGGAAGACCGTCTCGGCCTCGTTCTGCAGCCGGATGTCGAAGCCGAGCCCCAGTTCGTCGGGCACGTACATCGGGGTTTGCGGCCCGCTCCCCGGTCGCGGTCAGCACGGCGTCGGGCTCGGCCCCGTCGAGCGGCAGGTACGCGCGGGTCATCAGGCGGTTCAGCAGCCCTCGCGCGAACACGGGTGACCGCGCAGAACGGCAGCGCTCCGCCGCCCACCGTGACCGACGTGAGCGTGGTGAAGCCGTAGTGGCCCGTCCGGTCGGGGCTCGCCCGCCCGAACCCGGAGAAGAGGTGCCCGTCCCGGCGCAGCGAGCCCTGCGCGCGGCACCGGGCCGCGCGGGTTGGCCTGCTAGACCTCGACCAGCACGTCCGGCACTCCCGCGCCGTCCCCGTCCATGACGGCGCCGTGAGGATGGACGGAGCCCGGGGTGCCGACGGCGACGAGGTCGCCGTCACCGGGGTAGAGAAGCGCGTAGTGGAAGAAGGGGCCCACGGTCTGGCCGGGGGTCGGGGTGAGGGCGCCGGTCACCGGGCCTCCTCCTGGTCGAGCGGGGTGGAGTGCGAGCCGGCCAGCACGATGTCCCGGTGGTAGCCGGTGGCCCACTCGTGCGTCGTCAGGTCGTGGTCGTCCGTCGCGACGCGGCGCTCGGGGCCTTCGGGTCGGTGGTCGACTGGAAGATGGGGTCCAGGCGAAGGTGCGGGTCCCCGGGGAAGTGCCTCTGCGTGACGAGCCGCTGGGTGAAGTCGTTGCCGAAAAGCGAGAAGTGGATGTGCGCGGGTCGCCAGGTGTTGTGGTGGTTGCGCCACGGGTATGGGCCCGGCTTGATCGTGGTGAACCGGTAGGTGCCCTGGTCGTCGGTGAGGTACCGGCCGACGCCGGTGAAGTGCGGGTCCAGCGCGGCCGGTGCTGGTCGCGCTCGTGGATGTAGCGGCCGCCCGCGTTCCCCTGCCAGATCTCGACGAGCTGGTTGCGGACCGGTCGCCCCTTACCGCGCACCTGTCCGGTCACGACCATGCGCTCGCCGATGGGCTCGCCACCGCGCTGGATGGTGAGGTCGACCTCGAGCGGGTCGACGTCCCGGCCACCGAAGCACGGCGCTCACAGCTCGACGCCCTCGGGATCGACCTGCACCGGGTCCTTCGTGGGTGGCGCAGCAGGCTGCTGCGGTAGGGCGGGTAGCCCAGCCGGGGCTGGGTCTCCTCCTGCCCGCTGCGCTCGTAGTCGTGGGCGATCCGGGCGATCTCGGCCGAGATCGTCTGCTGCGTCGTCAGCCCGGTGCGGGGATCGACCACGGACTCCGTGGTATCGCGGCGCGCTCGGTGTGGGCGCGTGGCCCATTTCCGTTGCGCCGCAACGGCATCATCGGCTGCAGCGGCCGCGTCGTCCGCGCTCGCCAGACCCACCGAGCCCAGCACGGCACCGGTCGCGGGCTCGCGCACCTCGTGGGATACACCGCCGGGGACCGTCCAGGTCTCCGCGTAGACCGGGTCCCGCCACGACGCGGCATCGAGGAGACCACCGAACCTCCAAGTGAAGAGTTATCAGCAACTCTGATGATCGGCATCGACGGTGATCCGTCGAGCGGTGCGGGCACGCCCTGCGCTCATGACGTTGCCCCGTGGGCGCTCGAGCACCCACGGGGCAACGTCCTGCGCTACCCGTGCCGGACCGCCGGACGGTCACGGCACCGAAATCGCTCCCCGCGTCAGCCGTGCACCGCTGCGGCGGTCGGGTGCGCACCTCCCTGAGCGTTCGTGATCAGGTCCGCCACGACCTGCGGGTGGGACGCCATCGGGGTGTGACTGCTGGTGATCTCGATGCGGTGGGTGGCCCGCTGGGACATCATCCGCTGGAACTCCGGCGGGATCGCCTGGTCCTGGTCACAGATCAGGTAGGTGCTGCCGATCGAGCGCCACGCCGCTCCGGACAGCGGCTCGGAGAAGGCCGCCGCGGTCTGTGCCGTCAGCCGCGCCGAGTACTCGGCGGCCAGGTCCGCTGGCAGGTCACCGTAGAAGACGGACTCCGCTGAGGTCGCCCGGACGACGCCCCGCTCCGGGTCGAGCTCCTGCCAGTCCGGGAGCACACCCTCCACGAGCCCGACCACCGACTCCCCGACGTCGAGCATGAAGGCACAGAGATAGACCAGGTGCCGGACCGACGGCAGCTCCAGCGCCGCCTCCGTGATCACCACCCCGCCGTACGAGTGGCCCACGAGGACGGTGTCCCGGTCCTCCGCTAGGACGGCCTGGCGGACGACCTCCACGTCGTCACGGAGACCACCACCCTTGCCGGCGCTCGGCAGATCCACGAGGACGGGGTCGATGTCCCGTGCCCGCAGGAGCGGGAGCACTGGCTCCCACGTCCACGACCCGTGCCATGCTCCATGAACCAGAACCGCGCGTCGTGCCATCAGATACACCTCGTTGTGTGTCGGTGACGTGTTGTCGGGGTGGCGCCGTCAGGGAGCCGGTGTGCTGCAGAGCTCGCGGATCCGGGCGGCGATCTCGTCCGCGGTGAGGACGTCCGGGAAGTGCGCGAGGTAGGCGGCGCCGGGATCGAGCAGATAGGTCAGCGCCGTGTGCGGCACCGCGTAGCCCTCCGGGTCCTCCGGGTCGGCCCCGCGACCGGCGTAGACGCGGAAGGCCGAGCGGGCCGCCTCCGCGGCTTCCGGGCTGCCGGTCAGCCCGAGGAACCGCGGGTACGACTCCTCGAGGAAGGCGCACATGACCTCCGGGGTGTCCCGCTCCGGGTCCACGGAGACGTAGATCGGCTGGATCCGCTCGGCCAGCGGCCCGAGGTCGTCGAGCACGGTGCTCAGCTTCCCCAGGACCGCCGGGCACACGATGCGGCAGTGGGTGAACCCGAAGAAGACCAGCTGGTAGCGCCCCGCGAAGTCCTGTTCGGTCACGGCCCTGCCGTGGTGGTCGACCAGCGCGTAGCGGGGGACGACGGCGGTGCTCACGCTGCCCTCCAGCTCATCTCGATGTCCCTGTGCCCGTGGACGTGCAGGGTGAGCCGCAGCTCGTCGTCGACGCGCCCGAGCTGGGTCGTCCCGTCGGTCGTGACCACGGTGGTGTCGTCGCCCTCGGCCACGACCGCCCCGTCGACCGTGAGCGTCCACGGTCCGCGGCCCCATACCCGCGACAGCGCAAGCTCGGTGCTGGTGTCCGACACGCCGTGCATCGGGCTCACCGTCAGCTGCAGACGGCGCGCCTCCTCGTGGTACCAGGCACGCCGCACGTCCACCGAGTCACCGATTCCGGTCAGCGCGGGCCGCGAGCGCTCTCGGTCGGTCCACGGGCGGTCGAACACGGTGTGCAGCCCGTCGGCCACGTTGAGCCGCGCGTAGGAGAACGTGGCGTTGCCGACGATCGGCGGCACCGCGACGAAGTGGCCGGCCTCGTCGTACGTGTCGTCCCGCCGGGGGTAGTGCAGGCCACCGTTCTCCCACTGCGGGTTCATGTACCGGTCCGCATGCCCGAGCAGCCCGTCGACGACCTCGCGATCCCCCATCTCGGAGGCCCACGCTGCCAGCCACCCGATCTCGCCGAGGTTGCCGACCTCCACCAGCTCGTCGCTCCCGGGCATCCGGGAGAGGTTGCGGACGGAGATCAACCCGTCGTCGCCCCGGTCGAGCCACTTCTCGATGGAGGTCTGGTACGTCTCCCGGACGAGCTCGGGGCGCCACATGTTCATCAGCATCCCGAGCCAGCCGTCGGTCCAGGCCAGGTCCTGGTCTAGCAGGATGTCCTTCGGCTGCAGCTCGTTGCGCTGCACGACGTAGCTGTTGAAGTGACCGTTCGCGTTGACGTTGCCGCCGAACCGCTCCCACGCCGCGACGTAGCCGCGAGTGACCTCCTCGGCGGTCTCGCCGCCGTAGAGGTGGTCGTGCAGGCGGAAGCCCAGGATGGGGACCTGGTTGCAGATCTGGAACACGCAGAACGGCTCACACGCCACGCCGAGGTAGCCGTTCTCGACCATGTTCCAGTAGATGCGCTCGTTGAGCGACCGCTGGTCGTACTCGAACCGCTCGTGACGGTCCTTGCCCCACAGAACCGGCCGCATGTCGAAGGCGAGCGATCCGGGCTGCTCGTACTTGCGGTCGTCGAACAGCATCGTGTACATCAGCGTCATGACCTGCAGGTAGGCGCTGTACATGATGTTGTCGACCGCGACAGGGTCCGTGCGGCTCGGGAGCCGGGGCAGGACGAAGGGCCCGTAGCCGCCCTGGGTGCTGGTGTCCCGCCAGTAGCTCCACGCGGCGGGATCGAGCATCTTCTGGATGAGCCGGTCGAGCTGGCCCTGGAAGACCGCGGGCGCGGCGGGCAGCCGATGGTAGTGCGCGAGCGCCATCGCCAGGCTCATGTAACCCAGCTGGTAGCGGTAGGAGCTGAAGTCCTCCTGGAACGGCAGCGGACCAGCCATGTTCCGCCAGTCCCCCTTGGGGAGTCGCGACAGATTGTCGACGTGCCGGATGTGCCCGACCTGCTCGTCGGAGAGCTCTGGCGCCTGGAGCCCCGTGCCTCCGCGCGCTCCCGCTGCGACGGGGTGACCGATCGTGCTTGTCATGTCCACTCCTCGGTGGGTCGCCAGTAAGCTGAAAATGAATCATGTTCGAGTTAGGTGGGACACCGCGCCCCGGCCCGACCCCTACCAGGAGCGGCTGAACAAAAGGTGATGCCCACAGCGGAGCTGACCGCCTAGATCGATCGATGAAGGCTCATGCGGTGGTCGTCTCCATCCACCACCTCCACGGACGCAGCCCACTCGGACCAAAGCTCGCGGACCGGATCCATCAACGACTCGGCAACTCCTCGCGTCGAGCGACGGCATCCGTGGCTCCGCCGAGGCTGTCGTCGAGGGCTCGCAGAGCGTTGGTGGAGCGAGACAGCAGCCCGTGATGAAGGCCCGCGAGTTCATGGTCTGGCTCGGCAACGCTCAGAAACTGCGGGAGCGCCTCGAACCGCCGGGTCGGCGGGCGCGATCAACCCGGTCACCCGGCAATCGGCAGCTCATCCGGAAAGAAGGTCCTGCCTTTCACTCCCCGAACGGCGTTGCTGCTCCACCGGGCATCACAGCCCGATCGTAGTACTCCCGACATGAGACGATCTTGAGTTCTGGGTCCAACACGAGAACGGCGACCGAACGACCACTGAAGGGCTTGCCCGTGGCCTTCATCTTTCCGCCGCCGAGGTCGTCGCCGGAGAAGGTGCCTCGTCCGGTCACCTCCACGACCACGAACCCATCACCGGTGTGAACGTCGTCAACCGACATGACGAAGTCCGGGACGGCTGCTCGCCAGAGACGGTGATGGGTAGCGATCAGGCCGTGCCCTCGGCGTCGCACCCCGAAGGTCACGTCGAAGTACTCGCCATTCTCGGCGTAGAGGTCAACGAACGCTTCCGGGGTCGGCGCGCTCCAGGCGTCGGCCCACTGCTGGGCAATATCGGCCGGCGTGCTGGTCGTGCGGATGGCGGACAAACGGATCCTCCCTATTCTGTGCGCTCAAGAGTCGGTCCGGCATGCGGGCGAAGCCGCTCCTGTGGTCAGTCCCGGAAATGCCGCGAACCACTCGTCGTCGCCACCCGGGTCGGGCAGAACTCGGCCGAACCGGGCGACGCTGGGGCCGGGATGTCGGAGAGGTAGACCCACACGTAGAGCGGGCCGACCTGGACGTTCCGAAGACTTCCACCGTGATCCGCTCCAGCAGACCCTGCCGTCTCGGGAGGGGCATGTCGGCTGGGAGCGCGACGACGGTCGGCTCCCCGCTGCGAGCGGGGGATGAGCGCCGTGCCACCACGGCCACGGCCGGCCCGACGCGATCTCAATTGGACACCTCGGCAAGTGCGTCGTTCCATCGATCGCGGACCGACCGCCCCGGTCAATCTCTCGGCCTGCCGACGACTCTCCGGAACGGAGAACGGGCGGAAGTCCACCCGAGCGGCGACGCGGCCCTGAAGTCGATCCACTCGGCGCCGTCGGCCCTGGCGGGTGTCGGCGAGGTGGATCGAGCTCAGTAGATGGCGCCCGGGTCGTCCGTGATCTGGGGCAGGATCACGCCGTCCTCCATGACGTTGGCGCCGGGGATTTCCTGGATGAAGATCGCCAGGCTCTCCTTGGCGTCCCCGGTGATCGCGCACCACGCGTCGGCGATCTCGTGGGTGAGGTTCCCTCGCACCTCTGGAGAGCGGCCGTCGCGGATGAGCCCGACCATTCGCGGTCCGTCGCTCGGCTCGCCCTTCACGAAGATGCTCCCGGACGGGACATCCACGAAGGCGCAGTGCACGTTTCACCCCGGAGCTCCGGTGACTTCGCTGTGGACCTTGGTCACCGCCGTGGCGATCTCAGGCTTGTGCTGCACCGTCCGGCTGTCCACGGAAGCGGTGAACTGGTAGTAGGGCATCTGATGACCTCCGTGGCCGGTGAACATCGGGCAGAGTCAGACTCGAATCGAGTCTGATGCTGGCATATCCGACGACTCAAGGGCAAGCAGCTGGGACTCGAAAGGTGTCTTAGAGTTGTGCTCGTGAAGCACGACGAGCACGAGGGGCTGTGCCGCTCGGTCGCTCGCGCCTGTGCGGTGATCCGCGAGCGGTGGACGATGATGATCTTGCGCAAGTGCTTCCGTGGTGAGCGCCGCTACGAGCACTTCCGCTCGAAGCTCGGCCTGGGCGGCAACGTGCTGAACGACCGGCAGCGAGCCCCCCTCCGCCACGCCCGACCTCGTCTCGGGGCTGCTGCCGACCTCCGGCACCAGCGGCGCCCCGAAGCTGGTGCAGCTCACGCACCGCAATGACGTCATGTCCGCCGAACGACTCGCGCGCAACGGCGGCTATCTGAGCACCGACCGGCACTACCTCTGCACGCCGTTCTTCCACGCCAACGCGCAGCTCTACCTGTGCGCCCGCCCTTCGTCACGGGCGACTCGATCGCGATCGTGCCCCGTTTCAGCGCGAGCACCTGGTTCGACGCCGCCCGCCGCACCGGCGCCGCGATCGCCTCGATTGTCGCCCGCCGATCCAAGAGTCCACATGCGCCAGATCTACGGACAGACCGAGTCCGTGACCGGCGTCCTCGGCGGATCGCCGTGGGAACTTGATGACCGCGCAACGATCGGTCGCCCGTTCCTCGGCGTCGACGGCGTCCGCCTGGTCCGCGACGACGGTTCGGACGCTCCGGACGGCGAGCCGGGGGAGCTGTGGGTCCGCGGGAGCCCGGGTAACACGCTCATGCTGGCTACCTCGACGCTCCCGATGCCACCACTGCGACCCTCGTCGACGGCGAATGGCTGCGGACGGGCGACATCATGGTCCGGCACCCGAACGGCCGCTTCGAGTTCCGCGGCCGCGGCATGCACATCATCCGACGTGGCGGGGAGAACATCTCGACCTACGCGCTGGAGATCGATCTCCAGGCGGCGCCTGGTGTCACGAGCACCTCGGCCGTCGTGGTGTCCCGGACGAGACCCGGGAGCACAGCTCATTCCCGAGGACGGGGAGTGGGCGTGTGATCATGCGGGAGCTTTGACCGCTCATCTGTGCGAAGATCGTACGAGCTTCAGGCGAAGCACGATTTTCCAGCGGGTGATACGAGCTGTTTTATACCCGCGACCATTCGGATCGAGGCTGCCAGCGGGCAGCCAAGCCCAGCAGTGCAGCGCTGGGGTCGTAGTCCAGGCCCGACCGGCTGAGACGCTGGACTTCGTGAGGAGCAAACCCGCGACGATGTCAGCAACGGCTCCGACTCCAACACGTCCCGCAGGCTGTTGCGGACGGTACGCCACACCGCTGCCAACGGCTCCGCAGCCGTGCATAGTGGACCTCTTCGGGTCGCTTGCCGCCGAATCCACAGGGCCGGGCCGATCGGCGGCGCGAGCCGGTCCGCGACCTCGCTCGTCAGGGCGAGCAGCGGCAGCTTCCCGTCGTCGCCAGGCCTACGTGAGAACCTTCAGCGCCTCGCCCACTCATCTCCGCCGCACGCTCGAGACCATCAAGGCCAGGACGCCGGCAGCCGATGAGCACGTCTTACCGTCGTTGCATTGTCATGCGGCCGTCCGGAGGGATGATGCGGCGGCGGCCAACGTGCTGATGCCGTCCCAGTCGCGACGGTTCAGGGCATCGGCGGGGGTGAGCCAGGATCCGCCGACGCAGCCGACGTTGGGCTGCGTCAGATAGGTCGCCGCTGTTCGGGGCGTGATCCCTCCGGTGGGGCAGAACCGCAGGTCGGGTAGGGGTCCGTGGACGGCGCGGAGGAGGGCGGTCCCGCCGACCACTTCGGCCGGGAAGAGCTTCATCTCGGTGATGCCGCGCTCGGCGACGGCCAGCATCTCCGAGATCGTGGCGGTCCCGGGCAGGAACGGCAGGCAGGAGTCCTCGAGTGCGTCGAGCAGGCCTGGGGTGGCGCCGGGGCTGACGAGGAACTGGGCTCCGGCGTCGCGCGCCTCGGTCACGTGCGCGGGGGCGCGAACCGTGCCGACGCCGACTGTCATGCCCGGGACCTCGGCGGTGATCCGGCGGCAGGCCTCCAGGGCTGCGGTCGAGCGGAGCGTGATCTCGATGGCGCGCAGGCCTCCCGCGAGGAGGGCCCGCGCCAGGGGGACGGCGAGCTCGGCGTCGGGGATGACGACGACCGGGAGGACCGGGGCGAGGTCGAGCGGCGAGACGACCTCGGGGGTCGTCGTGGTTCGGGTGTTCATCGCACACCACCTGCGGCCGCGCTGTCCATTCCGGTGTAGCCGGAGGCGGATCGAGCGACGAGTGCTCCGGTGTCCGCGGGGCCGACCGCGGTGCGGAATGCTGCGAAGAGCTCCCGCCCGGCCCCGGTCGCCTCGTCCAGCGAGGTCGTCGCCGGGGGTTGACGCGTCTCGAGGTCGGTGAGGACGTCCAAGCGGCCGGTGCGGGTGTCCAGCGTGACCGTGTCGCCGTCGCGGATCAGGGCGAGCGGTCCTCCCGCTGCTGCCTCAGGGGTGCAGTGGATGGCTGCCGGGATGGCGCCGGAGGCACCGGACATGCGTCCGTCGGTGACGAGGGCGACGCGTTGGCCGCGGGAGCGCAGCACCCCGAGGACGGGGGTGAGGCTGTGCAGCTCAGGCATCCCGTTGGCCCGGGGACCCTGGTAGCGCACGACGGCGACGAGGTCTCCGGTCAGCTCACCGGCGTCGAAAGCGGATGTGAGGTCGGCCTGGTCGTCGAAGACGCGGGCCGGGGCTGTGATGACGCGGTCTGTGTCGGCGACGGCGGACACCTTGACCACGGCGCGGCCGAGGTTGCCGTGCAGCATCCGGAGGCCGCCGTCCGGCGCGAAGGGGTCGTCGATCCCGCGCAGCACCTCGCGGTCGGTGCTCTCCGCGGGCCCGTCGCGCCAGGCCAGTCGATCGCCGTCGAGCCACGGCTCGCGCCGATAGTCGTCGAGCCCCTTGCCGACCACGGTGGTCACGTCGGGATGCAGGAAACCGGCGCCGAGCAGGGCGCCGATGAGCACGGCGGTCCCGCCGGCGGCGTGGAAGTGGTTCACGTCGGCGGTGCCGTTGGGGTAGATCCGGGCGAGCAGCGGCACGACCGCCGAGAGGTCGTCGAAGTCGTCCCAGTTCAGGTCGACACCAGCAGCGGCGGCCATGGCGACCAGGTGCATCGTGTGGTTGGTCGACCCCCCGGTGGCCAGCAGCGCGACCACCCCGTTGACCACGGCGCGCTCGTCGACGATGTCGGCCATGGCTCCGGTGCCCTCGCGGGCGTTGGTCAGGGCCTGCCGGGTCGCGGCAGCGGTGAGGGCCTGGCGAAGTGGTGTGTCCGGCGGGACGAAGCTGGCGCCGGGCAGGTGCAGGCCCATGACCTCCATGAGCAGCTGGTTGGAGTTGGCGGTGCCGTAGAAGGTGCAGGTCCCGGGGCTGTGGTAGGAGCGGGTCTCGGCCTCGAGGAGCTCGTCACGGCCGATCTCGCCCGCTGCGTGGCGGCGCCGGATCCGGCTCTTCTCGGCGTTGGGCAGGCCGCTGCTCATCGGTCCCGCCGGAACGAGGACCGTGGGGAGGTGGCCGAACGCGAGGCCGCCCATGACCAGCCCGGGCACGATCTTGTCGCACACCCCGAGCAGCAGCGCAGCGTCGAACATGTCGTGGGACAGCGCGATCGCCGTGGACATGGCGATGACGTCGCGGCTGAACAGCGACAGCTCCATTCCGGCCCGGCCCTGGGTGATGCCGTCGCACATGGCCGGCACTCCGCCGGCGACCTGGGCGACCCCGCCGTGCCGACGGGCGGCGTCCTTGATCGTGACCGGATAATCGGCGAAGGGTTGGTGGGCCGAGAGCATGTCGTTGTAGGAGGTCACGATCGCGATGTTCGCCGGGGCCTGCTCGGCGGCGGCGCCGATGGTGAGCAGTCGGGATCGGTCGGCATCGCCACATGCCGCGACGCCGTGGGCGAGATTGGCGCAACCCAGCCCTGACCGGGTGGCGCCCCGCGCATGCCGGGTGGCGGCCTCGCGTACCTGCCGGAGGTAACCGGAGCGGCGGTCGGCGCTACGGGTGCGGATTCGCTCGGTCACCTCTCGGACGACGGGGTGGAGATCGGCGGTCGGGAGCCGGCGGCCCGGCCCTTCCGCGGCGTCGCTTGTGGTGGTCATGTCGCGTCGGTCCTCTCGTGGGGGACGGGTGACGGATAGGTGCGGCTGGGCAGAGCGGTCAGTCGTCGCCGTCGCCGTGCCAGGTGCGGCCGTCGCGCTCGATCAGTGCGGTCGCCGCAGCGGGGCCGGAGGTGCCGGCCGGATAGGGGCGTGGGGATCGGGGAGACCCGCGCCAGGAGTCGAGGATCGGTTCCACCCAGCTCCACGCTGCTTCGATCTCGTCGCGCCGCATGAACAGCGTCGGGTTGCCGCGCAGTACATCCATGAGCAGGCGCTCGTAGGCGTCGGGCAGGCGTTGGGCGAATGTGTCGGCGAAGCTCAGGTCGAGGGCGGCGGGGTGCAACCGGATCCCACCCGGCCCGGGGTGCTTCGCCGCGAGATGCAGCCGTACGCCTTCGTCGGGCTGCAAGCGGAGGACGAGGCGATTGGGTGGCGCGGAGGCGCCGTGATCGAGCTGGGGGAACACCGAGTGCGGCACCGGGCGGAACTGCACGACGATCTCGGAGGCCCGTCGGTCCATCCGCTTACCGGTGCGCAGGTAGAACGGCACTCCGGCCCAGCGCCAGTTGTGCACCTCGGTGCGCAGGGCCACGAACGTCTCCGTGGAGCTCGGAGGTGCCGGCGATCCGACGGCCCCGGGGCGCGCCTGCTCGAGCTCGGTGCGGTAGCCGGCAACGGGAGCACCGTCGACGAGTCCCGGTCCGTACTGACCGCGGACAGTGTGCCGGTGGGCGTCCTCGCCGGTGATCGGCGCCAACGCCCGAAGCACCTTGAGCTTCTCGTCGCGCACGGCGTCGCGATCGAGGCGGGCGGGCGGTTCCATCGCGACCAGGCACAGCAGCTGCAGAAGGTGATTCTGCACCATGTCCCGAAGGGCACCGGAGCCGTCGTAGTAGTCCGCCCGGCTCCCGGCACCGACGGACTCCGCGACGGAGATCTGTACGTGGTCGATGCCGATCGCGTTCCAGAGGGGCTCGAACAGGCTGTTGGCGAACCGCAGCACCAGCAGGTTCTGCACGGTCTCCTTGCCGAGGTAGTGGTCGATCCGGAAGATCTGGTCCTCGGTGAACACCTCCCCGACCTCGTCGTTGATCTGCCGGGCCGAGGACAGGTCGTGTCCCAGTGGCTTCTCCAACACCACCCGCGACCGGTCGTCGACCAGGCCGTTGCGGCGGGCGCCGACCGAGACCGGTCCGAACAGCCGCGGTGCGCAGGCCAGGTACAGGACGCGGATCCTGTGGTCGGGCGGGCCCAGGAGCTCGACGAGGTCGCCCCAGTCCTGTGGATCGGTGACGTCGAGCGCGACGTGGTGCAGTCTCCGCAGGAAACGGTGGTCGCGCGATGACGGATCGTCCGACCAGTCCTCGGCGACATCCCGGAGCTCGGCCGAGACCTTGTCCCGGTACCCGTCGTGGTCGAGCCCGGCGCGCGACACTGCCACGATGCGGCTGTCGTCGGCGAGCTGCCCCGCGCGGTCGCGGTGGTGAAGTGCCGGGAGCAGTTTGCGCATCGCGAGATCACCGGTACCGCCGACCACGATCACATCGGCGGAGACGGGCGCGTGTGCGTGCGACATGGACGGCCTCCCTGAGGCGGTCGGTTCGAGCCCGCGGTGGCGGGCCGGGACGCGTATTCGACTCTAGGAGTTACTCTTAGGTACTGGAAGTACGTATCTCAGGATGTGGCAGCGCCCTGTCCGCGAGCGGTCGACACCGCCGGAATCGAGCCAGGCGCAGGCTTCGCGGTGGCGCAGGAGAACTCGGCGACGGCGTCCTCGGTCAGCGACTCCTGGAGCAACTGCTCGGCGAGGTCGGTTCCGAGCGTGAAGGCGTCGACGTCCAGTGCCGCCAGGTCGACGACCTGTTGGACGTCTTTGATGCCGGCGACCAGCACCCGCGTTGCCGTCCCGCGGAGCAGCGTCTGCATGGTCAGCACCTGTTCGCGGCCGTTGCGGCGCGCGGCGCCCATCCGGCCGAGGTAGGGCGCGATCCAGCGTGCGCCGGCGGCGTTGGCCAGGAGTGCCTGCCGTGCGTGGTAGATCGCGGTGACGAGGACGGGCACACCGTCATCCGCGAGCCGACGCGCCGCGGTGAGGCCGGCAACGGTGGCGGGGATCTTGACGACCACTCGGTCGGACAGGCCGCGCAACTCGAGGCCCTCCTGAACCGTGCCGGCCGCGTCGTCGGCGGTGGTCTGGACGAAGACGTGGCCGCAGCCCTGGTCGACGAGCCAGTCGACCAGGGCAGGGCCCTCGTGCTGCCGGATACCGGCGCGGTGGAGGATCAGTGGGTTGGTGGTGACCCCGCCGAACAGGCCGGTCTCCAGGAGTGGCCCGAGGGCGTCGCGGTCGGCGGAGTCGAGGTAGAGGCGCACGGCCAGTCCTTGGAGTCACTGTGGGGAGGGCACGCCCGGCTTCGGTGCCGTCTCGGCGGCGGGTGTCGCGTGGTCGAGTTCGCGCCAGTCGGAAAGCGCTGCCAGACGTCGTTGCGGGAGCGGCGCGGCTCGGTGACGAGCACATCGGTCGGGCGCCAGGCGTCCCGGACTGCGGTGATGTCGGCGGCGTGCAGGACGGCGGCGGCCTGCAGGCATGCTCCTCGGGCGGTCGCCTCCGGAGCGTCGCGCACGACCACGGGCTTCTCCAGGAGGTCCGCGAGGATCTGCCGGTAGGCCTCGGAGCGGGCGCCACCGCCGAGGACGAGTGCGGTGCCGTCGGCGGGTGCCCCGGCCGCCTGGATCGCCAGGTGCCCGCGCCGCATTCCGAGCAGGACGCCCTCGAAGGCGGCGAGGGCGAGGTCCTCCCGGGTGGTGTCGCCGGTGAGGTCCGCGAGAAGCCCCGTGGCATCTGGGAGGTCCGGGGTGCGCTCGCCGTCGAGATAGGCGGCCAGGACCGGGCGATCGGCGCGGGGAGACGCGTCGAGCGCGAGCCGGGTCAGCCCGACCACGTCCACGCCCAGCAGCCGGCTCATCAGGTCGGTGACCTTGGTGCAGTTGAGCGTGCAGGCCAGGGGGAGGTAGCCGCCCGCGGCATCGGCGACCCCGTTCACCAGGCCGGTGGGGTCGTGCACGGGATCGAGCGCGGTGGTCAGGACGCCGCCCGAGGTGCCCAGTGAGTAGGCGACGTCTCCGGCGCGACCCCGATGCACAAGGTGCCGGCGTGCTGGTCGCCGGCACGGGTGCTTCCAGAGAGGCTGGAGAGGGTTCTCGTGGCAGCGTTGTCGCTGGTAGGAGGCCTGAGAGGGGAGTGGTACCCGCTCTACACCCGAGCGGTCGCAGATGCGATCCCTGCCGCGCCCACCCAGTTCAGCACGGCAGTCGTGTTCAGGTTGTCACGACACGCCGGTGACCCCAGTTGTGACCCCAACTCCTTCCGACGCGCTTCAAGGGTGCGGTCTTGCCGAGGTGAAGTTGTGCCACGACACGCCATCGGACGCGGTGTGTCGGCGCGCAGGGCGCGGGCCGTGGCCAGGGAGGGGACGTCTCCCCAGTGGCTGCGCAGGACGTAGCGGCGGGCGTCGACGAGGTGGTGTGCGTGATCGACCGCGGCGTCGTTGACCCGGTACTTCGGCATGTCCGTGATGGTGGCGTGGCGGGGGCTGTCTGTCCTACAGGGCTGTTCCTGGATCGTCGTCCTTGGTGTGTGCTCCCGTTCGTGGGTGTCTGCTAGGCGAGGACATGACCTGGCCCGGCGAGCTGGAGCGCATGAGTTGAGGCCCGCTTTCGGCTACTCACCGCTACTCCGAGGAATACCGCTGTGTCGCGGAGCGGGTGCGCGCAACGGTTCCGACAGTGCCCGGCCCCGATGCTCACGGCAGACCTGCGGCGTAGGTCCAACGGCCGGCGAGCATGGTTGCCGCGATCGGCATCCGGCGGAGTTCGGCGGGGGTGACCGTGGCCGGGTCGGCGTCGAGCACCACGAGATCCGCCACCCGGCCCGGCCGCAGCGGGCCGTCGGGCCCGAAGGTCGCGGCCAGCGCGACGGTCAACGGAAGGTGCTGCTCGGGGTGCCATGGCGCCCTCGTGTCGCTGCTGCGGTGCACAGCGGCGGCGATTCCCGACCATGGGTCCAGCGGCGCGACCGGCGCGTCGGATCCGAGGACGAGCTCGGCGCCGGCGTCGAGCAGTGAGCGGTAGGCGAAGGAGCGGTGGGTGCGTCCGGCCCAGTGCCGGTCCGCGACGTCACGGTCGTCGACGGCGTGCTCCGGCTGCACGCTCGCGACCACACCGAGCGCGGCGAACCGCGTCAGGTCGTCGGGGCTGAGTAGTTGGGCATGCTCGATCCGGCCTCGGATCCCGGTGGCGGCGAAGGCGTCGAGGACGATCGTGTTCGCGGCGTCGCCGATCGCGTGTACAGCCGCGTCGATCCCCGCGGCGCGGGCCGTGCGCAGCAGCGGGACCAGATCCTCCGGCGGGACCAGGAGCATTCCGCACGGATGCTCGGCAGGGCCGGCCCGATCCAGCGGGTACGGGTCGACGCAGTAGGCCGTGCGGGTGTTCAGCGACCCGTCGGTGACGACCTTGAGCGGGCCCATCGTCAGGAGCCCACCTGTGCCCGCGATCGGCGCGCCGGTACGGAGGCCACGGCTTACGGCCTCCGCGAGCCGGGTCGGCCACACCGCGGCGACCACGCGGAGCGCGGCTGTCCCCGTGCGGATGCGGCGGGTCCAGGCGTCGAGCGGGAAGGGAGCCTCGAAGTCCACGATCCCGACGACGCCCCTGGCCGCGGCGGCCCGCGCTGCCTCGTCCACGGCCGCGTCGAGCTCGGCCGCCGGGACCTGCCGCACCGCCTCCATGATCGGGTGCCAGTCGGCCTCGCTGATCAGGCCGGTGGGGTGGTCGGCGTGCCCGAAGCGTCGTGCGGCCGCCGAGTTGAGCCAGCAGCAGTGCAGGTCCGCCGAGACCAGGACGACCTCGTGGCCGGCGGACACCACATCGAGCAGCGCGCGGTCCGGGCGGTCGGGCCACAACCCGTCCCGGAAGCCGAAACCGGTCACCGGGCCGGGTCGGGCTCGGACCCGGTCCGCGACCAGGGCGGCGGCCTCGGCGGCCGAGCGTGCGCCGCTCAGGTCGAGCCGGCGGCGGGCCAGCGCCCACTGGTCGAAGTGGACGTGGTTGTCCCACAGCCCGGGTAGGACCGTCCGGCCGCCGAGCGGGATTCCCGGGCCGGGCGCCGGTGGTGTGATCGCGACGATCCGGCCGCTGGAGATGGTGAGGTCCGCGCGTCGTCCGTCGACGGTGGCGTCGCGCATGATCCAGGACGTGGCGCCGGCTCCGGCGGTGCCCTCGAGCAGTTCCTCGGTCGTCACCGTGTCTCCTCTGCGTGGCGGGGCGGGGGTGAGGGGTGTCGACGTTCTCGACCGGCTGCGACGCAGAGGCAGGGATGATCTTGGCTGTCGACGGCCCACAGTGGAGGACGAAGGGGAGCCCCGGGATCAGCGTCCGCCCGACCAGGCCGCCCAGAGCGCGGCGTAGGGTCCGCCGGCGGCCACGAGCTCGGCGTGGGTTCCGGACTCGACGACCTTGCCGCCGTCGAGCAGCAGCACGGTGTCGGCGTCGGCGGCCTGGGTGAGGCGGTGGGCTACGACGATCGCCGTCCGCCCCACGAGCGCCTGCCGCGCGGCGGCCTCCAACTCGCGGGCGCCCGCGCTGCCCGCCTCGGCGGTGGCCTCGTCGAGGACCGCCACCGGCGGGTCGGCCAGGACGAGCCGGGCCAGGGCCAGCTGCTGGGCCTGGACGGCGGTCAGCGCGTGTCCACCCGTGCCCACCACGGTGTCCAGACCCTCGGGGAGGGCGGCGGCCCAGTCCAGCGCGCCGACCCGGGCCAGCGCGGCGCGCAACTCCGGGTCGGTGGCCTCCGGGCGGGCCAGGCGCAGGTCCGCGGCCAGTGGACCGGCGAAGACATGTACCTCCTGGGTGACCAGCGCGACCGCGCCCGGGTCCGGCCGGATCGTGCCCGCGGTGGGCCGGTGCACGCCGGCGACGAGCGTGGCCAGCGTGGTCTTCCCGGCCCCGCTGGAACCGACGACGGCCAGCCGAGCCCCGGGCGGGAGATCCAGGTCGACGCTGTGGAGCACATCGGCCCCGGCCACGTAGCCGAAGGAGATCCCCTCGGCACGCACCGCCACCGCGGTGCTGCGGACGGGCTCCGGGTGCTCCTGCGCGGGCAGGTCGGCCGCCCCGACGATCCGGGCCAGGCCGGCGGCCGCCGCCTGCACCGTCTGCAGCAGGAGCAGCACCTCGTTGACCGGCCCGAACACGCCGATGAAGTAGAGCCCGGCCGCGCTGGCGGTGCCGATCGACACCGCGTCCGCACGGACCAGCAGGAAGCCGGTGGCCAGCACGAGGGCGAGGCCGACGAACTCGGCCAGGTTGAGCCGCCCGAAGAAGCCGTTCTGCAGCCTCACCACGGCGAGCGCCAGGTCGACGACGCGCTGCGAGCACTCCCGGACCAGCTCGACGTGCCGGTTGCCCAGCCGGAACGCGCGCAGCGTGGCCAGTCCGGACGCGGTGTCCAGCAGCTGCTGCTGCTGGGCGCCGCCGGCGATCCGCTGCTCGGCGTAGAGCGGGGTGGCGCGCCGCAGGTACCAGCGCGCGGTGAGCGCCTGGATCGGGACCGCGACCAGCCCGGCGAGCAGGAAGCGCCAGTCCAGCACCGCCAGCCCGACGAAGGTCAGCACGACGAGCAGCCCGTACCGGGCCAGCGTCGGGACCCCCTCGCGGACGGCCTCCCCGACCTGGGCGACGTCCTCGGTCACCCGGGAGCCGAGGTCGCCCGCGCCGGCCGCCTCGATCCGCGCCAGCGGCTGCCCCAGCGCGCGGTCGACGAGCCGCTCCCGCAGCCGCGCCAGCACGACCTCGCCGACCCGGGCGGTCTGCGCGATGCCCAGGACCGCGAGCAGCCCCTGGGCCAGCGCGGCGAGGACGAGCCCGACGACGGGCACGGTCACCGCGTCCGGCCCGGCGCCCTGCGCGACCAGGTCGATGATCCGGCCGAGCAGCGGCGCGGTGAGCAGGCTCGCGGCGGCCCCGCCGGCCAGGGCAGCCAGCGCGACGGCGGCGCGGACCCGGTGCGGCCGGAGCAGCTCGCCCACGACCCGTCGGGTCCGGGCCGGGGTGGCGACCGGCAGTAGGACGCGGCTCATCCGCGCACCACCTCCCGGTAGCGTGGGTTCTCCCGAAGGAGCAGGTCGTGGCGGCCGTCGGTCACGCCACCCTCGGCCACGCCTCTGTCGACGAGCACCACCCGGTCGGTGACGGCGAGCAGAGCCGGGCTGCTGGTCACCACGACGGTGGTCCGGCCGTGCCGCAGCGTGCGCAGCCTGGAGGCGATCTCGGCCTCGGTGACCGAGTCGACGGCGGTGGTGGGGTCGTGCAGGACGAGCACGGGCGCGTCGGCGGCCAGGGCCCGTGCGAGCGCGACCCGCTGCCTCTGCCCGCCCGACAGCGAGCGACCCTGCTCGGTGATCCGGGTATCGGCACCGTCGGGGAGCGTCTCGATCACCTGGTCGGCGCGGGCCGCGGCGAGTGCGGGAGCCAGGTCGTGCCCGGCCGGGGCACCGGCGGCCGCGATGCGGTGCACGGTGTCCGCGAACAGCTGTGCGTCGTGGGCGGCCACGAGCACGGCGGATCGGGCCTGCTCGGGCGGGTAGTCCTCGAGCGGTGCCCCGTCGAGCGCCACCGTGACGTCCTCGGCGTCGGTCTCCCGGGCCAGGGAGCGCAGCAGCGTCACCGCGTCGGCGGGATCGGCGGTGACGACGCCGAGGAACTCGCCGGGCCGTACGTCGAGGTCCAGCGGCCCGCGGACCCGCAGCGCCCCGTCGACCCGCGCCGGGAGCGGCTGGGTGCCGCTGCGCACGGCGGGGGCCGCGGCGAGCAGGTCGGCGATCCGCCGGGCCGAGGCCCGGGCCTGCGCCAACCGCTCGTTGACCCAGCCCAGCTCCTGCAGCGGGTCGACCAGGAACTGCGCCAGCCCGACGGCGGCCACCAGCCCGCCCAGGCTGATCGCTCCCTCCGCCGCGAGGCGGCCTCCGACCAGCGCGATCAGGGCCAGGAAGGTGCCGTTGACGATGAGCACGGTGCCGGAGAACCAGGCCTGGCTGCGGGTGGCCCGCAGCGTGGCGCCCAGGGAGTCCTCGCTGGCCCGCGTGTAGCGGCGGACCGCAGCCGGCTCGGCCCGCAGTCCCTTGAGGACGCGGATGCCTGCGATCAGGTCGGCGGCGGTGCCGGCGGCGTGTGCCGCCTGCTCCTGCTCGGCCTCGCTGCGCCGCTCGAGCGGCCGCCCGAACAGGTAGATCAGGAACAGCACGGGGGGTGTCCCGAGCAGGATCAGCAGCCCCAGGGGCACCGAGATCCGCAGCAGCGCCACCGCGGCGACGACGAGCGACGCGACGGCGGCCAACCCGAGCGGCAGCGCGAAGTTGACCAGCCCGACCCGCTTGGTGTCCGACGTGGCGACGGCGACCAGGCCGCCGGGCAGCCGACCGGCCTCGGCGCCGCCCGCCGGGTCCAGCAGCCGGCGGGCGACCAGCAGCCGCAGCCGCTGGTCGGCGCGCACGTCGGCGATCCACGCCTGGCGGGCCCCGAGCCGGTAGCAGGTGGACAGGAACGCGAAGTCCAGCCCGAGCACGGCCAGCCAGCCCAGCAACGCCACCCCATCGCCGCCGCGCAGGGCGACGTCGATCACGACCCCGACCAGGACCGGGACCAGGGCCTCGCCGACCTGGTGGCCGCAGAAGCACAGCGTGGCCAGGGCGACCTGCCGGCGGAACGCGCCGATCGACGCCCTCAGGACGCTCACGTGAGGTAGCCGCCCATCCTCGTGAAGTACTCCGCTCCGGTCAGTTCGCGCCCGTCGGCGGTGCGGACCCGCCGGATCGACAGGCCGGGGTTCCGCCCGCGCCGGGCGTCCGCACCGGCAACGACCACGACGCCGCCGTCGCCGTCCCGGATGAAGATCCGGCCCGGGGTGCCGCCGTAGGGACGCTCGGTCGCCCGGGCCTCGAGGATGCACAGCCGCTCGCCTTCGTGGAGGCAGTACGCGTTCGGGTACGGGTCGACCTGCGCGCGCACCAGGTTGGCGATGTCGCGGGCCGGCCAGGACCAATCGATGCGGTTGTCGACGTCGCTGCGCCGGTGGAAGTAGGTCGCCCTGCTGCGGTCCTGCGGCGTCCAGTCGGTCCGCCCGGTGGCCAGCAGCGCGAGGCCCTCCACCGCGATGGGGCCGAACATCGCCAGGGTGCGCTCGAACAGCTCGACGACGGTGTCCGACTCGGCCACCGGGGTGGCCCACTGCAGCACGATGTCACCGGCATCGAAGTCGGCGTCCATCATGTGCGCGGTGACGCCGACCTCCGGCTCGTCGTTGATCAGCGCCCAGTTCAGCGGTGCGAACCCGGCGTACGCCGGGAGCAGCGCGTCGTGGACGTTGAGCGTGCCCAGCCGCGGCAGCGAGAAGACCTCGGGCGTGAGGCGGGTGCGCCAGTTCGCCACGACCATGGCGTCCGGTTCCGCGGCGCGGATCCGCCCGGCCACCTCCGGGTCGTCGGCCCGGGTGCGGACCAGCACCGGGATGTCGTGCTTGGAGGCGAGCTCGGCCACCGAGTCGTTGAAGATCGTCTCGTAGGGGTCGCCGCTGTCCGGGTGGGTGACCACCAGCGGCACCTCGTGCCCGGCCTCGAGGATCGCCTCCAGCGTCCGGTGCCCCCAGGTCATGTAGCCGAACACCACGACGCGCATCAGACGTTCCTCTCGATACCGGCGGCGCGGACGATTCCGCGCAGCGCCTCGAACCACAGCTCGGCCAACGCCGGCACCTCCTCCGCGTCGAACAGCGCGGCCGGCCACTCCCAGGACGCGTGCAGCTCGGGTCGCCCGGCGCGGTCCGCCGCCAGGACGTCGACCACCAGCGGGTAGCCGACGGGCATGGCGTCGCCCCGCCCGCCGCTGAGCGGGTCGAGCCCGCGCGGGGTGCCCCAGTCGCCGCCGTCGTCCCCCTCGGCGTCCGTCTCCGCGTACCGGCCGAGGTAGTTGAACTGCAGCTCCGGCGACGCGCCGGCCAGCGCGGTCCCGCGCGGATCGAGGTACCGCAGTACGCCGTGGCCCAGCCCGCCGTCGGGGATCGCACACAGCCGCCGGCCGACCTCCGCGACGGTCTCCGCCGGGTCGGCGGACCCGGGCAGGTGCACGGGGAAGGCGGTGGTGAACCAGCCGACGGTGCGGGTCAGGTCGGCGTCGACGACGTGTTCTTCGCGGCCGTGCCCCTCCAGTGCGACCAGGGTCCCGTCTCCCGGGTCGCGGCCGGTGCGGCGGCGCCACTCGGCCGCGGCGAGGGCCAGCCCGGCGAGCAGCACGTCGTTGACGGTGGCGCCGAGCGCGGCGGGGACGGACGACAGCAGCGGGACCGTCCACTCCGCGGGCAGGACCAGGGAGTGCTCGCGGACGGTGGCGGCGGTGTCCCGCCGCGGGTCGAGCGGGGCGCGGGCGAAGCGGCCGGCCGCCGCCCGGGCCGTGGCGACCCAGGCCGGCAGCTCGCCGGAGCGCTCGCCCCTGCGGCCGGCCTCGGCCAGCCGGTGGGCCCACGTGCGGAACGACGTCCCGACGGGGGGCAGCGTGACCGGCTCGCCGGCGCGCTGCCACTCCCAGACCTGCGCGAGGTCCTCGGTGAGGATCCGCCAGGACACCCCGTCGACGACGAGGTGGTGCGCAACCAGCAGCAGGATCCGCAGCTCCGGGACGAAGACCGCCTGCAGCATCACACCGCGGTCCGGATCGAGCCGGTGCGCGGCCCGGATCCGCAGTTCTTCGACGAGAGACGCCAGATCCGCCCCGGCAGCCGCCTCGACCACCGTGAGCAGGTCTTCGGCCCGTACGCTGCCCCGCTCGGCCACCTCCAGCTCCCAGCCCCGCGCGTCGCGGTGCAGCCGGGCGCGCAGCAGGTCATGGTGGTCCACCAGGGCCTGCAGGACCGGGACCAGCGTGGCGGGGTCCGCCCCGGTGGGGGTCTGCGCCGTCACCGCCTGGTGGAAGGCCCCGATCTCGTCGGTCAGCTCGGCGAGCCAGCCGATGATCGGCGTGCCCGGGAGCCTGCCGATGCCGTCCGGGTCCTCCCGCGGCGCCGGTCCGGATCCCGCGGCGGCCAGTGCCGCGAGCCCCTCCACCGTGCGCGTCGCGCGCACATCCCGCGGCCGGAACACCAGCCCGTGCCGGCGGGCCTGCGAGACCAGCGCGATCGAGCTGATGCTGTCCCCACCAAGGTCGAAGAAGTCGTCGTCGAGACCGACCTCGGCCACCCCGAGCAGCCGCCCGATCAATCCGCACAGCACCTGCTCGGCCTCGGTCCGCGGCGGCCGGTGCGCCCGCGTGCCGGTCAGGGCCGGGGCGGGCAGCGCGGCCGCGTCGAGCTTGCCGTTGACGGTCAGCGGGAACTCCGCCAGCACGTCGAGCGTGGTCGGGATCATGTGTGCGGGGAGCTGCTCGGCCAGGTAGGCCCGCACCTGCGAGGCCAGCAGCTCGGCGTCCTCCGGGCCAGGCCCGGCGGGCACCAGATAGCCCGCCAGGTGGGCGATCCCGGCCTCGCCGCGCCGGTGCACCGTCACGGCGGCCTGCGCCACCGCGGGATGCCGCTCCAGCACGGCGACGATCTCGCCCGGCTCGATCCGGTAGCCACGGATCTTGACCTGGTCGTCCGTTCGGCCCAGGAAGTCGATGTTCCCGTCCGGCCGCGCGACGACGAGGTCGCCCGTGCGGTACATCCGCCCCCCGGGTCCGGCGGCGTGCGGGTCGGCGACGAACCGCTCGGCAGTCAAGCCCGGGCGGTCGTGGTAGCCGCGGGCGAGCCCCGCCCCGGCGATGTACAGCTCGCCGGGCGAACCGGGTGGTTGGGGGCGCAGCGCGCTGTCGAGGATGTAGGCGCGCGTGTTGGTGATCGCCGTCCCGACCGTGGGGGTGGCGCTGTCCTCGGTGCCCCCGCCGAGGGTGTTGATCGTGTACTCGGTGGGGCCGTAGAGGTTGTAGCCGACGACGCCCTCGGTGCCGGCCAGCTGCGACCACACCGACTCGGTCACCGCCTCGCCGCCGAGCAGCACCAGCGGCGGCCGGTGCGGGCCCTCGAGCAGGCCGCCGTCGAGCAGGGCCCGCGCGTAGGTGGGAGTCACGTTGACGACGTCGATCCGCTGCTCCGCGCAGTACGCGACCAGCAGCTGCGCGTCGCGGCGCAGCTCCTCGTCGCAGACGTGCACCTCGTGGCCCTCGACGAGCCAGAGCAGCTCCTCCCAGGACATGTCGAAGGAGAACGACACCGTGTGCGCGATCCGCAGGGTGCGCCCGCCGGTCCGGTCCAGGGTCGGCCGGAAGATCTCCGCCCGGTGGTTTACCAGCATGTTCGTCAGCCCGCGGTACGGGGTGACCACGCCCTTCGGCAGCCCGGTGGAGCCCGAGGTGTAGATCAGGTAGGCCGGGTGCTCCAGCCGGTCCGGGTTGCCCGGGGCGAAGGCCCCGAGCTCGGCCGGGGTGAGGGGGGCTGGCGACTGCCGGGCCAGCTCCGCTGCCGTGTCCGGCTCGTGCAGGCCGATCACCGCGGCGGTGTCCGGCAGCCGGGCCGCGCCGGTCGCGTCGGCCAGCACGCACACCGGCCGCGCGTCGGCGACCATCACCGCCCAGCGTTCCGCCGGGTGGTCCAGGTCGAGCGGCAGATAGGCGGCACCGGTGCGGAGCACCGCGAACAGCGCCACCACTGTGTCCAGGGACCGCGGCAGGGCCAGGGCGACGATCCGCTCCGGACCGGCGCCGTGCGCCAGCAGCAGCCTGGCCATGCGGTTGATCCGCGCGTCGAGCTCGCCGAAGGACAGCCGCTCGCCGTGGAACACCAGGGCTGTCGCGTCCCGCTGCGTCGCGGCCCGTTCCGCGAGCAGCTCGGCGACGGTCGCGGGCGGCACCGGGTGCCCGGTCCCCGCCCACTCCGCCTCCAGCGCGGCCCGGTCGGTCGCGCCGAGGAGCCCCAGCCTGCCCACGAGCCGGTCCGGGTCGGCGGCGAGCTGACCGAGGACGGACAGGAACACCTCGTGCAGGCGGTGCGCCCGCTCTCGCGTGACCCGCCGCCCGTCGTACTGCAGCCGGAGCCCGAGCTGCTCGCCGGGGAAGACCTGCAGGGACGCGGCGAAGTGGGTGCGGGCCTCCACGGACTCGCCCGTGCCGGTGATCCGCAGCTCGCCCGGACGATTCTCGCCCGCGCCCGGCGGGAAGTTCTCGAACACGAACAGCACGTCGAACAGCTGCCCGGAGTCGGTGCCGGCGAGGGACTGCACCTCCGCCAGGCCGAGGTACTGGTGGCCGAGCAGCGCGGCCTGCTCCCGCTGGTGGGCGAGCAGGATGTCGGTCACCCGGTCCGCCGGTGACCAGCGCACTCGCACCGGCACCGTGTTGATGAACAACCCGACCTGGGCGTCGATGCCGGGGACGTCGGCGTCCCGGCCGGACACCACGGCGCCGAAGACCACGTCGTCGCGCCCGGTGACGGCACCGAGCGCGAGCGCCCACGCCCCGCTGACCAGGGTGTTCAGCGTTGTCCCGCGGTCGCGGACCGTGGCGGCCAACGCGCTCGTCAGATCCGCCGGCACGGTGTCGGTCAGTGCGGTGGGCGCGATCGGCGTCGCGCCGTCGGGCAGGGCGGTACCGAGCAGCGTCGGCTCGCTCAGCCCGTCGAGCGCCGCCCGCCAGGCCTCCCGGGTGCGGGCGGTGTCCCGCCGGGAGAGCCAGCGCAGGTACTCCCGGTACGACGGGACCGGCGCGAGGCCGCGGCCCTCGCCGGCGCCCCGGACGGCCGCCAGCAGGTCCTCGAACAGCACCGGGAGCGACCAGCCGTCGGCCACCAGGTGGTGCAGCGTGACGATCATCCGGTGTCGGGCGTCCTCGGCCCCGTCGTCGGTGAGGTGTGCGACCCGCAGCAGCGGGGCGCGGTCGAGCACGAACGCCGTGCTGCGCTCCTCCCGTGCGATGCGCGCGGTCTCCTCGGTAGCGTCCTCGCCGAGGGGCAGCACCCGCAGCGGGACGTCGACCGTGCGCGCCACCGCCTGGACCAGCCGGCCGTCGGCGGTCTCGTGGAACGAGGCTCGCAACGCGGGGTGCCGGGCGGTGACCTCGGCCAGCGCGGCGCGCAGCTGCTCCGGCGCGAGTGGGCCCGCCAGCTCCAGCACGTACTGGACGATGTAGCCGTCCGGGTCCGCGGCGGTGTGCTCGTGATAGCGGGAGTGGAAGTACATGCCCTGCTGCAGCGGGGTCAGCGGCCAAATGTCGGCCAGCCCGCCCGGGACCGAGCCGGCCAGCACCTCGACGTCCGTCTGGTCGACGGTGACCAGCGGGAAGTCGGCCGCGGACGGCCCCCACGCGCCGGGCTCCGGAGCGTGTGCGGCGAGGGCCCGCAGCGCGGTCGACCAGCGGTCGGCGATGCCGGCGACCGCGTCCTCGGTCAGCACACCACTCGGCCAGGTGAACGTGGCGGCGAGCGCGCCGCTGGTGACCTCGGCGTTGATCTCCAGCGGATAGCCGGCCGCGGTAGCCGGGTCCGCCCGCTCGCCCAGGCCCGGGCGCTCCGGTGCGGGGGCCCAGTCCTGCTCCTCGCCGCCACCGAGGCGGCCGAGGTAGTTGAACAGGACCGGCGGCACCGCGGTGCCGGCCCAGGCCTCGGCGCGGTCCCCGCGCAGAGCGCGGACGGCCGCATAGCCGATCCCGCGGTCCGGCCGGGACTCCACCTGGTTGCGGATCCGCTTGGCGGTGGCCGCCATCGCCGCACCGCCGGCCAGGAACTCCTCGACCCGGACGGGGCCGGGATCGAGCCGGACCGGGGCGATGGTGGTGAACCACCCGACGGTGCGCGACAGATCGAACGCCTCGTCGACCGCCGTGCTCTCCCGCCCGTGGCCCTCCAGGTCCACGAGCACCGCGCCCTCGCGGTCCTCCCGCAGCGCCAGCGCGAGCGCGGTCAGCAGGACGTCGTTCACGCTGCCGCCGAACGCGGCCGGTACCTCGCCCAGCAGCCGCCCGGTGACGTCCGCCGGGATGGTCATCGTGAGGGACCGGGTGCTGCCGATCGTGTCCCGGCACGGGTCCAGCGGCCGGTCGCCGACGGGGCACAGGCCCGCCGGCTCCAGCTCGGCCCGCCACCGCGGCACCTCGGCAAGGCGCTGTTCCGCCTCCCGGTGCAGCGCCTCGGTCCAGCTGCGGAACGAGGTCGGCACCGGCTCGGCGACGACGGGTTCACCGGCCCGGTGCCGCCGCCACAGCTCCGCGAGGTCCTCGGCGATGATCCGCCACGACACACCGTCGACCACGATGTGGTGCGCGACGAGCAGCAGCCTGCCCCGGCGCGCGGGTCCGGCGTCGACGAAGACCGCCTGCAGCATGCTCCCGCAGTCCGGGTCGAGGCGCCGGACCGCCTGCTCCTCATAGCCGTCGAGCACGGCGCCCAGCGCGGCCGGGTCCTCCGGTGCCGGTGCGGTGTCGAGCAGGCCCACCGCCGCGACCGTGCCGGGCTCGGGCACGTGCAGCGTCCAGCCGTCCGCCCTGTCCAGCCGGGCGCGCAGCAGGTCGTGCCGGTCGAGCAGGGCCTGGAGCAGCCCGGTCACCTCGGTCGCGTCGGTGCCGGCGGGGGTCTGCACGCACAGGGACTGGAAGAACCCGTCGATACCGACGGCGTCGCCGCGCAGCCCGGCCAGGATCGGGACCGGGAGCACCCGGCCCATACCGGAGTCCGGGGCACGCCCCGCGACCGGGGCGATCTCGGCGGCCAGCGCCAGCGCCGCCGGGGTGCGCCGCTCGAACACCAGCCGGGGGCTGATCGCGAGACCGCGCCTGCGGGCCTGCCCGACCAGCCCGATGGAGACGATGCTGTCCCCGCCGAGCTCGAAGAAGTCGTCGTCCACGCCGACCTCGTCGACCCCCAGCAGCTCCGCGAACAGCTCGCAGAGCAACCGCTCGGCGGCCGTCCGCGGGGCCCGTCGCCGGCGCGTCGAGGTGAACGCGGGCTCGGGCAGGGCGGCGGTGTCCAGCTTGCCGTTGACGGTGAGCGGCAGCTCGGGCACCGGGACGAGCGCGGCCGGGACCATGTGCGCCGGCAGGCGCTCGGCCAGCCGGCCGCGCACGGCGGCGACCAGCGCCTCCGCTCCCGTGTCCGGCTCGGTGGGCACCAGGTAGCCGGCCAGCCGCGTGAGCCCCGACGGCCGGTGCGTGTGCACGACGACGGCCGCCCGGGCGACCTCGTCGAGCTTCTCCAGGGCCGCGACGATCTCGCCCGGCTCGATGCGGAAGCCGCGGATCTTGACCTGGTCGTCCGTGCGGCCCAGGAAGTCGATGTTCCCGTCCGCTCGCCGCCGGACCAGGTCGCCGGTGCGGTACATGCGCCCGCCCGGCTCTGCGGCGAACGGGTCGGCAACGAACCGCTCTGCCGTGGTCCCGGGCCGGTCGTGGTAGCCGCGGGCCAGCCCGGCGCCCGCGATGTAGAGCTCCCCGGGGCAGCCGTCCGGCACCGGGCGCAGGGCCCGGTCGAGGACGTAGCCGCGGGTGTTGTGGATCGGACGCCCGACCGTGGGGGTCGCGCTGTCGGTGGTGCCTCCGCCGAGGGTGTTGATCGTGTACTCGGTGGGCCCGTAGAGGTTGTAGCCGAGCACGCCGTCGGCCGCGCGCAGCGCGGCCCACACCGAGTCGGTCACCGCCTCGCCGCCGAGCAGCACCAGCGCGGGCCGGTGCGGGCCGTCCAGCAGGCCCTCGTCGATCAACCCGCTCGCGAAGGTCGGCGTCACGTTGACGACGTCGATCCGCTGGTCGCGGCAGTAGTCGACCAGGCCCCGCGCATCCCGGCGCAGCTCCTCGTCGCAGACGTGCACCTCGTGGCCCTCGACGAGCCAGAGCAGCTCCTCCCACGACATGTCGAAGGAGAACGACACCGTGTGCGCGATCCGCAGCCGCCGCCCGCCCGCGGCCGCCACGACCGGTCCGAAGATCTCGGCGCGGTGGTTGGCCAGCATGTTGGTCAGCCCGCGGTAGGGGGTGACGACGCCCTTGGGCACACCGGTGGAGCCCGAGGTGTAGATCAGGTAGGCCGGGTGCTCCAGGCGGGCGGGGTCCGCCGCGGCGAAGCCCGGCCGCTCCGCGTCGACCAGCGGTGCGGGGGAGAGCGCGGCCACCTCGGCGACCACGGCCGGGTCGTCGAGCCGCACCACCGGCGCGTCCTGCGGGAGCGGCGGGTCCCCGACGGTCAGCACGCAGACCGGGTCGGCGTCGGTCACCATCGTCGCCAGCCGCTGCGCCGGGTACTCGAGATCCAGCGGCAGGTAGGCCACGCCGGTGCGCAGCGCGGCGAACAGCGCGGCGACCATGTCGATCCCGCGGGGTAGCGCCAGCCCGACCACGCGCTCGGGTCCGGCCCCGCGGGCCAGCAGGAGCCGCGCCAAGCGGTTGATCCGCTCGTCGAGCTCGGTGAACGACAGCCGGTCGTCGCCGCAGACCAGGGCGGTCGCGTCCGCCCGGGCGGCGGCTGTGGTGGCCAGGGTCTCGGCGACCGACTCGGTGCCCAGCGGCCGGACGGCGGCCTCCTGGTCGCGTTCGAGCGCGGCCCGTTCCCCGGGGCCGAGCACGTCGACCCGGGCGAGCGGGCGATCCGGGTCGGCGACCAGCGACGCCGCCACCGCGGCCGTGCGCTTCAGCAGCGCGACCGCAACGTCGTCGGGCACCGCGACGTCGTGCTCGAGGGTCAGTCCCAGCTCGGGGCCGGGGGTCGCGATGATCACCAGCGGGTAGTGGGTGGCGTCGACGTGGCTGCGCTCGGCCACCCCGGCGGCGTCCAGCGCGGCCCGCGGGATGTCCGCGAAGTTCTGCAGGACGAACAGGGTGTCGAAGAGCACCGGCTGGCCGGCGGCGCGCTGGATCGCACCGAGCCCGAGGTACTCGTGCTCGCCCATGGCGAGCCGCTCGTCCTGCAGCCGGCGCAGGAAGTCCCCGGCGGCCTCGGCCGGGTCGGTGCGCACCCGGGTCGGCACCGTGTTGAGGTACTGCCCCACGACCTGCTCGGCGCCGGCCAGCTCCGCGGGCCTGCCCGCGACGGTGGTGCCGAACACCACCTCGTCGCGGCCGGTGAGACCACCCAGGACCAGCGCCCAGGCCGCGTTCAGCACGGTGTTGAGCGTGACGTCGCAGCGCCGGGCACCCTCCCGGACCGCCGCTGCGAACGGCACGCTGATCGTCGTGCGCCGTGGGATCGCCGCGGTGGAGCGGCCCGGCTCGACCAGCGCGGGGCCGACGAGGGTGGGCCCGTCGAGGCCGGCGAGCGCGTCCGCCCAGGCCGCCTGCGCGGCGTCGGAGTCCCGCTCCGCCAGCCAGCGCAGGTACTCGGGGTAGCTGCCGGCGGTCGAGAGCTCCTCCGGGACGGCTCCGGCGTAGAGGGTGAACAGCTGGGTGAACAACGTGCTGTGCGACCAGCCGTCCCACGCCAGCAGGTGGTAGGTGACCAGCAGCCGGTCGGTGCCGCCGGGCAGGCGCAGCAGCGCGACCCGGAACAGCGGCGGATCGGCCAGGTCGAACCGGTGTGTCCGGTTGGCGTGCGCGAGGGCCGCGGCCTGCTCGGCCGCCTCCGTCGGGGTGAGGCCGGACAGGTCGTACTCGGTCACCGGGTCACCCACGGTCGTGCGCACGACCTGGCACACCGTGCCGTCGCCGGGGTCGACGAAGGCGCAGCGCAGTGTGGGGTGCCTGCGCTGCAGGGCCTGGATCGCCCCGCGCAGCCTGGTCAGGTCCATCCGGTGGTCGAGCTCGAACCGGGTCTGTCCGGTGTAGAGGTCCAGGGCGCCGCCGCCGGTGCCCTCGTCGAACACCGACTGGAAGTACAGACCGGACTGCAGCGGGGACAGAGGCCAGACGTCCTCGAGGTCGCCGAACCGCTCTCGCAGTGTCGCGAGGGTCGCGGTGTTGAGGTTCACCAGCTCGAGGGGCGCTACCGGCGGCCGAACCGCCTCGGATGCCTGGTCGACCGTGGCGACCAGCGCGAGCGCTTCGGGAGTGCGGCCCGTGAAGACCTGCCGCGGCGTGAGCACCAGGCCGCGCTGCCGGGCGTACCTGACGAGGGCGACCGAGCTGATGCTGTCGCCACCGAGGCCGAAGAAGTCGTCGTCGATGCCGACGTCGGTGGCGCCGAGCACCTCGGTGAACAGCGCGCAGAACACCCGTTCCGGCTCGGTGCGCGGCGGCCGGCTCCCGCCGCCGGTGTAGACCGGCGCCGGGAGCGCCCGGGTGTTCAGCTTGCCGTTCGATGTCAGCGGCAGCTCGGCGACGGCAGCGATCGCAGTCGGAATCATGTGCGCGGGAAGCACCGTGGTCAGATGGCTGCGCAGCGCGTCGAGCGTAGGCCCCGCGTCCGGTTCGAGCGACGAGTCGGCGGGCACGAGGTAGGCCGCGAGCCGCGTGGGCCCACCGCCCGAGGGACTGTCGACGACCACCGCTGCCTGTGCCACCGACGGGTGCGCCTCCAGCGCCGCGACGATCTCGCCCAGCTCGATCCGGTAGCCGCGGACCTTCACCTGGTCGTCGGTGCGGCCCAGGAAGTCGACGGTCCCGTCGGGGCGGCGGCGGACCCGGTCGCCGGTGCGGTACATGCGCCCGCCCGGCACGTCGGCGTACGGATCAGCGACGAACCGCTCCGCGGTCAGCCCGGGACGGTCGTGATAGCCCCGGGCGAGGCCGGCACCGGCGAGGTAGAGCTCACCGGGGGCGCCGTCGAGCACCGGGCGCAGCGCGCCGTCGAGGATGTGGACGCGCGCATTGCGCACCGGCCGTCCGACCGTGGGGGTGGTGCTGTCGGTGACGGCGGCGCCGAGTGCGTTGATCGAGAACTCGGTGGGGCCGTAGAGGTTGACCCCGTCGGTGTGCGGCGCCTCGCGCAAGGTGGTCCAGATCGACTCGCTGACCGCCTCGCCGCCGAGCAGCAGCAGCGCGGGCACCCGCTCCCCCGCGCGGGGGTCCCCGGCGAGCAGGCCCTCGTCGAGCAGGGCTCGGGCGTAGGAGGGTGTCACGTTGACGACGTCGATGCGCTGCGCGCGGCAGTGCGCGACCAGCTGGTGGGCGTCCCGGCGCAGCTGCTCGTCGCAGAGGTGCAGCTCGTGTCCGGTAACGAGCCAGAGCAGCTCGTCCCAGGACATGTCGAAGGCGAACGACGTCGTGTGCGCCACCCGCAGCCGGCGGCCGCCGGCCCGGGCCACGGCCCGCGGCATGATCTCGGACCGGTAGTGCTCCAGCATGTTCGCCAAGCCGCGGTGGGGCGTCAGGACGCCCTTGGGAGTGCCGGTCGACCCGGAGGTGTAGATCAGGTATGCCGGGTGGTCGAGCCGGCCGGGCGCACCGGGGGCGAACCCGGGCGGCTCCGCGTCGGCGAGCGGCCCGGCCGACAGCCCTGCCAGTTCGGCGGTGACCTCGGCAGCGCCGAGGCGGACCACGGGCGAAGCTGTCGCCGGGACGTCCAAGCCGGGGTCGTCGAGGCCGACGACGCAGACCGGCCGCGCATCGTCGATCATCGCTGCGAGCCGGGCGGCGGGCATGTCCAGGTCCAGCGGCAGGTAGATGGCGCCGGTGCGCAGGGTGGCGAACAGGGCGACGACGATGTCCGTACCCCGCGGCAGGGCCAGCGCGACGACCCGCTCGGGTCCCGCTCCGCGGGCCAGTAGCAGCCGGGCCATCCGGTTGACCCGGGCCTCGAGCTCACCGAAGCTCAGCCGCTCACCGCCGCAGACCAGGGCCGTCTCGTCCGGCATCGCCAGGGCCGTGGCCGAAAGATGCTCGGGCACGGTGCGCCCGACCGGTCCGCACGCGGCTGCGGATCGGCCGGCGCGCAGCGTCGCGGTCTCGTCGGGGGCCAGGACGTCGAGGCGACCGACCGGTTCGTCCGCGGCGGCGAGCAGCCGCCGGGCGGTGGCAGCGTACCGCTGCAGCAGCGCCGCCGCGGTCGCCGGCGCAAGCACGGTCGGCCGGTACTGCAGGGTGAACCGCAACGTCGACTCGGGGGCGACCACCAGCGCGAGGGGGAAGTGCGTGGCGTCGGCGTAGTCGACGTAGCGCGCACCCACGGCGGCGAGGGCGGCCGGCTCGATCTTGGGGAAGTTCTGCAGGACGAACAGCGTGTCGAACAACGTCTCCCGGCCGGTGATCCGCTGGATCTCGGCCAGGCCGGTGTGCTCGTGCTCGACCAGTGCGGTGCGCTCGTCCTGCACCCGGCGCAGCAGTGCACGCACGGTCTCGGTGTGGTCGATCCGGACCCGGGTCGGCACCGTGTTCAGGAACATGCCGACCGACCGGTCGCTCCCGGCCAGCTCGGGCGGGCGACCCGCGACGGTGGCCCCGAACACCACGTCGGTCCGTCCGACGAGCCCACCGAGGGTGACGGCCCAGGCGGTGTTGAGAACCGTGTTGAGGGTGACCCCGAGCGTGCGGGCGCAGGCCCGCACCTCGGCGTCGGCCTCCGCGGACAGCTCCAGCTCGGCGACCGAGGGCAGGACCTCGGTCCGGTCCTGCTGCGGGCCCGCGACCAGCGTCGCGTCGTCCAGACCCGCCAGGGCACGCTGCCACGCAGTATGGGCGGCCTCGCGGTCGCGTGCGGCCAGCCAGCGCGGGTGGTCCAGGTGGGAGGGCGGCTCGGGCAGGACCCGGAGGCCGGCCTCGGCGCCGTCGTGGTCGAGGAGGGTGAACAGCTCCTCGAGGAGGATGTGCTGGGACCAGCCGTCCCAGGCGGTGAGATGCTGGGTGAGCACCAGCCGGGTCCGGTTGCCCGGGAGGTGGGCGACCAGGATGCGGAACAGCGGCGGGCTCGCCAGGTCGAAGCGAAGTGCTCGCTGCTCGGCGGCCAGCCGCTCGAGCGCGTCCTCGCTGGGCACGCTGGTCTCGTGGATCGGCACCGTGGCCGCGGGGAGCACCACCTGCACGGGGAGCGGGGTGTCCTCGCCGGTCAGGCCGGCGCGCAGGAACGGGTGGCGGTCCAGCAGGGCCGCGCACGCCCGCCGCAGCCGGTCGAGGTCGAGGGGCCGGTCGAACTCGAACACGTGCTGCGCGGTGTAGGGGTCCGCGTCCTCGGCGCCGTCGAAGATCGACTGGAAGTACAGACCTGCCTGCAGCGGCGCGGCCGGGAAGACCGCCTCCGGATCAACGCCGTGGCGCGCCGCCACCCGCGCGGCGACGTCGGGGTCGAGCAGTTCGGGGGATGCGTCGGCACCCGGCTGCTCCGCCCGGTCGGCGGTGGGGAAGCGGCCGGCCAGGGTCTCCGATGTGCGGAGCTCCATCAGGTCGCGGACCCGCACCCGGAGCCCGTCCTCGTGCGCCCCGCGGATCACGCGGACCGCGCTGATGCTGTCCCCGCCGAGGGCGAAGAAGTCGTCCTCGGGTCCTACCTCCGGCAGGTTCAGCGCCGTGGCCAGCCGTCGGCACCAGTCGCGCTCCGCGTCGTCGCGCGGTGCCCGTCCGCCGCCTGCCTCGACGCGGGGTGCGGGCAGCGCCTCGCGGTCCAGCTTCCCGTTCGGGGTCATCGGCAGCCCACCCGGGACCGGCACCAGGACCGTCGGGACCATGTAGTCCGGCAGCGAACCGGCCAGCGCGGCCCGCACCCGGGCCGCGTCGGCCGCCGTCCCGGCCGTGGTTCCGTCAAGCACGACGTAGCCGACCAACATCCGCCGGCCGGGCTGGTCCTCGCGGACCTGGACCGCCGCTTGGGTGACTCCGGGCTGCGCGAGCAACGCGGCTTCGACCTCGCCCGGCTCGATCCGGTAGCCGCGCAGCTTCACCTGCTGGTCGCCGCGGCCGAGGAAGTCCAGGATGCCGTCGGCGCGCCAGCGGACCCGGTCCCCGGTCCGGTACATCCGGGCTCCGCGGCCGTCGACCCCGCCCGCAAAAGGGTCGGCGACGAACCGGGAGGCGGTGAGCCCGTGCCGCCCCCGGTAGCCCCGGGCCAGCCCGCGGCCGGCGATGTAGAGCTCGCCGACCTCGCCTACCTCGACCGGACGCAGCTCGTCGTCGAGCACGTAGGCGTGGGTGTTCGGGTCCGGGCGGCCGATCGGGGCCGGCCCGCTCCAGCCCGGCTCGGCCGTCCACAGCGTGGAGTTCACGGTGGCCTCGGTGAGGCCGTAGGCGGTGACCACCCGCAGCGGGCCGGTCCAGCGCCGGAGCACCTCCGGCGGCACCGTCTCGGTGCCGACCACCAGGACGGCTCCCTCCGGCAGTCGCGCGTCCGTGGGGAGGGCGGCGACCAGCGACGGCGGAAGGATCATGTGCGTGACCCGGTGCGCGACCAGGTACTCGGTGAGCTCCGGCCCGGCGACCCGTCGGTGCGCGGGCACGACGACCACGGTCCCGCCGACGCACAAGGACATAGTCAGGTCCCACACCGCGACGTCGAACCCGATGGAGGCGAACTGCGCGACCCGGCTGTCGGCGTCCACGCCGATCCGGTCCACGGCCGTGGCCACCAGGCTGCCGATGCCCTCGTGGGTCAGCACCGCGCCCTTGGGCCGGCCGGTGGAGCCGGAGGTGTAGATCAGGTACGCGGCCCGGTCCAGCCCCAGCGGCCCGCCGAGCTCGGTGTCGCCGAGGTCGTCGCCGGGCAGGCCGACCAGTTCGGCCTGCGTGGCGGGAGCGTCCACAGCCAACGCCGTCGTCCCGGCGGGCAGCTCACCGGCCAGCTCGGAGGTGCTGAGCACCAGGCCGGCACCCGAGTCGGCGAGCAGGTAGGCGATCCGCTCAGCGGGGTGGTCCAGGTCGAGCGGCAGGAACGCCGCC
Source organism: Pseudonocardia yuanmonensis (assembly GCF_039542425.1). NCBI lineage: Bacteria > Bacillati > Actinomycetota > Actinomycetes > Pseudonocardiales > Pseudonocardiaceae > Pseudonocardia > Pseudonocardia yuanmonensis. Next base: position 183,743 of record NZ_BAABIC010000016.1, read on the forward strand.
CCCGCCTTGAGCACCGCGAGCACCGCCGCGACCAGCTCCGGACCGCGGGGGAGGGCGAGGCCGACCACGTCCTCCGCCCCCACCCCGCGGGCACGCAGCAGCCGGGCCAGCCGGTTGGCGCGCTCGTTCAGCGCGCCGTAGGTCCACGACTCGTCCTCGCAGACCACGGCGGTCGCCGCCGGACGCTCGGCTGCCCGTACCTCGAACAGTCGGGACCAGGGCAGCTCGTCGACCGTCCGCGGAAGGGCCCGGGCCCACGGCGTCAGCTCGTCGATGCTCATGGCGGTCACTGCTTGGCGTCCATCCTCTCCAGCTCGGGAACGACCTGGTCCAGGGCGTAGGGGATGCTCAACACGGTGGTGAACGTGATCGCCGCGCCCGGGAACGGCGCCGTGGTGTAGTCGAAGTAGCTCACCCGGCCGGACCTGACGACGTCGAGCCGGTTGTAGATCGGGTCGTCGCGCAGGACCTGCATGAGGTCCGGGTCGGAGGTCCAGGCCAGCCGGTCGACGTCGAGGAGCTTGTACTCCTCGGCGCTGACGGTGGCCACGTTGTCCGCGACCCGGCCGGCCAGCCACGGCGGCTGGGTCCGGAACCCGAGGTCGGCGAAGAAGCGGACCTTGGGGTCCTGCGGGCTGAACACCGTGTACGTGCCGTTCTCGGCTGTGGCACCCACCAGCATGGTCTTCTGCGCCCACTCGGGGTGGGCGTCGCGGACAGCCTCGAACTTGGCCTCGGTGTCGGCGACGAGCTCCTTGGCCTGCTGCTCACGGCCCAGGGCCTTCCCGGCCGTCAGGGTCATGTCCTGCCACGGAGCGCCGAACTCGTCGAACTGCTTGGACTGCGCCACGGTGGGAGCGATCGCGGAGAGCTTGTCGTACTCGGACTGGTCCAGCCCCTCGTAGAGGGCGAGGATCAGGTCCGGCTTGAGCGCCGCGACCTTCTCGAAGCTGATCTCCCCGGCGTTCGAGACGATCTCGGGGACGGCACCGCCCGCAGCCTGGGTGGCCCACGGGAAGATCGCCCCGGGCTGCTCGTTGAACCACTCGGCCGTGCCGACCGGCGTGACGCCCAGGGCGAGGACCGCGTCCTGGTCGCTCCAGCCGACGGTCACCACCCGCTGCGGCGGCGCAGTGATGGTGGTGGAGCCGAGCGCGTGGTCGATGGTGACCGGCAGACCCGTGCCCTGCTGGGGAGCCTGGGCCTGCGGTGCGGCCGGCGTGTCCGCCGGACCGCCGCAGCCCGCGACGACGACGGCAAGGGCGGCGGCGCCGGCGAGCAGCCACCGCCGTCGGACGGGAAGGGACGTTCGGGTACTCACAGCGTGCTCCTGTTCTGGTCCATCGCCTGCTGCAGGCTCCGGGGGCGCAGGTCGCGCCAGTTCTCCTCGATGTGGTCGAGGCACTCCTGTCGGCTCGCCGCCGACAGCGCCACGTGCCATCCCTCCGGGACCGTGGCGAACGTGGGCCACAGGGAGTGCTGCCCCTCGTCGTTCACCAGCACGTGGAAGGTGCCGTTCTCGTCGTCGAAGGGGTTGGTGGACATGCGTTCTCGCCTTCTGCCGTCGCGGTGGGGTCAGACGTGGGCGGGCGCCGGAGCCGCGACCGAGCGGACGATCTCGCCGCTGCGCACGGCGATGTTCGACAGCAGCGTCGAGGACAGGCCGTGGGTGTGCTCGGTGGCGCCCTGCACGTAGATGCCGACCCGCAGCCGGGGATCGGTCCGGATGCGGTAGTCGCGGCCGATCGCGAGACGTCCGGCGTCGTCGCGCAGGCAGCTGTCGGCGAGGTCGCCCAGCAGCGTGCAGGGGTCCGAGGACCGGTAGCCGGTGGCATACACGACCAGGTCCGCGCTGAGCACCTCGCGACCACCGTGGATCAGGGACTCCACCGCCAGTTCGACGTGGTCGCCCGACGGCACCACGTCGGCCACCCGGCTGACGTTGAGGAACCGCAGCCGCTCCCGGCCACCGACCTTCTCGTGGTAGTGGCGCCGGTAGAGGGTCTCGATCAGGTCGGGGTCGACGACGGAGTAGTTGGTGTTGGCGTGGTAGCCGAGGATCATCTGTTTGACCTGGTCAGGGGCACGGAAGAAGTCGTCGACGGCACCCGGGTCGAACACACGGTTGGCGAACGAGGAGTCGTCGGCCGGGCTGTAGCCATAGCGGTTGAACACCGCCCAGACTTCGGCGTCGGCGAACCGCCGGTGGAGGTGCTCCACGGCCTCGGCGGCGCTCTGACCGGCGCCGACCACGATCACCCGGCGTGGTTCGGCGATGCTGTCGAGGCGGGTGAGGAGGTCCCGCGTGTGCCAGATCCGCTCCCCGGCCACGACGCCGTCGGGCAGGTGGGGCGTCAGCCCGGTGGCCAGCACGACGTTGCGGGTGCGGAGCACCGTTCCGCGCGAGGTGACCACATCGACCAGGTCCGGCGTGCCGGGCACCGGGTCGATCGAGGTCACCCCGGTCCCGTAGTCCACCTGGTCGTCGAACCGGCCCGCCACCCACTCCAGGTAGTCGTGGAACTCGAGCCGGGTCGGGAACACGCTGCCGTAGTTGATGAAATCCACCAGCCGGCCACGAGCGTGCAGATAGGACAGGAAGCCGTACGGGCTGGCCGGGTTGCGCAACGTCACCAGGTCCTTGAGGAAGCTGACCTGCATCGTCGCGTCCTCGAGCAGCATGCCCCGGTGCCAGCCGAAGGCGCTCTGCCGCTCCACGAACCTGGCCTGTATCTGCGCGGAACAGGAACTCTCGGCGTTGAACTCGGCGATGGCGACGGCCAGGGCCAGGTTCGACGGACCGAAACCGACGCCGACCAGGTCCAGGGGACCGATCTGAGACATCCACACTCCTCTTCGCTGAGCGACTCGCCCACCCATGCCCGGGTCGTGCCTGCGTTCGCACTCACACGCGTCCACACTGGACTCATCTGGCGGAGGCCTCCCGCCATGGGGTCGAGCATGGGAAATTCCGAAGGATCTCCTCGTCGACCTCTCGCGTCGTCGACGGGACGGCTGCGTCGGCGCCTGCGGCGACGGTCCGTGGCGCGACAGCACTTTCACATGAAGTTCTCATCCTCCCTGGCGAGACGTCGCTGAGGCTAACCTAAGAAGTGCGGTCCGTGGCGTGACGTGTCTCAGGTTGCAACATGTCCGAAACTATGCAGTGCCCCTACTGAGCGCATGAAACGGACAACAGAGACTAATCGGTCCGGAGTGGATTCCACGAGCGAGGACGGTGTCGGACGGGGGAACGCGCCGATAGTGAAACGTTGGACGTGTTTGCGAGTGCTGACTATGCGGCCTACCCGCCCGCATCCCGGGCGGAGTTCGCGACGCTGGTCGGCCTGGTGACCACGACCGTCGCGCTCATGGCGGCTCCGCTGATCGACGACGACGGCGGGTCCCGGACCTCTCGGACCAGGTGCTCGCCGACGTCCGGCGTCGACTCGATGACGTCTCCGCGTGCGGAGAGGCAGAGTGAACGAGCCGCGGAAGCGACGGGCTGGCGGCGCAGATGCAGCCGAGGTCGGCGGCGTCGTATCCGGACTGTCGGAGGCAGCCGGACAAGCCGCACGGGTTCGAGCGGGCGAGACGTCGGCTGCGGCCGCGGCGTGCACGGCAGCGGGGGCCGCGGCACGAGGCGCTGTTCGATCCGGGGTGCTGAGCGGGCTCGGGAGCTACGACGCGGATCACCGTAGCCAAGGGAGTCCTGCTCGCCCCGCTCGGTCCGGGACCGCGCCGACGGCGCTGGCGAGCGCCCGTGCAGGAGGTCGCCACGTCAGCGCTCGCGATGGCACGCCGCGAGATCGGGGCGGGGGAGTTCGCCGCCCGCAGCTGCGAGTCGACGCCGCAGACCGCGCTGGTGTGGGCCTGCGGCACAGTCGGCCAGAGCATCATCCGGTGCCGGTCGTCGGCGCATTCGCCGGACAGCGGAAACCGCTAGATGTCCCACCTACGGAGGTTGGTGACACGGCGGGCGACGTGACACGCCGAGGCTTATGATCTTGATGTAGGGAGGACCTCCGGGCGAGGTGTGGAGCTGTCGAGGAACCACAGCTCGGACCCCGGAGG